>JAUIFR010000003.1 GCA_030430325.1 Bacteroidia bacterium | reverse complement strand
GGGTTTTACATTGATTTTTCGACAAAATAATTGTCCTAAGGCACAGGTTCGGGGAACCTGCGCCAGAAAAGTGCGAGAAAATGAAATTTTAAATAAATTTAGCAAAATATAATCAAAATTATTCAAATTTTAAATGTATTTAGCAAATATTGTTGAATAAAAATAATGTTTCTGAGCCAAAGAGCCTACACCAATCGATTTTAAACGAGCCATTCTTGTATTTATTCCAAAATTTATTCTATATTTACTTTTACCACCTACCTACCAGTTTTTTAACTTCAAAAAAATACCATTTGTTATGAAGAGAATCCTAATGATTTTAGGCTTTTGCTTGCTTTATTTTTTAGGCTCTGTGAGTATGGCGCAAGATTTAAAAAAAATGAGTTATGCTGAGCTGGATAGTATATTTGAATCATTGTACATTCAAGGAAAGTATGAATATGCACATAATTATGCTGCATATGGTAGAGAAAAAGCCCGCCAAGAGTATGGTGAAATGGATTCTACTTATGCAAATTTTACAGATGACTTAGCAGTGGTATATGTAGGATTGGGGCGCTATAAGGACGCTGAACCATTACACCTAGAAGCTTTAAGTATTAGTGCTAAGATTTTGGGAAAGGAACATCTTCTTTATATGACTATATTGAATAATTTGGCTAACTTATATGCCAGTATAGGTCGCTATAACGAAGCTGAACCCCTCAATCTAGAAGCTAGAAAAATATTCGCAAAAGTTATCGGTAAAACCCATTCTGATTATGCAATTATCCTTAATAATTTGGCTGGATTTTATCACTTGATGGGACATAATAAAAAAGCTGAGCACCTCTTCTTTGAAGCTATAGAAATATTCGTAAATGCTTTGGGGGAAAATCATTTGAATTATGCCACTATCTTAAATAACTTGGCTGTATTGTATGAAAAGATGGGACGCTATGAACTGGCAGATTCTCTCTACCTGAAGACTTTACATATCCATGGTATATCATTGGGAAAAAATCATCATAAATATGCACATTCCTTGAATAATTTGGCCGTATTATATGAAAAAGTGGGGCGCAGTAACGAGGCCGAGCAACTTTATCTAGAAGCCTTACAAATTAGAAAAAAAACGTTAGGAAATAGTCATTTTCTATATTCTTGGTCTTTAAACAACTTAGCGTATTTATATAAAAACAAAGGCCAAACTCAAAAAGCTTGGGAATATGCTCATGAGGCTCTTGGTTCGATGAGTAAAAAAAATCTGAGCAAAAATATTGATCTAGTATGGGTCGATAAGCTAAAAAATTTAGCATTTCCTTCTTATGAACATGTTATCGAAGTAGAAAAAACGCTAGCTTGTATGTTTGATTTGCTGGCTGTAGAAAATAACCCTGAAAGCAGGCAAAAGCAGATCTTAGTTGCAGATTTAGCCATGTATTTGCTAAAACGTAGCCGAGATAATTATTTTAATGATCAAGATAAACTGCGCTTACTAGCTAAAAGCCATGATTGGATGCTTCGAAGTTTAAATGTCTTAGATTTAGATAAAAATGTAAATCTGGCTTATCATAATGTAGAGTTTCATAAATCTGCATTGCTCATGGAGGCCGCTATGGCTTCTCAAGCTTACCAATTGGGTGATTTACCAGATTCTTTAATTTATAAAGAAAGGCGAATGAAAAAAAAACATGCTGAGCTTCAAGCGAAGTTGTTAGAAAAACGGTCTCAAAATGAAAATGACAGTCTTAGAATGTTACTAAATGAAGTAAATCTTCAAATTTCAGCATTTATGAAACAAGTTGAAAAAGATTACCCTAAATATGCTCAATTTCAATATCAAAATCATCAAGCCAGTATAATTGAAGTTCAAAAAAACCTAAGTCAGAATGAAGCCCTCATTGAGTATGTTATAGGCGATTCTATGTTATTCATCATTTATATTGATCAGAATATGGCCCTGATCAAGAAAAAGGACATTGATCATAGTATTTCATCTAAAATAAATGAATATCGAAAACAGCTGAGTAATTTTGATGTATTAGATAACCAAACAGTGAAGTATAGTGACTTAAATGAACTAGCCTATTGGTTTTATCATCAACTGATTGCTCCTTTAAATGTTGAAATTAAGGATAAGAAGCATTTGATCTTCATCCCTGATGGGGAGCTGTACCATCTCCCATTCGAAACTTTTGTGTCCACTGCTCCAAATAAGCATACGCCAAGCTTCCAAAGTATACGCTACCTAATCCAAGATTATGAAGTAAGTTACAATTTTTCGGCCACCTTATGGCTTGAAAATTTTAAAAAAGAGCAATCTACTAACCACAATGGAGAGTTATTTGCACTAGCTGCTAGCTATGAAAAAAATGAACATGAATTACCACAGGTCGATCAGCTCATACCAATGAATGTAAAATTAAGAAGTGAATTAGGTTATCTGCCTGCTGCCCGGCAAGAAGTAGCTGGATTAGCTCGTTCATTTACAGGTTTATTTATATATGATTCCCTGGCCTCAGAGCGTACTTTTAAAGAGAAAGCAAGTCAGTATGGTATCATCCATTTGGCCATGCACGGTTTGCTCGACGAGAAGTTTCCAACTTTATCGAGTTTGGCGTTCACTGATACGCAGGATAGCACTGAAAATGATTTTTTACAAGCTTATGAAATCTCTAAAATGGAACTTAACGCTGACCTAGTGGTGCTTTCGGCTTGCCAAACAGGCTATGGTAAATTTGAGCGGGGTAATGGGGTGGCATCCTTGGCGCGATCATTTATGTACGCGGGTGTACCTTCGCTGGTTGTATCACTCTGGCAAGTGGATGATCTGGCAACAGCCAACATTATGGAGGAGTTTTATAAAGGACTTACTGATGGGATGAGTAAATCAGAAGCACTCCGTCAAGCCAAATTAACTTATATTGAACATGCACCAGAAGCCATGAAGCACCCGGCTTATTGGTCACCATTTATTCAAATTGGCAATAGTAATCCTATATCGATTCAACGAAAATATGCTTTTACACCTTGGTATGTTGGCATAATTACATTAATCTTAGTCTGTGGATTGATTTTATTGAGAAAAATGCGATTATTTTGAATGTAATTAGCAAAATACGCGCAATATTATTTATATAATAAACGTATTTTGCAAAATTTATTGAATTACGCATTCGATTTCTGCATCACATAAATCATTGAGCTAGACCCATTTTTATTCCAAAGTGAGCGCCAATTAACCCAAGCACCAATCACCAAACCTTTAATCAATGAGATCAAAGGGCCATTTCCTTGATATTTCTCACTCAGCATGGCATTATAATAAGCGTCAAATGGCATTCGGTGTGTCTTAATAATTTTAAACCCACTTAGTTGGGCTAATTGCGCCATTGTACTTGCCGAAAAATGCCATAAATGCCGCGGAACATCATAGGCAGCCCAAAATTTCCCATAATGGCAAGCATCCCAACTGCCTGCATTCGGCACTGCAATAATGAGTACACCATCATCAACTAAATTTTTATGAAACCAACTCATATAGCCTTTAAGGTCATGAACATGCTCCAATACATGCCACAGTGTGATGATTTCAAACTTTTTTAGATTTTCATTACGGTCTATAAGTTGTGTATCGTGTGCAGTAATATTAAATTGCTCTTGCGCAAATTTTCTAGCTCCAGGGTCTTGCTCAATCCCCGTTACTTGGTAGCCTTTATTTTGGGTAAAATTTAAAAAATGACCTGTACCACATCCTACGTCCAATAATTGCGTTCCTTGATGGTATTTTTTGAGTAAACGCCATTTTTTACCAAGCATATACCTTCGGACCATATGGTAAAGCGTATTAATGATGCCTTTACTCGTATTGGAATGCGAAACATAGTCTTCACTTTGATAGTATTTGCCAATATGCTGTTGATCAGCTACATCTTGCGTATATTTGAACTGGCAATTTCCACATTTTTCAATGGTAAATGTTTCTTTCGAAATCGAATAATCTGTAGTTTGTAAAAAAGACGATCCACTTTTTTGCTCACAGAGAGGGCAATGTTCATGATGTATTTTCATAAAAGGTGATTTGCTACAAAGTTGAACATTTAGCAGGAGAATCCAAAAAATGATAATCTGAGTTTAGGTCAATATAGCAACTTTATATTGTTCACCTTGTTTAATTAGTTTCGTTTTGCCATCTGCAATGAGCTTTAAACTCTCAACTAATAATTTATGCTCCACTTTAAGTACTTTTTGAGCAATGGATACTACTGTATCTTCAGTCGAAATGGCAGTTGCCTCTTGTCGTATTATAGGACCCGTATCCGTCCCTTCATCTACAAAATGCACGGTTGCACCAGTTAGTTTTACGCCGGAATTATAAACTGCTTGATGCACCTTTTCCCCATAAAACCCTTTTCCACAAAAGCTTGGGATCAGCGATGGATGAATATTTATAATTTTATATGAAAATGCTTTAATAAAGCGTGGTGGTAGTACCAATAAAAAACCTGCCAAAACCACGAGGTCAACTTCGGTCTCTTGTAGTAATTGAATATAGGCATCAAAATATTGGTCTGTATTCTCAAAATTTTTACGGTTTATCCAATGATGCTTTATGCCATAGTTTTTTGCTCGAGTTAGGCCATGAACCTCTTTTTTATTTGACAAAACAAGCTCGACTTTAGCGTTTAGTTGCTTCGCATCGATAGCATCTAGAATGGCTTGGAAATTTGTACCATTTCCTGATAAAAGTACGGCAAGTTTTAAAGGCTTAGCCATTTTTTATACTATTTGAATGTTTAAACAGGGATGGACTCATTCGCTTTGATGTTGGTATGATTCAACAATAGTTTGATCACCCTTGCTATAACGAAAGGTAGCATAAAGTGAGGTAAGTCTTTCAATATGCCATGTTATGCTAGATGTATCAGTTAATAAAAGCAATGAATCTGCAGCCAATACTGTATTTGTAGGATGGATGGTCCACAAAAGTGTATCGGCCATACAATTATCAGCATTTTGCATGACCACTTGTCTGGCATCGTCTGATTTGATAAATGTGATTTGCTGTTGCTCACAAGAAGGTGAAAATTCTTCTCCATTTATGGCATAACTAATTTGTGACCATATTTTTGTAGAATCATTAGATAAAAGTCGTTCCGTCTGAATATTATTAAATGGTGTAGGTTGATCATTGGGCTTGCATGAGCAAAAACATAAAGCTAAACATATAGGATATAGGATGCGCATGTGCCATTCTTCTTTATTAATTATCTAAATTAATAAAGAAGAATGGCAACCCAAAGATATTCCCTTAGAATATTCCTAATTTTGCTTAATCAGGTCAAGTAGGCCTGGTATGTCACTATACATTTGTAGCTTTTCAGTATAATGAGCCTGCGGCTCTGAATAATGTTCCAACCATGAGTGATGTGTAAACAGTAGGACGCTTTTAACTTCACCTTCATTACCCTCTTTAACTTCAGCAAAATAACTGCCCATCCAATAAAGATAGATTTTAGAATTACCACGTAATCGTTTTAACAAATTTTTGCCATAATTGGTAATCATTTTGTGTTGGTGATCAAGGGGCATCTTTTTCAAAGTTTTAATAGGCACTTTTTTCTTATGGTTTTTAGAAGTATGCATTTCAAATTGCTCTTCCAATGTGGGTTTTACATAAACTTTTGCTGAATTTTTGGCGATTAGTAAGCGCTGCGTTTGTGCAATGACCATATTGCAAACAAAGGTAAGTAAAATAATAATGATGATGTTCTTCATACCTGCCATTTATTATAGTGAAAGAATCGTTCCTTTTTTTAAATTATTATTCTAATTTAGCTATATATTATGGCAATTCATGATCATTGATTCCACTTTACTTTCTCATGTAATATTTTAATTGTGAAAATAATTTGTAAGATTTAAATATTTGTGCAACCCTTTTTGGAAAGGTAATATGTGGCACTTAAATTAAATGAACTTATTTTGCCTAATTTATTCAAAATATAATTTATTTTGATCTATTTTTGCTAAATTCATGAAATTTAAAAATCTGGGTCAAGCCCTAATCGTTCTTGTAACTCTTTAAGCAAAGGGTATTTCTGTGATAAATATTCAAATTTTTCAGAATTGGTATATAATTTCCGCTGCTGGGGAGTATCGTCTTTTAACTCTATACTTAATTGTATAGTCGGGTTACTTACTTCATCACGAATAAACTGAAGTAAATCCTGACGAATTTCGTTGATAATATCCTCGTGTACTGGATGCGTAAGGGTTAGAATAAACTGGGGCTCATTCCACTGAAAAGGCTGATTGAGCAACGTATAAATTTGAGTTTTCCCCTCATTTCGCATTTTTTCAGCAAAGTTTGTAAGTGCCTGTTTCACTTGATCGGGTTCTACAGGTTTAATTTCAATATCAACTTGGTTAACTTGATTTTCGGATAGCTCTTCTGATTGCTCAGCCATCTTACTTTCCTCATGTAAATCGTTTAAATTTGGTAAGGAAGGGGTTTTACCTGGTACCTTAGCCTTTAATTTTTTATTTATTCCATTTGTAGATTGCAGTGTATCCTCTTTATGCGTAGTTTTTGTTTCGGTAAGCTCCGCTTGTTGATTCTCCGCTTTGTTCTCAATTATTTTTGAACTACTAACATCAAGGAGTTGGTCTTCAGATTGCTTACTTTTGCCTGTATTTTGATCAACTTTAATTGGTGAGTCGGTGTTTTCAACATGAGTTTCAATACTTACTAGTTGGCTAGTGCTACTTTTTTTTTTAGGGGGTTCTCCTGCAAATTAAACGTACGGCTTAGGTACGCCAGCTTAATCAAAGCCAGCTCAACATGCAACCGCTGATTTTTACTACTTTTGTAATGAATATCACATTGATTTAGAATGCTCAATGCCGATACAATAAAAGATCTACCTATTTTCTTACTTTGATCTAAAAATTGTTGCTTAATTTTATCACTTACTTCAAGAAGTTGAACGGTCTCCGGTGCTAGGCTAACCATGAGGTTTCTTAAATGTTCGCAAAGCCCAACTACAAACAAATGCCCATCAAAACCTTTTTGTAGAATCTCATCAAACAACAAAAGGCTATCGCTAATACGTTCTTCATGCAGGTGCTCGATAAGCTTAAAATAATAATCGTAATCTAATATGTGGAGGTGCTCAATGGTTGAGGCATAGGTCAAGCTCTTGCCCGTAAAGGCAACCAACATGTCAAACATTGATAATGCGTCTCGTAATGCTCCATCCGCTTTTTGTGCAATTAATTGTAATGCTTCGGGCTCAGCTGTTACCCCTTCGTTTTGAGCTATTTTCGCTAAGTGACCTTGTATGTCACTCACTTCAATCCTGTTAAAATCAAAGATCTGGCACCTCGATAGGATGGTAGGGATAATTTTATGTTTTTCGGTCGTAGCTAGTATAAATATGGCATATGAAGGAGGCTCTTCCAGTGTCTTCAAAAAGGCATTGAATGCTTGATTCGACAGCATGTGAACCTCATCAATAATATATACTTTGTATTTTCCAGCTTGGGGTGCATAGCGAACCTGGTCTACCAAATTTCGAATATCATCAACCGAGTTGTTGGAAGCAGCATCTAGCTCATGAATATTGAATGAAGTTTGATTGTTTAGGCTTTTACAAGAAGCACATTCGTTGCAAGCCTCTCCATCATCAGTTACATTTTCACAATTGATCGTTTTGGCCAAAATTCTCGCCGAGGTAGTCTTACCTACCCCTCTTGGGCCACAAAACAAGAAGGCCTGTGCCAATTGATTGGTCTGTATGGCATTTTTTAGCGTAGTGGTGATATGAGATTGCCCCACTACGGTCTCAAATGTACTGGGTCTATATTTTCTAGCCGATACTACAAACGAATCCATAATTTTTGATCAAAGTACATATGAAATTTCAATTGGAAAACGGTCATCAATAGCGCCCAAACGATCGTAAGCAGCTTCTGATATTTTCAATACTAATTTATTATTATCGCCTGTATTTGGCAGCTTACCAATCACACGCACAAACACAAGCAAATCATTCATTTCGTTCTTTACCTGCAAAATAGTGCCAATCGGTGCCGATCGGTGCAGCGCTAGGAATTTTTTCGTATTATCAGAGCCTTTTATGCGCTCACAAAGCCCGTTTTCCACAATTTTATCAAAAGATCCATCGCCACTTTCATGAATAATGGGTTTCGTAACCTCATTTGTAGCTACTGCTGAATCCGATTTAGAACTTTCCGTTGGGTTAGAATTAGTAGCTTGATTAACTGGTTCGGCCACTGCCTTCATACCATTCGAAACGATGAGCTCCTGCCCTATTTGCAGATCAAGTCCTTCTAGCTTATTCCATTCTTTAAGCTGATCAATACTAATTTCATATTCCTTTGAAATCGAATAGGCCGTCTCCTTAGCTTGAACGATATGCGTTTGACTTTTTTGAGGGAACGTTTCTTTTGTTGTGGGCGCTTCTTGCTTCGAGCTTATCGTTTGTTGGGTAGCTTGAGGCTCAGATACAATTAAAGTCTGCCCAATACTAATTTGATTATTTTGAATATTGTTCCAGGCAATAAGCTGTTCGGTAGATACCGCATAAGCTTTCGAAATACCAAAAAGGGTTTCCTTGGGCTGTACAATATGTGTTTTAGCCCCATTCAAATTGGGTTGACTGGAGCTAGTGAGGGGTTTAATATTAATAATTTGCCCAACTTTTAGTCCCTCTTTCAGAACTGGATTTAAAGTATTTAGCTCATCTATACTAACATTGTATTGCTTTGAAATGGCATAGAGCGTCTCCTTGGGTTTTACTTCATGTTGTAAATAATTAGCTTGCTGTGCTACAGCTGCAATTAAGCCAAACATGCCTACAAACAATAGATATGGGTAATGTAACTTCATAGTCAGTTAAATTGTAATGGCCATACTTGATATGGGAAAATAGATTGTGTGCAACTAATACTGTTGCAAAAAAAACAAATTCTAGGCTTATATCAAAATGCCTACATATTTATAAACGAATAATTGAGGAATTTGTTACGATTTAGATGTTTTTTTAAATAATGATTCTGATTTGCATCAAGGCAAAAGCAAATAATCAATTAATAACCATTAAAACATATCAATTTAGTACAAAAAAGACATATATTGATCCAATTTTGCAAAATTCGTTCAAAATTAAGGTAATTTTAATAATTTCCCGTAATTTTATCGCATGCATCCAACAATTCAAGCACTTTCTACTCCTGAAGTAATGCCATTTATGCGTGAACACGAGCAATTTGATCCCACAAAGTTACTTTTAAAATATCAAAACAGTCACCTACCTATTTCGCTCATTGCCCAGCAACTTGAACTCCGCCAACGTGCTAAACATAAATTACCGAGTTGGCATAATACCGATGTATTGTACCCTTCCAGGCAAGCTCTTGAGCAGTGTACCAGTGAGGCAGTAGCTCGTTTCAAGTCATCCATCATAAATGGAGGAAATTCCTTTGTAGATCTTACTGGGGGCCTGGGAGTTGATACATTCTTTATTGGCAGACAATTTGATCAAACCACTTACGTTGAAAAAAACCTGGAGCTTGCTCAGTTTGCTGCATATAACGCCAAACAACTTGCTCTTAATATGGAAGTGATCCACCAAGATGCACTTACATATCTTGAGCAAATGCCAACGGTCCATGTCATTTATCTCGACCCGGCCAGAAGAACTCATGGTGGGCAACGTAACTTTTTCTTAGAGCATGGTAGTCCCAATGTGGTAGCAATCTTAGATAGTTTCCTCAAAAAAGCTGAAAGCACTTGGGTCAAAACCTCCCCCCTGCTTGATATTTCAAGAGCGATCGAGCAATTTAAAGGCCATGCGCATCGCCTATTTGTATTAGCTACCAAAAATGAGTGCAAAGAGCTCCTATTTGAATTAAAACCTGAAAAAACATCAGATCTCACCATAATCGCCACCAATTTACGCCTTAATAACCAAGAAACCTATCGTTTTACACCTTCAGCGGAGCTTTTAACTCCAACCATAACTGCACCCAAAAAGTATATTTTTGAGCCGAATACAGCCATATTAAAAGCAGGCGGATTCAATAGCCTTGCTTGCAAATTTGAGCTTGAAAAGCTACACAAAAGCACCCATCTTTATACTAGTAATCACCTATGTAGCAACTTTCCTGGCACTACTTTTGAGCTCATAGACATCCTGCCCATTCAACGAAAAAAAGTAACGCAGGCCATTGGGCATAATAAAATTACCCTCAAGAGGCGAAATTTCCCATCAAAACAATACCAACAAATCATGCAATGGAAATTAAAAGAAGGTAATGACTCTACACTTATTGCAACAACCATTCACGACGATACACGCTGTATATTATGGGTTAAGCCAATTAAATAATCTAAATCTATAAATTAATTTTATTAAAAAATAGTGGATACAAACGACTAGATTACCTATTTTTGCCAGCAATTTTATAAACGTTCATGTATATACTTCGCAAACTCTATACTTTTTATGCGATTGGCATCTTTGCACTGGTATTTATAGCCGTGCTACCATTTTTTTTTATTTTTATTCCGATTAAAGCGCTGCATCCACTGGCCAGGAAGCTAAATTATTGGTGGGCTAAGCTATTTTTTGTATTCATTTTTATGCCAGTACAAATCATTTACAAACAACCCTTAAACCCTAAAAATCAATATGTTTTCTGCGCCAATCATTTTTCATATCTTGATATCCCCATTTTAGGATTATCCAAGGTTGCAGGAATGTTTATCGGTAAGGCAAGTCTTAAAAAATTACCCATTTTTGGGTATATGTTTAGTCAACTACATATAACCGTGGACCGGTCAAGCCGCAAGGATCGCTATTCAGCACTGATCGAGGCCTTGGCTCAGGCGGATAAGGGGCAAAGTTTGTTTATTTTCCCAGAGGGCGGCATTCGGGCGAAGCACCCACCTACCATGGAAAGCTTTAAAGATGGTGCTTTTCGGATCGCAATCGAGAAAAACATTCCAATAGTACCTACATCCATCATGAATGCCTGGCAAATACTCCCCGAACATAGTTATTTATTAAAATGGGGCAGGCTTGATGTAGTTTATCATGAGCCCATCAAGACCGAAAATTTAACGCTGGCTGATTTGGATAGTCTCAAAAAACAAGTATATTCGATCATCGATAAACAGCTTAATTCACAGAATGCATAAATTAACTGATTTGATTTATAATAAGTTAATTTTTAGTTATCTATACTTATTTATTTTATAGGAACTAAAGTTTTTATGATATTTTTGAATATATTTTGCTAAATTTGTTTATTTTAAGCTATCTTTCTGTTGTTGTTTTCTTTGTAAATTTTTGTGATTAATTAAATTTTTTGTTTTTTTTGGGAGTTACCTGAGAAATGCTTTACATTTCTCAGGCCGGGCTACAAAATGGTTCCGTCCTTCGGACCCAGCCGGAGGCTGGCATTTTATATCCCTAACTCGGATTAGGTTATTCTAATACTATACCACAAATTCAAATTTAAATTATTCTCGAACTCCGGTGAATTATGAAAGTAGACCGAGATACACTACACAAAATTGCTCACTTAGCACGCATAAAAGTTAATCCAGCGCAAGAAGAAGCCTATATTAATAATTTAAGTGAAATATTGGACTGGGTGGAAAAACTCAATGAAGTAGACACGGACGGCGTTGAACCCCTCACACATATGACCATGGAGACGAATATGTGGCGGGAGGATGAAACGAAAGAGCATCTATCACACGAGAAGGGCCTCGCACTGGCTCCTAAGAAAGATTCGGATTATTTTAGGGTACCGAAGGTGAAGTAATTATTTTTTTTGAACCTATTTAGCAAATTTCATTCATTAATCATCCCAGGTCTCCTTTTCAGCCATCATCCCGTCATATTCTGCCTTAAATTCTTCAAAATCAGATGGTGAAACTAGTTGGCTGAGTTGATCCAAGCTGATGTCTGCATAACTGCTCAGCCCAACTCTAACACACTGGTTAATGTACGCCTTTAAGAGCTGTGGACTAAATTTATTCAACTCAAGTGCCTGGAGTAACGCTTCGTAGGCATCCATTTCCTGTTGGTTCGCATTCAGAAAATGGGCCCAGGCAATGATGCCATCTTCTAAAAACGGATTTTGTGTGCATTTTTGTAATAATTTACGCGCTTGCTCCTCATCAGAGTATTTCTTCCAATGTAGCAATCCTTGGAAATAAAAATATTGGCTACTATCTAATGCAAAGGTTGCATCCGCCAAATCCGGTTCGAGTTGCTCCCAATTTTCGTTCTGAACGAGCCGCTTCCAATGAATGGATTGCCAAATTGGATAAAACGGACTGGTTTTACCAAACTGAACAAGCTCCAACAGTACCGATACAGCGTCCCAATTATTATGATCTGCTTCAAATAGGAGCCGATCCAACACCAACTGAAAGTAATAAGGAGATTCAGAAAATTTTGCCAGCTCCTTTGTGAATGATGTTATATCCCACTCCTGCTGTTGATACCGAAACTGTCGATACTGCCAAGCAGGATCTTGCTGAGGTTGATCCAACGCTGCAAATTGCAACAACATAGTTGAATCTACTTGACTCGTCTGTAATAATGCTTGAGCCATAGTTTGCGCATCACTAAAGCGCCCTGCTTCAAAAAGTGCCATCACGCTGATGGTAGGGTCAAAACTATAATTATTGCTTTTGGCCATTTCAAAATATTCTATAGCCAGGAGTGGCTCACCTAATTTTAAAGCAAAAAGCCCTCCTATAAAAGCATAATACCCTTTTTGATCATGATTTCCATATGCTACCAAATGGTTCATGTTTTTGAAAGCCTGAGTTAGCTTGCCTAAGTGGATCGCCAGCAAAGCTTGCGTAAATGCTAATTGATCAATTTGCTGAAGATATTCAGATTGCTCATAAATTTGGTCTAGCGCTAGGATCGCTGCATTATTTTGATGTTTTATTGCCCAAAGGCTATGGTTATACATTAAATTTAATGCTGTAAACGACTGAATACTATCTTGATATGCTCCACTAAGAAAGGGATTTTCGTCTTTCATGCCAAGCGAATAATAGTTGAGTGCTGCGGCCTGATTTTTATAATTTGGCTTAAATTGATGGACCAAATCTTGCCCAACATCCAATTTTTTGTTACTCAATAAGTACAAAATATTCGTATGGGCAACATCGCGTGTAATTTTTTCTGAAGCTGCTCGATTAAAGTAAATATAGGCGGTATCAATAATATTGGTACGAGCATATTGCAGTCCAAGGTTATTTTGCAAGTATAAATTACCCGGAAAGGCTAACAAACCATCCTTTAAGGTAAATACAGCATCGAAAAACTGGCCCTGTTGATGAAATAAGCTGGCTTGATCAACATATGCCTGAGGGCTTGGGTCATAGCGATTTGCTTTGGTGTAATGGAAATTGGCACTTTTAGCATCGCCATTCTTTTGAGCCATTTTAGCAAGGGCATAGTGCCCATGATGATCGTTATATTTAAGTTGAGTGGCTTTCTCATAATAGGCAATGGCCTCGATCTCTTGCCCGTTGAGGGTGTACACATCGGCAATGCTATTGAAATATTGCGCCATCGTCTGGTGATAGGGGCCTAACCCTGAGCGATAAATTAAAATCAATACAATGCCGTAACCCGCTAGCCTTACTACGTAAAATGGTAACCTTTTTGGGTCAAAAGCCACCTTGTAAACTTGTAGATTATCTATGAGTAGGGGCAAAAAATTCGTTATAACATAAATCAAAAAGGCAACCCCTGAGCCCAAAAAACTGTAAATTACAACTTCTTCTATGGCCAAAATATAGCCTTGTTGCCCGTTAAAATAAAAGAAAACTATGCTAACACCAGCCAGCAACGACAGCGTGATAAACCAAAGTGTAGCCAGCATTGGGGATGGAATCCAACCGGATAGCAAAGCATAACGATGATGCTGCCCAAATAACCCAATAATGATAGCCAATGCCAATAAAAATATGGGATTTAAGGCAATAAGGCTCCAAGAAAGCCCATTGTATTTATGCAGAAATACTAATAAAAGGCTCACTAAATAGATGGCACTAATTGCCAAAAAATGATGTAAATTATTCTTTGAAATTGAGCCAAAGGAATAGGTACAAATGATTAAACCACCGTATATAATTTCGTGAGAAACAAGAAAAATCAAAATACCAACAACTGCCAAAGGTGCGAGCGCTCCAAAATGGGCTAACTGCAGCCATGGATCTTGAACTTGCGCTGTAAAATGGATCTGAAAACCCACCATGGCCATAGCTGCAGCAAAACACAAAATTCGTATGGTAAAGGACGTATGCGACCTAAAACTATGAAAATAATAACTCAAACCTCCAAATAAAACCAAGCAAATGAGCAACTGAGTATGGTCTGGCCTACCAAAACATAGTAATTGCTCGAGCCTTAATAATAACAAAAACCCAATAAAGCAACTGATGCATAGGTAGAATGCATTTCGCTTAAAATAGGTCATGGTGCTTAACCCAATTACTATAGCTAAGGCCACGGTTAATAGGTAAACGATTCGCAACCATGCAGGATACTTGATCGATTGCCCCTGAAATTTTTGCTTTGCAATGACCTGATCAACAGGCATATCCAATACCAAATCACCAACCTGAAAGGAGTCAATACGATCTTTAACATATTCAAAATCAGTAGTAATGGCCCAAGTATAATCAAGGGGCTTATTGGTAATAAGGGAATAAGCTAGCTGCACAGATAAACTTAAAACACATAGTAGCAATAATCCCCAAATTAATTGCTTGTACGGCCGCCCCCAACGATTCCAGAATATGATATCATTCATCTAATTACTTTTGTTTGCAATAATACGGCATCCTTATTAATAATAGAAGTGTCTTAACCAATAAACGCTAGAGCGTTAAATTTCTGATATAATAGCCCACAATTCTTATAACTTTTTGATAATCAACCTTAACACTTCCATTAAATGATACATAAGTATTATGAATGGAAAAAAACAAACCATATAAAAAAGCATTAGAAGAACGGTTAAACGCAACTTTTACGCGGTATAGCAAGATAAAACACCTCATTATCTCAGGACACGCCTTAAGCTGCGAGTAGGTCATTTATGCATGAGTATCCGGAAAGATACATATTTGAATTTACCTGAGTTCGATTTTTAAGTAATTGTAATTTAAGTCATTATAGTTTTAAGTGTTTTGCTTTTGAGCATATTTTAAAAATTTTCAATATATTTTGCTAATTATGTTCATTTCCTAGTTGTCTTTTTGTGCTTTCTTTCTATAAATTTTTCAGGCACAATAAATTGTACTTTTTTATTTGGGGGTTGCCTGGGCAATGCGTTGCATCGCCCAGGCCGGGCTGCTTCAGGGTCCGCTTAGCTACCGTCCTTCGGACCGGCTTCGCCGCCTTGCGCATCCCTAACCCAAGGCGTATAATTCTAAGTTTAGTACACTTATTTAATTTCGAATCCAGGTTAAATACATTTTCCAATTATTTATTTTATAAAATTTTATACTATTTTTACTATTACTAGTTACTTATCAATCAATTAACTAAAAAAATTATACTAATAATGTATAAGATTCTTGCTCAAATAAGTCTAATACTAATTTATCTATTAAACTACACTTGCCCTGCTAGTGAATTCGAGCAGCTGAGTTATGAGGAGCTCGATAGTATATTTGAATCATTATTTGAGCAAGGAAAGTATCAAGAAGGGGGCAAATACGCAGCCGCAGGTAGAGTAAAAGCAATGGAAGCAGTTAAAAAAAAAGATTCCACCTATGCAAAATTTACAAATAAATTAGCTCGGGCCTATCGAGAAATGGGGAGCTACCAGCAAGCTGAACAGCTCTTTCTTGAAGCTTTAAGTTTAAGTATTAAAATATTCGGTAAAGAGCATCCAGGTTATGTAGCTATCTTGAATAATTTGGCCATTTTATATTATAATATGGGTCAATATGAGAATGCTGAACACTTTTATATGGAAATTTTAAATATAGGAGCTAAAGCTTTTGGGGATCATTATCCCGATTCTGCGTATATTTTGAATAATTTGGCTCTATTATATATTAAAATGGGTAAATATCATCGAGCTGATCCTCTCTGCCAGGAAGCTTTAAAAATTTACGCCACTTTATCTGATAAAAACCCTCAATTATATGTAACAATATTGAATAATTTGGCTCTATTAAATGATAAGATGGGACGCTATGATGAAGCTGAACACTTTCAGTTAAAAACACTAGAAATTTATGCCAAGGCGTATGGTAAAAAAAACCCCATTTATGCAAAATTATTGAATAACTTAGCCGTAATATATAAAAAGGTGGGTATCTATGAGCAGGCCAAACATTTTTACCTTGAAGCCTTAAATATTAGAATAAAAACTTTGGGAAAAGATCACCCTGAATATGCCATTTCATTGAATAATTTAGCTGTACTCTATGAAGAGATGGGGCGTTTCGAAGAAGCGGAACCTTTATATGTTGAAGCTTTAAAAATTTACGCTAAAGTATATAGTAAAAACCATCCATTTTATGGTAAATCCTTAAGTAATTTGGCTGTACTTTATACCATGATGGAACATTATGAAAAGGCCAAACAACTTCACTTTGAAGCCTTAAATATCAAAACAAAAACATTGGGGAAAAATCACCCTGAATATGCTATTTCATTGAATAGTATAGCTTTATTATACGAACAAATCGAACGCTATGAAGATGCCGAACAATTTTACCTTAAGGCCCTAAAAATTAGAGAAAAAGCATTAGGGAAAAAGCATCCACTTTGTGCACAATTTTTAAATAATCTAGCCGTTGTAGCTAAAATTAGGGGCCATGATCAACAAGCTTGGGCATATGCACATCAAGCTATTTGCGCAATAAGCCAACTCAACTTAAGTACCAATATTGATAGAATGATAAATCAACTAAAACATGTTCCCTTTCTCTCAAATCGTCATATTACTGAAGTAGAGAGCACACTTGCTTGTATGTACCATTTACTTACAAAGGAAAACAACCCTGAAAGCATCCAAAAACGAATACAATTAGCAGACTTAATGCTAAGTATCCTTAAACGCAGCAGAGATAGTTACATAAATGATCAGGATAAACTCCGTAATCTTGCCAAGAGCTATGATTGGATGCTCAAAAGCTTAAGCATCCTAAACTTAGATGAAGCATTTGATCCAGCTTTTGCCCAGGTGGAATTTCACAAATCTGCAATCCTGATGGAGGCGGCTATGTCTACCAGAGCTTACCAACTCGGATACTTACCTGATTCCTTGATGGATACAGAAAGGCAAATAAAAAAACAACATGGTGAACTACAAGCGCAGCTGCTAAAAACGCAATCCCAAAAGTCAAAAGATAGCCTTCAAGCACTCCTCAATGAAATAAACCTCCAAATTATTACCTTTAAAAAACAAGTCGAACAAAAATTCCCTAAGTATGCACAACTGCACTATCAATCTCATCAAGCTACTAGCTCAGAAATTCAGCAAAACCTAAGTAATAACCAAGCCCTAATCGAATACGTATTGGGAGATTCAACCTTGTACATCCTTTATATCGATCAGAATCAAACCTTCATTAAGAAAAGACCCATAGATCAAACAATATTTTCCAAAATTGATAATTTGCGAAAGCTACTGAGCCATTTTGATTTGTTAGATCATCAAAAAGAAATCATGAATGATTTATATGAGCAAGCACATTGGTTTTATAATCAACTGATAGCGCCCTTAAAATCAGAGTTACAAAATAAAAAGCACCTAATCATTGTACCAGATGGTGAATTATATCACTTACCATTTGAAGCACTCATGCCAACTACTCCTGCAAAAGATTCTCAAAACTTCCATAAGCCACATTATCTCCTCCAAGATTTTGAAATGAGCTATCATTACTCAGCTACGCTGTGGGTAGAAAATCAAAGAAAAGGACAACCGGTGATGCATAATGGTCAATTGCTCGCTCTTGCTGCAAGCTATAAAAAAGATCGCCAAATGAATGCTGGGCTAAGAATGCCCTTAAGCGCAAAATTAAGGCATGAACTACATTATTTGCCGGCTACCCAACAAGAGGTAGCATCATTAGCCGGCTCATTTAATGGGTATTTTGGATATGATTCTGTAGCCTGCGAGCGTATCTTCAAAGAACATGCTAGCAAATATGGAGTGATTCATCTCGCCATGCATGGCATGCTCAACGAAAAATTCCCTAGCCTATCAAGTTTAGTTTTTACCGATACTAGGGATAGCATAGAAGATAATTTCTTGCAAGCCTATGAAATCTCCAAAATGGAGCTCCGCGCTGATCTTGTAGTTCTCTCTGCCTGCCAAACAGGATACGGAAAGTTCGAACGTGGAAATGGCATTGCTTCTTTAGCTCGTGCCTTTATGTACGCAGGTGTGCCTTCACTGGTGGTATCGCTTTGGCAAGTCGATGATATCGCTACTGCCAATATTATGAAGGATTTTTATATTCAACTAGCTAGAGGGGAAAATAAATCTAACGCCCTTCGTTTAGCTAAATTAAATTATTTAAATAATGTTAGTGGCACTCGAGCCCACCCTGCCTACTGGTCACCATTTATCCAAATTGGTAATAGCAAACCTATTAAAATCCAACGGAAATATGCTTATGCACCTTGGTATGTTGGGCTAGCAGTTATGTGCCTAATTGCAGGATTGGTTTTTTGGAATCGGAAACGGATATTTTGAATATATTTTGCTAAATTTATTCAATATTAATATATTATTCAATGATTTTTTGCCGATTATGTTTAATTTAATATTGGTTTACTTTTTTTGGAGGACTACAAAGAATTTAACTATAACCAATTAGTAGTTTTATTTGATACAATTTTATACTATATTTAACACTACCACCTGCCTATCAGTTATTTAACTTCAAATAGTTCTAATTTTTATGAAAAAGATACTAATTATCTTCAGTTTATGCCTATTTTGTTTTTTTAACTCAATAAGCTTGGCACTTGATATTGAAAAGTTAAGTGATTCAGAACTAGATAGTTTATTTGAGACATTGTACATGCAAGGTAAACATCAAGAAGGGGCCAACTACGCAAAGATGGGAAGAGAGGTCTCAAGGGTTAAGTTTGGTGAAATGGATACAACTTACAGTAATTTTACTGGTTGTTTGGCCAATTTTTATCAAGCTTTGGGTCGTTATGAAGAAGCCGAGGTTCTTTACCATGAAGCACTAAATATAAGTGCTCATTTTTTTGATAGAACTCATATTGATCGCCTCATGCTATTGAGCAATCTTGCACATTTATATATGCTAACTAGCCGCTATGAAGAAGCTGAACAACTATTTTTAGAGGTTTTGAAAGTAAATGCTCAAGTATTAGGAAAAGACCATCTTCATTACGGGCTTGTTTTATTAAATTTAGCACAATTATATTATTATATGGATCGGCTTAAAGAAGCTGAAACAAAAAATTTAGAGGCATTAAAAATATTTAAAAAAACGACTGGAGAAGAACATTATTATTATTCGGCTGCTTTAAATAATTTAGCCTTAATTTACGATAAGTTGAAACAATACAAGAAGGCTGAATCTTACTATCTCAAAGCCATATTTCTAAAAAAGAAAAATGCTGTATTAAATTTAACTAACTATGCGGGCTCCTTAAACAATTTGGCTGTATTGTATGATCGAATGGGTAATTATAAAAAAGCCAAAAAATTATACCTTGATGCCTATAATATTAGGGCACAAGTTTGGGAAAATAGTCATCCAGATTTTCCCCACACTTTAAATTATTTAGCCATTTTATCTAAAAAATTAGGCCATGAACAACAAGCATGGGAGTATGCCCATCAAGCCATAAGTTCGATCAGTCAACTTGAGCTAAGCCGTACTATTAATAACACATGGGCGAATCAATTAAAAAACATGTCATTTCCATCTAGTCGCCATATTGAAAGAGCCGAAGAAATATTGAATGGTATTGACTTTTTATTAGATCATGAAAATAACACACAAAATAAGGAAAAACTAAAATTGGTTGCAGATGTCGCCATGCATATATTGAACAATAGCCGAGATAATTTTATTAATGACCAAGATAAACTCCGATTACTTGCCAAAAGTCAAAAATGGATGTTCAGAAGTTTAAGTTATTTAGAATTAAATAAAAATTTTGATCATGCATTTAGTCATGTAGAGATTCACAAATCAACCTTACTTATGGAGGCAACCATCACTACAAAATCTTACAAACTAGGTTATTTGCCAGACTCCTTATTCCAAAAAGAAAAGCAAATGAAAAGAAGTCACCATGACCTTCAAGCAGAGTTATTAAAAAAAAGACCAGAATTAGAAAAAGACAGTATTAGAACAAAACTCAATAAACTAAACCTACAAATATCTACCTTCAAAAAGCTGGTTGAAAATCAATACCCTAAATATGCAAAACTCCATTATCAATCTTACCAATCTAATGTTGCTGAAGTTCAGCGTTCTTTGCAGAACCATGAAGCCATAATCGAATATGTTTTGGGAGACTCTCATTTGTTTTTAATATATATTGATAACAAAAAAGCTTTTATTAAAAAAAGGGACTTGGACCAAGATTTTCATAAAAAAATTAATGACTACCGTAAACGCTTAAGCCAATTTGAAATTTTGGATAAGCAAAGGAATAAAATGGCTGATCTATACCATCAAGGGCATTGGTTTTATAAACAATTATTAGCTCCCTTAAAAGAAGTAATTAATGATAAAGAGCATCTGATTATCATTCCTGACGGTGAACTTTACCATCTCCCATTTGAAGCTTTTGTTTCATCTTTACCGTCTAATGATCACAATGTACGCTACATCATTCAAGACTTTGAAATCAGTTACAATTATTCAGCATCCTTATGGGTAGAAAATTTAAAAATTAGCCAAAACCCTAGGCATAATGGCGAACTATTTGCCATGGCTGCAAATTACAAAAATAATCATTTGAATGTTGATCAGAGTTTACCATTGCGTGCAAAACGGAGAAAAGAACTTGGATACTTACCCGCTGCACGTGAAGAACTAGTTTCATTGGCAAATTCATTTAATGGGTATTTCGCCTACGATTCGTTAGCATCAGAACGGATCTTCAAAGAAAAGGCTGGCGACTATGCGGTGATTCATCTCGCCATGCATGGTATGTTAGATGAGAAATTTCCTACATTATCAAGCCTGGCATTTACAGATACTGATGATCGTACAGAAAATGATTTTTTACAAGCCTACGAAATTTCCAAGATGGAACTTCATGCAGAATTAGCTGTGCTTTCTGCATGCGAAACAGGATTTGGGAAATTTGAACGAGGAAATGGCGTTGCATCGCTAGCTAGAGCCTTTATGTATGCTGGTGTACCCTCACTCGTAGTATCACTCTGGCAAGTTGATGATCAAGCCACTTCAAAGATTATGAAGGAATTTTATAATGGATTGGCCAAAGGTTTAAGTAAATCAGAGGCCTTGCGCCAAGCAAAATTATGGTATATCAATAATGCACAAGAAGCCATGAAACATCCGGCTTATTGGTCCCCATTTATCCAAATTGGCAATAGCAAACCTATTAAAATTCAACGGAAATATGCTTATACGCCTTGGTATGTTGGATTAGCAGTTATGTGCCTAATTGCAGGATTGGTATTTTGGAATCGGAAACGGATATTTTGAATATATTTTGCAAAATTTGATTAAATAAAAAGTTAAATTCATTGAATTTTGCATATTTCATTGAATAATAATTGTCATTTTAGTTTAAAAAAACCTTTACAACTGCACTATAATAAACTGTTCGTATCCTTTTCTTTTTCAACAACTTATTGGTTTACTCATTTATTTTACTTAATCTTAATATAAGATTTTTTTATGTATAACACTAAAGACCAATGTCATGAAAAGAATATTCAAATTTTTAGGAATTACGCTCTTAACGCTGCTCACAGGAATAAGTTACAACAGTTTTGGGCAATGGAATTATTGTAATGGATGTGTCAGCGATGCCAATAGTAACGCAATAGGGTTCAATACAAATGCCAGCAATCTTTCTACGGCCATGGGGTATCTAACTATTGCAAGTGGACCCTACTCTACTGCTTTAGGAAGGGAAACTCAGGCCCAAGGAAACTATTCCATAGTTATGGGTCGTTATAGTGTTGCCAGTGGAAACACATCTACCGCCATGGGCTATGCTACAAATGCCGAGGGCCTTGCTTCTACAACAATCGGAGGGTTTACCACGGCTAGTGGAAGCTATGCTACTGCCATGGGGTACTCCACCATTGCTAGTGGAGATTACGCTATAGCAACAGGCTCAAATAGCAAAGCCATCGGCCTCAACTCCACTGCCATGGGTAACCTCACAGAAGCCAGCGGAGAGAGTGCTTTTGCTACAGGTGAAAAAACCAAAGCCATCGGAGTTAATTCCACTGCTATGGGACGTCTCACAGAAGCCGAGGGAATCAGCACTACCGCTTTAGGTGACAGCTCTATGGCAACCGGAGATTACGCCACCGTGATTGGGTTGGGATCGGTAGCTGGGGGAACAAGCACATTAGCACTTGGCACAAGTGCCAAAGCCAACGGAAATTATGCTATTAGTATAGGCACCCTTATGGCATCCAATGGGTTCGGATCGGTTGCTATTGGGTTTGGCAGTACTGTTGGGGGTATTGCATCCATAGGGTTGGGCAGAGATAATATCATCAGTGCAGATAGTGCCATTGCAATCGGAATACGCTCTACTGCCAATGGAAACAGGGCAGTTGCCATAGGTAGCTTTTCTACAGCTGACGCATATAATACCACGGCATTAGGAAGGTATAATATTGGAGGCGGAGATGGAAATAGCTGGATTGAGACAGATCCCATCCTTGAAGTAGGTATAGGATCATCTGATGAAAACAGGGCAAATGCACTCACTATATTGAAAAACGGGCGTGTTGGTATTGGAATATCCACTCCAGATTACCTGCTACACGTAAATGGCACAGCCGCTAAGCCCGGGGGAGGCTCGTGGGAAGTTGCTTCCGACAAAAGGCTAAAGCAAAATATTAAAGACTTTAAGGACGGCCTAGATATCATCCAAAAAATAGAACCGGTGACCTTTCAATACAATGGTAGAGCAGGCCTACCAACAGAAAAGGAGTATGTTGGCATTATCGCACAGGATATACAGCAGATTGCACCTTATATGGTAGGTGCGTTTGAATACAAAGAGGGCGAGACCAAAAAGGACTATCTTTCTTTCGACCCCAGTGCGCTAGATTTTATCCTCATCAATGCCATTAAGGAACAACAGGCACTTATTGATGAATTAAAGCAGGAAATTCAATCATTGAGAAACGATGGTAACCAGGCAAATAGCACTTTACGGGAAAGCCACACCAATCATCAGTATATATCTGATAATGAGGTTATTATATTAGAACAAAACCGACCCAATCCATTTCATAAAAATACAAGTATTGCATACGCTGTTCCAAATTCTGTAGCTAAAGCCCATATTTATATTTATGATATGAATGGCAAGCAACTCAAAGATATAGAGATCAAAGAAAGAGGTAATGGAAGCATACAAATTGAAGGTAACACACTCAAAGCTGGCATGTATCTTTATACCTTAATTGCTGATGGTAAGGAGGCCGCTGTCAAAAGGATGATTTTGACTGATTAAAATTATTTTTTAAACATACCTAAATTTCAGAGGGCTCGACTATGAGCCCTTTGTTTTTAGTATTTTGTTGATGGAATATCTGGTTGAAGATGTTCAGTTTTTTCAATGTATTCTGCTAAATTTGATCATTTTAAAATAATAACTCAATGATTTTTGCAGATTTTATTCAATATAACTTCTGCACCAAGGGAAATAATCAATAGTTATTTTTTTAATTTTATCTTATATTTACTTTTATCAACTGCTTATCAATTATTTACTTCAAATAATTATACTATTTATGAATAAGATCTTATTTTCATTAGTTTTAACCATGCCCTATTTTTTTTTTTCAAATAGTTGGGCTCAAAACCTTGAAAGACTTACATATAAAGAGTTATATACAAAACTTGAAATGTTATACCTGCAAGGTAAGTTTAAAGAAGGTGCCAAGTATGCTATAGTGGGAAGAGAAAAGGCAAGAAAAGAATTTGGTAAAATGGACTCTACTTATGCCAAATTTACAGATGGTTTAGCAAATATTTATCGAGAAATGGGGCGTTATAAACAAACCGTACCTATACAACTAGAAGCCTTATCAATATTTGAAAAAGTATTAGGAAAGAACCATCCTGATTATGCAAGAACACTAAATAATTTAGCTCTTTTGTATCACAACATGGGCCGCAACAAACAAGCGGAAACCCTCTCTTTAGAAGCTGTTGAAATCGCTGAAAAGGTATTAGGAGATAGTCATCCAGATTATGCGATGCTTTTAAATAGTTTAGCACAAATATATTTTATGGCAGGAAATTATGAGCAATCTGAACCCCTCACCCTGCAAGCTTTAGGTATATGCGAAAAGACTTTGGGAAAAGGACATCCTTATTATGCAGCATTATTGGTTAATTATACCAGATTACTACAATATATGGGACGTTATATAGAGGCTGAACCTCTTCAATTAGAATCATTAAAACTTAGGGCAAAAGTTTTAGGTAAAAATCACCCGAGTTATGCTAATTGTTTGATTAATTTAGCCCGTTTATATCATAAAATGGAACGTTATAGTGAAACCGAATCCCTCACCCTTGAAGCTTTAGAAATATTTGAAAAAACATTGGGCAAAGACCACCCTGATTACGGAATCCCCCTGAATAATCTGGCTGTGTTATATTCTAAATTAGAGCGTTATGATGAATCTGAAAAACTTTATCTTGAAACGTTAAGGTTAGATGAAAAAACATTGGGAAAACTTCATCCTGACTATGCAACCTCCTTGAATAATCTGGGTGTTTTATATGAACAAATGGAACGTTATAAAGATGCTAAGCGATGCTACTTACAAGCCCTTGAAATTAGGACAAAAACGTTAGGAGAAAATCATCCTGATTGCGCACGGTCATTGAATAAACTAGCTTATCTCCATAAATTAAATGGGCAAAAGCAACAATCTTGGAATTATGCACACCAAACTATTCGAATAATGAGCCAAATTAACCTTGGCTCCAAGATAGACAGTTCATGGGCTCGACAGTTACTATCGCTTCAATTTCCTTCAAATATACATCTAGTTGAAATTGAAAAGTCATTATCCTGTATGTATGATTTATTATCTAATGAAAACAGCCCAGAAAATAAAAAAGCAAAGATTATACTTGCCGATCTTACCATAAAAATAATTAAGCGCTGCAGAGATAATTATTTCAATGACCAAGATAAACTTCGACTACTTTCCGAAAGTCATAATTGGATGGTTAGAAGTATAGACTTATTAGATTTTGATAAAGGTTTTGAGCAAGCATTTGGTCATGTGGAGTTCCATAAATCCGTACTACTTATGGAGGCAACAATGGCTGAAAATGCCTATCAACTTGGACATTTTCCAGACTCCCTAGTAAATCAAGTACGGCTTTCGAAAAAAAATTATGATGAGCTTCAATCACAGTTATTAAAGAAGCTACCAGAAAGAGAAAAAGACAGCCTTAGGGTTCAGCTTAATGAATTAAACCTTAAAATGGCTGCATTTAAAAATCAAATTGAAACCAATTTTCCTAACTATGTACAATTTCACTATCAAACAAAGCAAACTACCACTCAAGAAGTCCAACAAAACATCTCTATTGATGAAGCACTGATCGAATACGTTATGAGTGATTCACTCCTATATATCTTTTATATTGATCAACAAAAAACGAAGGCCCTCAAACTCCAAATCCCTAGTGATACACTTAAAAATAGAATAAAAGGATTTCGTCATGCTTTGAGTGACCATGTAATTTCAATAAATGAGCAGAATCACTTTTCTAATTTATTTATAGATAATGGCTTTTGGTTTTACAAGCACCTACTAGAACCAGTTTTGGATCAAAATATGAACATTAAAAACCTCACCATTGTACCAGATGGAGAGTTAGGACATTTGCCCTTTGAAGCTTTTTTGACCGAAAAAAACACTATTTCACCAATTAATTATGCTAACCTACCCTATTTAATAAAGCAGTATAGCATTAACTATCAATACTCTGCCTCATTATGGGTAGTAAATACTATATCACCTGATCGTACCAATAATGGCCAAATCTTAGCAATGGCAGCACATTATGACGCACAACTGGATTCTAGTATTTTACAACTAAGATTACCCGCACATAATCGACTAAGAAACGGATTAAGCACGCTCCCTGCTGCAAAATTTGAGGTAGAGGCTTTAGCACAAAACTTTCAAGGCTATTTTGGGTTTGATTCCTTAGCAACAGAACATGAATTCAAGCAAAGAGCAAGCCATTATAGCATCATTCACATGGCCATGCATGGCTTATTGAATAATAAATTTCCAACTTTATCCAGTCTGGTGTTTAGTGAAAATGAAGATAGTATTGAAAATAATATCTTACAAGCCTACGAAATATCTAAAATGGAACTTAATGCCGACCTAGTCGTACTTTCTGCCTGCCAGACGGGGTACGGTAAGTTTGAGCGGGGCAATGGTGTAGCATCCTTAGCTCGAGCCTTTATGTATGCAGGTGTGCCCTCACTCGTAGTTTCGCTTTGGCAAGTCGATGATCAAGCCACCTCCAAGATTATGAAGGAATTTTATAATGGATTAGCCAAAGGTCTAACTAAATCAGAAGCCTTACGCCAAGCAAAATTATGGTATATAGAAAATGCTCAAGATGCCATGAAGCACCCTGCCTATTGGTCCCCTTTTATCCAAATTGGCAATAGTAAGCCCATTCAAATTCAGCGGAAATATGCTTATACACCATGGTTAATTGGTCTTTTTTGTCTTTTAGCAGTGGCAGGGCTTGTTTTTTGGAAGAGAAAAATAATATTTTGAATTAATTTTGCTAAATTTGTTTATTTCACAAACATATTTTTTTCTTAATATTCTCAAAAAAGTTAATTTTGAACAATGGTACATCGCATAGTTCAATTCTCGTTTAGCAAGTATTTTTGTATATTATTATTCAGTATCATTCACACCATCTTATTTTCTTCTGACAAAAATTCACTTACATTAGAACAAATCAACCAAAAGATTGATCAGGCATATAGCCAACTAGACTATAAAACATGCATTAAATATTTAACGCTAGCAAGAACCAAAGCACGATTTGAATTGGGAAGGGATTCGGTCTATGCTATGTACACAAGTGACTTAGGCTATATGTATAAGATTACAGGACAGTTTATAATGGCAGAGAAGCTCTATTTAGAAGCATTAGATATTCGAAAACAAAAATTTGGACGTATACATCCTGATTATAGCATATGCATGAATAATTTGGGCCGCCTCTATAAAGCAATGGGTGAATACGAAAAAGCTACTTATTATTACAGAGAAGCTATTTATGTTCGTGAGCACTTATATGGCAAGGATCACCCGAAATATGCGAATGCCATAAATAATTTGGCTGTATTGAAAAAAGTATTGGGACATTATCAAGAAGCAGAAAAGCTTAATCTTGAGGCTTTGCGCTTGAGAAAAATGATTTATGGTAAAATTCATAGTGAACATGCTGAATCACTGAACAATTTGGCCGAATTAAATAGAGCATTAGAGCGTTTTGAAGTATCGGAACAATACTTTATTCAAGCCAAAGAAATATTAGAGGCATTACCTAAGCCCAATTATTCGCTATATGCATCAGTCAAGATTAATTTAGCTGTATTATATATGAGCTTGAAACGTTATGATGAAGCTGAGAGGCTTTTATTATCATCAAATGAAATTATGTATAATCACTTTGGGGAATATAGTATTGAGTACGCAAAAACAATCAATAATATTGCAAAGCTTTATACACAAATCAATAATCTAGAAGCCGCTATTCCGCTTTATCAAAAGTCATTAGAAATAAGAGAGCAACTATTTGGGCCACACCATGCATTATGTGTACATGCCACAAATAGTTTGATCAAGCTTTATATTAAAAAAGGTAACTATAAACTAGCAAAAAAATATGCAAAGAAAGCTTTATTTCAATTATCACATCAGCAGTTAGATTTAAATATTAACCAAAATTGGCACTACACTATTAGTTTAATTAAAATACCATCCATAACCCTAAAAATTGAGTTAATAAAACTTCTTGACAATTTATATGACTTGCTAGGAACAAATTTAATTTCAGAAAACAAGATTAAACAAAAAATTATAACTCAAACTGCCATATCTATTTATCAAAACATAATGAAAAGTTTTATATCTGAGCAAGACAAACTACGAGTTATGTCAAAAAGCTATGACTGGATGATAAGGCAGTTTGAACTAATGGATATGGAAAATGAATTGTTAGATGCATTTCAAGTAGCTGAATTACACAAATCGGTACTTTTGATGGAAGCAACAAAATCAAGCACATCACACCATCTTGGTAACATCCCCGATTCGATTTATTACCAAGAAAAAATGCTCTTGAAAAAAAAAGAAAGCCTAGAGACCATGATAGGTGAGCGTATGAATTCATTAAATTCGGACAGCCTACAATCAACACTAATAAATGTAAACCTAGAACTAAATGCTTTTATAACTCATATTCATAAGCAATATCCCATGTATTACAATTCTAGGTTTAATTATAAGCCAGCCACCATTCAAAATATTCAATCTCAACTGGAGGATAAAAGCTGCTTAATCGAATATGTAATAGGTAACTCATCAGTGTACATCTTTTATATTGACAAGCATCAATATTTTCTCAAAAAAATTCAATTAGATTATTTCATTCTCAAAGAAAAGTTAGAAGGACTTCGGTATGCATTAAGTGAAATTGGTTACGCCCCAAATAAACGCCTCCAATTAAATAATTCCTTATTTAAAAATGCTTATTGGTGCTATGAAAATCTTTTTAAACCAATCGAAAAAAATTTAAAAGACAAAAGCCATGTGATAATTATTCCAGATAATGAGTTAGTACAAATTCCATTCGAAGCCTTATTGTCCAAAGATATTTCAAACGTTGAAACAAGTCAATATAATAAATTGCCCTATTTATTAAATCGCTACAGCTTTAGCTATAATTATTCAGCAACTTTGTGGCTTCAAAATATGCAAGATAGGCATAAATCCAATGACCTTATACTTGGTTGTGCTCCATTTTACCGCCTTTCAGATTCTAGCGCTATAAATAAGAGAAACTCCATTAATAAGCAACTTCGTAAAAGCCTTGCACCTCTGCCTTCTGCAAAAAAGGAAATTATGGCACTAGCAAATAATTTTGAAGGATTATTTGTTGTGGATTCAATGGCCACCGAGGCTACATTTAAAAAAAATGCATCACAATATGGCATTATCCACCTAGCCATGCATAGCGTATTTAATGAACAAAACCCTATGCTTACAAGCCTTGCCTTTACTGAAAATGGAGATAGCACTCAAAATAATCTATTGTACAGTTATGAAATATCAAGGCATGACTTTGTTGCAAACTTGGTAGTACTTTCTGCATGCCAAACTGGATTTGGTAAATATGAAAAAGGTAATGGTGTAGCATCATTGGGTCGTGCATTTATGTATGCTGGGGTACCTTCACTAGTGGTATCACTCTGGCAGGTAGATGACATAGCTACTTCCAATATTATGAAAGAATTTTATGAATACTTAGCCAATGGACTCAGTAAATCAGAGGCCCTCCGTCTAGCTAAATTGAATTATTTAAATAATGTTAGTGGCTTACAAGCCCACCCGGCATACTGGTCTCCATTTATTCAAATTGGGAATAGCGAACCGATCAAAATTCAACGGAAATATACTTATGCGCCTTGGTATATTGGCCTAGTTATGATGTGCCTTGTTGCAGGGTTGATTTTTTGGAATAGAAGACGGATATTTTGAATATATTTTGCTAATTTCAATTAAAAAAAATTACTATTTTAATTTATATTTACATACATTCATTTACCCTTAAAGGGTATCAATAATTATAATAAGTATGAAAAAGTTATTTATTTTAATTTTAATTCTTTCAACTACACCTATATCTTCTACCAATCTTGCGATTCCATTAAACAAATTAAGTTACCCACAAATTGATAGTATAATATATCGACATTACAATAATGGTAACTATAAAAGTTGCATACCTTATGTAGAATTAGGAAGACAGAAAGCTCAATCAATATTGGAGAAAAATGATTCTTTATATGCTGACTACACCTATAATTTAGCACTACTAAATTTAGAAATAGGACATTACGAAAAAGCTGAATCGCTTTGTTTGGAAGCAAAGTTAATTTACGAAAAAACTAGAGGAAAAATAAATCGTTCTTATGCAAATTCGTTAGGTGTACTAGGTGAAATCTATAAAGGAATGGGGCAATATGAAAAAGCTGAAAATTTGTTTCTAGAAGTTTTAGCTATTCGAGCTGAGTTAAATGGAGCAAAACACTCATCCTATTCAAAAAGTCTAAACAACTTAGCCTTACTGTACAAAGAAATGGGGAACTTTGAGCAAGCTGAAAATCTACTACTTGAAGCAATAACTGTAAATGAGCAATCTGTAGGTAAAATGCACAGATATTATGCTGCTTCCCTTCACAATTTAGCCATTTTATACCAATATATAGGTCAGTACAAGAAAGCAAAAAAACTCTATTACCAGGCATTGAAGATTGAAGCAAATACTATTGGAAAAAACCATTATTCATATAGCATTACCTTAAATAATTTGGCCTTTTTACATCATGAAATGGGTGAAATTAATCAGGCCGAACCTCTATACAAACAATCTTTAGCCATTAAAGAAAATATATTTGGCAAAAATCACTTTTCTTATGCAATATCACTGAATAATTTAGCTAAATTTTACTTTGTTGTTGGTAATTTTCAACAAGCTGAAGTTTTATACAAAGAGACCGAATTAATCTTACGAAAAGTCTTGGGCAAGTCCCATGTAAACTATGCCAAAGTTTTGAATAACTTAGCTCGTTTATATTTGACCAAAAAAAACTATCAACAAGCGTGGGATTATTCTCATCTTACAATTCAAGCTATGTGTCAGACTAACTATACTTCAAAAATTGATTTTGAATGGAGCAATCAAATAAAAGAAAATAAATTCTTAAGCCATCATCATATAATAGAGCTTGGTAATACGTTAGCATGCATGTATGAATTACTCTCTATTGACTCAAGCTTAGTCAATAAAAAAAGACAAATTATTTTATCAGAATTAGCCATCCATTTCCTTAACCGTAGTAAGGAAAGTTACATTGGCGATCCTGATAAGCTGCGACTAATAAATAAAAGCTACCAATGGATGTTTAAGATCTTGAAAATATTAGACTTAAAACAAGATGCAAAAAAAGCATTCTCGATAGCAGAATTGCACAAATCCGTCTTGCTTTTAGAAGCAACTAAGGCAGAAAATATTCACCAGTATGGAAATATACCCGACTCCCTCATAAGGGAGGAAAGGAATTTACAAAGTTCATATACGGATATAAATGCACAACTATTGATGTCAAACTCAAACAAGGATAGTTTAACAAGTATACTTAATAAACTTAATCTAAATAGGCATTTGCTAAAAAAATACATTATAAAAAATTACCCTCATTATGCTCAATTAAGATACCATAATGATATTTCACTAAATAATATCCAACAAACATTACAAAAAAACGAAGCAATCATTGAATACGTTATGAGTGATTCGACTTTATACATATTTTATATTGATCAAGAACAAAGCCAGATAAAAAAAATACCCTGGAAAGACAGCCTTTATATTGAAAAGATCCATCAATATCGAAAACATATTAGTAATTATGAAAATATTAATACGCTCTACGAATCTAATTGGCGTGAACTTATCGAAAATGCACATTGGTGTTACAATAAATTTATTTTACCAATCCATGATCAACTAAAAAATAAAACTCATCTGATTATTGTACCTGATGGGGAGTTGAGTCATTTACCTTTCGAAACATTTTTAGAAAAAAAAATGGATCAGAAAAGTCTAAAACTTCATTACTTAATAGAAAAATTTCAAATAAGCTATAGTTACTCTGCTTCATTGTGGAAAGAAAATACAAGGAGAATTCCCGAATTATCCCTTAAAAATGGGCAATTATTAGCCATGGCAGCTCATTATAATCTTCAATCTACGCATAATGCTATGCGGTTATCATCTTCCCAAATACTTAGAGATTCTCTCAAAAATCTTCCTGCAGCAAGAAAAGAAGTTGAAACCCTTGCTAAAAAATTTCAAGGGTATTTTGGGCTAGATAGCCTTGCTACTGAACAACATTTCAAAAATATTGCTAGCGATTATAGCATCATCCATTTGGCCATGCACGGTATATTGAATGAAAAGCATCCGCCATTATCAGGATTAGTTTTTAGTGAAGTTAAGAATAGTTTGGAAAATAATTTCTTGCAAGCATACGAAATCTCCAAAATGGAACTCAATGCCGAACTTGTAGTGCTTTCAGCCTGCCAGACAGGGTATGGTAAATTTGAACGAGGAAACGGCGTAGCCTCACTTGCGCGTGCCTTTATGTATGCTGGCGTACCTTCCTTAGTCGTTTCGCTTTGGCAAGTAGATGACCAAGCTACCTCTAAAATTATGAAAAAATTTTATGCTGGATTGGCCAAAGGGCTAACCAAATCAGAAGCCTTGCGCCAAGCTAAACTTTGGTATATTGAAAATGCACAAGATGCCATGAAGCACCCTGCCTACTGGTCCCCTTTTATCCAAATTGGTAATAGTAAACCTATTGAAATCCAGCGGAAATATGCTTATGCGCCATGGTATATTGGCATTGTAGTTATGATGCTAGTTGCAGGGTTGATTTTTTGGAATAGAAAATGAATATTTTGAATATATTTTGCCAAATTTATTCAAAATTGCTTTTTAAAGCGTAGACTTTCATTTATTTTTCTGATTTTAACTTATATTTACCCTGATCATCTACCTATCAACTATTTACATAAAGTAAGTAAATCAATCAAATCAAACTTTTTGTAAATCTAAAACCTCAAAAAAAGAAATGCCCATGGGCGATGCACTTACCTGTTTTTAAAAAAAGTATAATAATTAATTACACAATAAAATGGTTATTATTATGTGAAGTAGAATGTATAAATTTAGAGAATTGTTTAGTTTTATTGTTTAGTTTAGGTTTTATGGAATACAATTAGATGATATGACAATTTTATGCTAAACTTTGTTGATAAATATATATGTAAAGATTTATTTTTTTCGATTGATAACTTTATTTTATTCTAATAATTATTTATTATTTTATTGATTATTATCAAATTATTTAACTTTTTATTTTTATTTGGGCGTTTCTTAATCTCAAAATAGAAGACCTACGGTCGGTATCTTTGTCACTCTCGTAACTCGATAATGCTCGCAACCTTCGACTCTCGTCTCGCTTGCACCCCCAGGAACCCAGCCACAAATGGCTGGCATTTTATATCCTTAACGCGAAATAAGTAGTAAAGCATGTCACAAGTTCCAAAAAAATATATCCAAATTTCTAATTTAATATATGTGTAATTATTTATTATATTTTATATAATATGGTATAAAATCAAAATTTTCAAATCACAAACTTAAAACACCAAAATAAAACATATACTTATGTTCTAACTGGTTCTGATTAATAATCCAAAAAAAAATTAACAAAATAGGTCAGGTTTTTAGTCCACTACAATATGTATGATAAAGCATGCACCATATCAACTGGATGATAGTCATGCCAATTAACTTAACAAAATCAATGCGGTTGTAGATCGTGACAATCCAATAACCATAGACTACGGAAGTATATGAATGCCAGTCAAGAACCCGAAAAAGAACAAATAAAAGAAGGAAAAAAAACAGATAAAAAACAGCCTCTTATCTCAAATAAGATGCGAATTTCTACAGGTGTTGATGCTGATATCATGCAAATGATGACTAAAAGTATAGCGGGCTCATCAGACACCAAGTTGATGCAAATGATGACTAAGAGTATGGCGGACTCATCTGACACCAAGTTGATGCAAATGATGTCGACTTCCTCCTCCTCAGCCAAAGGGTCAGGAAATCTACCAGAGAACCTTCAATATGGAGTTGAAAGCCTTTCAGGCCAACCCATGGACGATGTTCATGTTCATTATAATTCACCAAAGCCTAATAAATTTGGGGCAGCGGCATACGCACAAGGGGATGAAATCCATCTTGGTCCCGGGCAAGAGCAGTATCTTCCTCATGAGGCCTGGCATGTTGCCCAGCAAAGACAGGGACGCGTAGAACCGACTATTCAAACCAAGGGATTATCTATAAATGAAGATGAGGCGCTGGAAAAGGAAGCTGATGAAATGGGAGAAAAAGCTACTCATTTTAAGCAGGAAGCGCCGTTAGATGAGGCTCCACCGGCTGCAAATAATACGGGTAGTTCAATGAATCAATTAATGACTCAAGCCCAGAACATTACAAAGCAACACGCTATTGTACAAAACAAAATGACCCAGCTTAAAAAAGCAGATAATGTGCAATTTAAGGCAGGTAATCGAACGATTCAGTTTGGTTTTGGTGTATTTGGTAGTACAGCTAAATGGGTAGGGAATAAGGTTGGTGATGTCATTGATGGGGTTAAAGACGTAGGGACTAAACTAGCCTTAAGTACGATAGGAAGTTTATCTGAACTGGTCGGTTTTGATCTCCCGGAGTCACCTTGGGAAGCCTTAGTAACTATAGGAGGTTTGTTAGGTAATGCCTTGTTTTACTCAATTAAGTTGTTGATCCCCGGCCCTGTAAAAAGTGCAATAAAAAATATTCTTGCTATATATGAATTGATTCAGTTTTTACTGAATGAAGCTGCTGCAATTTTTCAAGAAATAAAAGATTGGTTTCAAGCTCGTATAAATGAAACAGAAGATAAAGCAAGGGAAGAACTGATAGGCCGGGGAGTACCCCCATCACATTTAGTTGGTATTTGGTTTTATATGCAACCAATGCTTACGAGTCTGTACGAAACCTGGTGGGATTCTATAAAGGAAGGTTTTTGGGACTTAATTTGGCCTATCCCAGGTGTTTGGGATGAGATCCAAGGTATGGTCGACGATATTGGGCAAGGTGCCCAACATTTATGGAACTTAGAGTTTAGCCAATGTGGGGATAGCATGTTAAATGTTTTGCAACATGTAAATGATAGTGTGTCTAGGCTCTATGGCTGGATATCCTTTGCCATCATAGCAAGTACTACGATCGCTGGGGCTTTTGCTGGTGGGGTTGGAGCAGTTCCTGGATTCTGGCTTGGTGTGGGTATTACCTATAAATTAGGTAATGGGCTAGCCTTATCAACCATTGTATTATCTGGGATAACTTTATTAAATAGTATATGGAGCCTCTCCTCAATAGAGGAGGCAGAACAGGATGAAACAATTGCTATTCAGAATGAAATCTACTATGAAAATATTGCATCAAACGCCATTTTTCTTGCATTGATGGGTTTACTCATGATTTTGGGTGGTATAACGTCTCGCCTGGTTAGCTCGATGGTCAATAGAATGAAACATTATTATATAAAACCAGTTAGAAATCGAAGAAGGTCTACTGATGTAGATGGCGGTACAACAAAGGATTATGAAAATTATGGTAGTGAATATGTAGATGAGGGGATTCGGGCAGGGGAGTACGAAAATCAAATCGGTGAAAAGGCTGAACCCATGATAGGGCAACCTGGAAGCGCCGAACATAAAACTCGGCGTTGGGAAGAATATCTGGAAAGAGGTGGTGAATGGAGTTATGAAAGATGGAGTAATACATATGATAATAATATGATAAGAGCTCGAAATGCCCATAAAGCAGCAGACGAATATCATAAGACGTTAGGCTGGGGCAAAAGAGAAGTTACCGTAGAGGTAGATGGGCAGATAAGAAGGTTAGACATCGGAGATAAAACAGAACAAAGAGGGGTGGAATTTAAGTCTGGAAATTATTTTTCACTTGATGAAGAAATTAGAGGTGAAATCGCAAATGATAGTAAGTTGGTTGAAGATGGTTGGGAAATAGAGTGGGTTATTGAAGGTAGAGCAAGTCAACCACTCATTGATGCACTTCGTGAAGCAGGAATTGAAGTTACCATTTTAAATTAATATATTTGTAGTAAGATGAATGAGGAATTTGAACAAAACTTTCAACATTGGCTTTCTGAAATGGACAATTACTTATCTGAGTTCATTGATTTTTTCAGAAATGAGAATAATATTGATCTTGACTTTTCACCTGAATCATTAGATTTTGTGGAGAAGTGGATCTTAGAAAATTTTAAATCTAAAGAAATTATCCTTAAGGCTGAGAATATGAATATATTAAATATGCTTGCAATTTATATTGGGGAAACATTTAGAAGGAACATTGGAGGAAGGTGGAAATTAGATCTTTCAGATGAAAAAAGTGTCTTTTACAAATTACCTATTTTGACAGAAAGCCCGAAAATTGATGTGCCCATTTGCCCACATGCACTAACTACTACTAGTATAAGTAGAAATAAAGGCACATTTTTGAGTAAAATCTTACTAAAAAAACTTTAGCATGAACATAGATTATTCAATGAAATTTGACGCCCACTTGTTTTTCGCAAACTCTCAGAATAAGTAGGAGATTTTATATTAATTTTAAAAAGTATGTTTGGGGTGAATTCAATATTTGAATATATTTTGCCAATTTTATTCAATATTACCTTTGTTTTATGGCCCTTCTGTGAACCGATTTTTAACCTATTTGTCATTTGATATAATGCGGTGACCGGTTTTGATCATTTTTAATATATATTAAATGTATTTTGCCAAATTTATTTAATATTGCTTTTTAAAGCGCAGACTTTCATTTATTTTTCTGATTTTAATTATATTTACTCTGATCATCTACCTATCAACTATTTAACTTTATAATGGAAAAGATCTTAATTCCTTTCAGTTTTTGCCTGTTCTATTTTTTTAGTTTGGTAAATTTATCGGCGATAGACTTACTCAATATTAGTAATAAGACAAGGGACAGTCTTTTTGCTTCCTTATCCCGACAAGGAAAATACCAAGAAGGCCTCGAATATGCAGCTTTAGGACGAGAACAAGCAAGATTAAAATTTGGCGACACTGATACATTATATGTAGCATATACAAGTTATTTATCTAAATTTTACCAAGAAATGGGGCGCTATGAAGAAGCAGAGCCGTTCCGTGTTGAAGCGGTAAATAAAGGTGCACAAGCTTTTGGCAAATATCATTTTAGGCATGTGATTTACATGAATAACCTTGCCCATTTATATCTTACAACTCAACGTTTTGAAGAGTCTGAATCCCTTTACCATGAAGCTTTAAAACTAGGTGCCATATCATTTGGAAAAACGCATGAACTTTATGGTATACTGACGGGTAGTTTAGGCAAATTATATTTTTATATGGAACGATATGAGCAGGCCGAAACATACAACTTAGAAGCATTAAAGATATTTGAAAGTTCATCCAGTAAAATTCATATTTATCAGACCATTGCCTTAAATAATATTGCCTTACTATACGAAAAGATGAAACGCTATAATTTAGCCGAGCAGCACGCTCTGAAATCATTAGATATAATGGAAAATCGTATCGGAAAAAACCACATTGAATACGCCACTACATTAACAAATTTGGCCGGATTATACGAACAAATGGGAAATTATGAAAAGGCCCATCAAATGTATTTAGTAGCTCTAAATATTAGGCTAAAAATATTAGGAAAACACCATCCAAATTATGCTAATTCCTTAAATAATTTGGTAAGTTTAAATAAAAATATGGAGCAAGACCGGCGCGCATGGGACTTTGCCCACCAAGCTATTAATGCCATGAGCCAACACGAACTAAAACCCGAGATCAATAAGGCCTGGGTAGACCAATTAAAACAAATTACATATCCATCTAATCTCCAAATTACCAATATGGAAAGAACGTTAGGTAAAATGTTTGAATTATTGGCGAAGGGCGACGATAAAAACCAACAAAAACAAGTCCTTCTAGCCGATTTGGCGATGCATTTACTCAAAAAAAGTAGAGATAGTTATTTTAATGATCAAGATAAACTCCGATTATTGGCCAAGAGTCATGATTGGATGCTTAGAAGCTTAGAAATCCTAGATTTAAAAAAAGATATTGATCAGGCATTTGACTATGTGGAATTTCACAAATCAGCATTACTTTTACAGGAAACTCTTACTTCTAAGGCCTACCAATTTGGAATTTTGCCTGATTCCCTTATTAATAAAGAAAGAAACATGAGCAAAAACCACAGCGAACTTCAAGCAAAACTGTTAAAAAATTGGTCAGAAAAGGAAAATGATAGCCTTAGAACCCTACTTAATAAATTAAACTTACAAATTGCAGCATTTAAAAAACAGGTAGAAAATGAATACCCAAAATATGCCCAACTACAATATCAAACCCATCAAAATAGCATCCAAGAAATACAACAAAAACTGGATAAAAAAGAGGCCCTTATTGAGTATGTGATGGGTGATTCTACTTTGTATATTATTTTTATCGATCAACAACAAGCCCTGATCAAGAAAAAACACATTAGTCAATCAATATCAGTTAAAATAAATAACTACCGTAAGCAACTCAGCAATTTTACGATCTTGGATGATCTGTCTAAAAATTATAATGAACTAAGTTTACTAGGCCAATGGTTTTATAACCACCTGATTGCTCCTGTAAAGGAACAAATTGAAGGTAAAAAGCACCTCATCATTGTCCCGGACGGGGAATTATACCACTTACCATTCGAAACCTTTATAGTAACTACCGCGAAAAAACCGCGAAAAAACCTCAAAATACAAACCAATTACATTACCTCATCAATGAATATCAAATAAGCTATAATTACTCCGCTACTTTATGGGCAGAAAATTCGATCAATAAGCACACATCCTTGCATAATGGTGAGTTATTTGCACTAGCAGCACGATACAAAAAGAACCGTCATACAACCTCACACCAAAGAGTACCGTATCGAGTAAAATTAAGAAATGAGTTGGAATACCTCCCAGCTGCCCGAAAAGAAATTGAATCATTGGCAGGAATATTTAATGGATATTTTGCGTTTGATTCCCTGGCATCAGAGCGTAATTTCAAAGAAAATGCTGGAAACTATGGCGTGATTCACCTAGCCATGCATGGCCTGCTCGATGATAAATTCCCTACCCTATCAAGCTTAGCATTCACCGATACGCAGGATAGCACAGAAAATAATTTCCTACAAGCTTACGAAATCTCCAAATTGGATTTAAATGCTGACTTAGTGGTACTTTCTGCCTGCCAAACCGGATATGGTAAATTCGAAAGAGGAAACGGCGTAGCCTCCCTAGCACGGGCTTTTATGTACGCTGGCGTACCTTCCATAATCGTTTCGCTTTGGCAAGTCGATGACCAGGCTACTTCAAAGATTATGAAGGAATTTTACCTCAATTTGGCAAGTGGAATGAACAAAGCCCAAGCACTACGACAGGCAAAATTAAATTATATAAAAAATGCGCCAGAAGCTATGAGGCACCCGGCGTACTGGTCCCCATTTATCCAAATTGGGAATAGCGAACCGATCCAAATTCAACAAAAATATGCTTACACGCCTTGGTACTTGACGATCGTATCTATCATATTGGTGGCTGGGCTTGTTTTTTGGAAGAGAAAATGGATATTTTGAATGATTTATGCTAATTACATTCATTATTTCTTAATTATTCAACCAATTTAGTAAAAATTGATTCATTATTATTATTGCTAAATTAATCCTATCTTTATTGTTACCAACTATTTACCAATTTTTTAAATTATACTACTCATTATGAAAAGGGTCCTACTAACTTTAGGTCTACTTTATTTTTTTAACTCCTTTTGCCAAGCTAATGATTTGGAGAAGTTGAGTTATGAGGAGTTGGATAGCATGTTTGAATCATTGTACATACAAGGAAAGTATCATGAAGGAATAAAATATGCTGAAGTAGGTAGAGAGAGGGCAAAGCTAGAGTTTGGTGAGATGGATTCAACCTTTGCAAGTTTTACTGGCAAACTATCAATTGCAAACCGAGAATTGGGACTTTTTGTGAAAGCAGAAAACCAAAATCTTGAAGTTTTAGAGATTTATGATCAGGTCTTAAGTAAAACACACCCAGAATATATACTTTCGTTGAATAATTTGGCTATTTTATATTATTACACTGGAAGATATGCAGAAGCTGAGGATCTCTATTTAAAAGTATTAACCGTTGGTGAAAAAGTATTAGGTACTTCGCATTCCGATTATGCAGAATTCCTAAATAATTTAGCTATGCTTTATGTTAGTATGAGTAAATATAAGGAAGCCGAACATTTACAGTTAGAGGCACGAAAGATATTCGTAGAAACTAATAAAATAGACCATGCTGACTATATTATTTTACTAAGCAATTTAGCTCGTTTATATGTAACTATGGGACAATATGAACGTGCTGAACCAATCTTTCAGGAAGCAATAAAAAAGGGAGCCACCGTTTTGGGTAAAGGTCATCCAGTTTATATGACAATTTTAAATAATTTAGCAAGCTTTTATAGTAATATGGGAAATTATGAACATGCTGAGCAACTATTTCTTGAAGCATTGAAAATTGCTGAAGAGGTCTATGGAAAAAAACATGCTTATTATGCTCGGTTATTGAATAATCTATCTTCTGTATACACAGTTATGGGACGTTTTGCAGAAGCTGAACCATTAAATCTTGAAGCATTAAAAATTGCCGAAATGACAATAGGAAAGAATCACCCTAATTATGCCTTATTATTGAACAACATAAGTCGACATTATCGTATTATAGGGCGTTATCAGGAAGCTGAATCCACTCAGTTGGAAGCATTAAATATTTATGCTAATACATTGGGAAAAGATCATCCTTATTATGCAACTGTATTGAACGGTTTGGCCGTACTATATGAAAGTACGCAACGTAATGAAAAAGCTGAAATTTATTATTTTGAGAATTTGAAAATAAGAGCAAAAAAGTTGGGTAAGGAGCACCCTAGTTATGCAACTACCCTGAATAATTTAGCCGTATTGTTCGAAAAAACTGGACAAGTCAAGAGGGCAGAACAATATTATTTAAATTCATTAAAAATTAGAATAAAATCATTGGGAAAAGATCATCATCTTAGTATTTGGACATTAAATAATTTAGCTAATCTAAACAAAAAGATGGGACAATATCAAAAATCCTGGGAATATGCTCACCAGGCTATTTGTACTGCGAGCCGTTTCGAACTAAATCCAAATATAGACTCGAGTTGGATAAAAAAATTAAAACATGTACCATTTATCTCAAGCCGTCATATCATTGAAATTGAAAAAACGTTGGCTTGTATGTATGAATTGCTAAAAATTGAAGACATACCACAAAAAAAAACAAATCAAATGCTGATTACAGATCTAGCCATACATTTACTCAAACGAAGCCGAGATAGTTATATCAATGATCAAGATAAACTGCGCTTAATCGCCAAAAGCCATGATTGGATGTTAAGAAGCTTAAATAGCCTAAATTTAGACAAAAACTTTGATCAGGCTTTTGAATATATAGAATTTCACAAATCTGCCTTGCTTTTGGAAGCAAACTTAGCCACCCAAGCCTATCAATTAGGAAATTTGCCTGACTCCCTTATTCATAAAGAAAGACGAATGAAAAAAAATCATAGCGAACTTCAAGCAAAAATGCTGGAAGATAGACCTGATAAGGAAAAAGATAGCCTCCGAGCACAACTCAATGAATTAAACCTCCGAATTTCAGCATTAAAAAAACAAATCGAAAAAAAATATCCCAAATATGCAAGATTCCAATATCAAACCCATCAAGTTACTCTCCCAAAAGTCCAGCAGACCCTGCAAGATCAAGATGCCCTCATTGAATATATCCTAGGTGACTCGATTTTGCATATATTTTATATCGATCAAGATCAATCTTTCATTAAGAAAATACCTATAGGAACAAATTTATCGGCCAACATAAAATCATATAGAAATCTAATTAGCCATTTTAATTTTTTGGATGATCAAAAAGATAAAATGAAAGATTTTAATCAGCTGGCTCATTGGTTTTATAAGCAATTACTGGCTCCTATAAAAGCAGAATTACAAGATAAGGAACATCTGATCATCATTCCGGATGGAGAATTGTATCACCTTCCATTCGAGACATTCCTAGTGAATGCACCTTCAAACGCTTCTAATAATTTCAGTAATTTGCATTATCTCATTCAGGATCATGAGGTTACTTATAACTACTCGGCTTCCTTGTGGGCAGAAAATTTAACAAAAAAACAAACTCCCAAGCATAATGGGGAACTTTTTGCCTTGGCTGCCAATTATCAGCGAAATAAACTATCAATCAAAGACTCGACCCAAATTATTTCTTTAAGAACGCGACTGAGAAATGATCTAAATTACCTGCCTGCTGCCAGGCAAGAGGTCGAATCATTAGCCCTTTCCTTTACTGGCTTTTTTGGATATGACTCTTTAGCAAACGAAAGGGTTTTCAAAGAAAAGGCAAGTAATTATGGAGTGATCCATCTGGCCATGCACGGCCTGCTCAATGAGAAATTCCCTACCCTATCGAGTTTGGCATTCACCAATACACAGGATAGCACCGAAAATAATAACCTCCAAGCCTACGAAATCTCCAAATTAGATTTAAATGCTGATTTAGTTGTCCTTTCAGCCTGCCAGACAGGCTACGGTAAATTTGAACGAGGAAATGGGGTGGCCTCATTGGCAAGAGCATTTATGTATGCAGGTGTGCCATCATTGGTAGTATCCCTCTGGCAAGTGGACGACAAAGCAACCTCTAAAATTATGAAAGAATTTTACCTCAATCTGGCCGATGGGATGAGTAAATCTGAGGCACTCCGCCAAGCAAAGCTTACTTATATTAAAAATGCCCCAGAGGCCTTGAAGCACCCAGCGTACTGGTCACCCTTCATCCAGATCGGAAATAGCGAACCGATCCAAATCCAACGAAAATATGCCTATACGCCATGGTATATGGCAATCGTTACAATGGTATTAGTGGCAGGGCTTGTATTTTGGAAGAGAAAATGGATATTTTAAATGATTTTTGCTAATTTTGTTTATTTTAATTAATTTATTCAACCTATTTAGCAAATTACGTTTAATAATTAACTTTGTATTGGCATAGTTGCTATTACATACACATCAAATAATTCCCTATTTTACCCAATTATATTATTATATTAATTGATATTTGCTTATTATCAGCAACTTAACCCGCATTATTCACCACAGTAACGTTATGAGAGCCAAAAGTTCAATAAAATCAAGGGTTTTGGATTTTCAGCATAGCAGCGCTATGGTGGAAATTCAAGTATTCGTAAATGCTTGATTTTGAAGAAATTTTGGGTCGCAATAGATAGGGTGGTGAATAATGCGGGTTAACTTTATTTTTTTACTATTTATGAAAAAGGCACCAATTTTCATTCTTCTTCTACTTATTTTTTGTTCAAATTTGGTAGGCCCTGCACAGAATTTAGAGAAATTTAATTATGTGGAGTTGGATAGTGTTGCAACTAGTCTGTATAGGCAAGGCAACTTTAAGCTTGGAATAAAGTATACTCAATTGGGCAGAAAAAAAGCACGAACAGAGTTTGGCGAAAAAGATACAATCTATGCAAATTTCACTTCAAAATTAGCAGAATTTTATCGCAAACTAGGACACTTCGAACAGGCTGAATCTCTTTTCAATGAAGCTTTAGAAATATTTGCACAAAAAATAGATAAGGACCACCCTGATTATGTCAATATTTTGAACTCAAAAATTATTTTATACAGTAATACGGGACGTTATAAGCAAGCAGAAAACCTGTTATTGAAAACATTAAAAATATTTAATGAAAAAATGGGCTACAACCAGAGCAGTTTTGCATCATATTTGAATAATTTAGCCAACTTATATAAAGACTTGGGACGCTATGACCAAGCTGAGCCATTATACATTAAAGCCTTAGAAATCCAAGCCAAAGTATTGGGGAACAATCACCCAAACTATTCAGCTACCTTGAATAATTTAGCCACTTTATATCAATTTATTGGCCAATATGAACAAGCTGAGCCACTTTTCCAGGAATCTTTAAAGATAAAAGTCAAAATAAATGGTAAAAACCATGTTGATTATGCTATCTCTTTGAATAATCTAGCCGTATTGTATCAAGATATGAGGCGTTATGAAAAGGTTGAGCCACTCTTCCAGGAATCTATAAATGTGATAGCAGATAATCTTGGCAAAAACCACTATTATTATGCCGCATCTTTGAACAATTTAGCTAAATTATATCAAGAAACTGGAAACAATAAGCAAGCTGAACCTCTTTATCTGAAATCTTTAAAAATTCTTGGAAAGAATTTAGACCATAACCATCATTACCATTCAGCAGCCTTGAACAACTTGGCCTCCTTATACAAATCTATGAAACATTACCAAAAAGCTGAATTAATTTACAATGAAACATTGAATACTATAGCACTAACCTTAGGAATAGATCATCCTTATTATGTAGAATCCTTGACCTTCCTAGCTTCTTTATATAAAATTAGGCGGCAATTCAAACAATCATGGCATTATATCAAATTAGCCATTTACACTATGAGTCAAATTGATACAAGTTATAAAATCGACTCGACATGGTCAGAACAATTGAAAAACATCCAGTTCAATCGATATAGCGATGAAATGATCAAAGCGTTAAACTGCTTATATGATCTTTTGGCCGAAGAAAAAAGACATGAAGAACAATTAATAGTAGCAGATCTAGCCATGCACATTCTTAAACGAAGTAAAGATAGTTTTGCTAGCGATAAAGATAAACTTCGCTTACTTGGCAAAAGCCATAATTGGATGCTTAGAAGCTTAGGTATCTTAGATTTAAACAAGGATTTCCAAAAAGCTTTTACCAATGTAGAAATTCATAAATCTGTACTCTTGATGGAAGCTACTAAAGCAGTAAGAGCCTATCAAATCGGAGGGTTACCTGACTCCTTAATACTTCAAGAAACACAAATGAAAAATACACATTCAGAACTTCAAGCTAAATTATCAAAAAAACGACCTGACAATGAAAAAGATAGCCTTAGAACTTTACTCAATGAACTGAACTTACAAATCAATAATTTTAAAAAGCGAGTCGAAAAAAAGTACCCTAAATACGCCAAGTTGAAGTATCAAAGCTATACAGCTACGGTACCGGAAATTCAGCATGATCTTGATAATGATCATGCCCTGATAGAATATGTGCTCGGCGATTCTATTGTATATGTTTTTTATATCGATAAAGAATATACTCAAACTTTTAGAATACTTATTCCTATCGACTCATTAAAGCATCGAATCCAAGCATTACATCAAACTTTTAGTGATTTCACATTACCACATCAAAACAAGCCATCACTCCAAACTTACCAAACTTATTCAAAAAATGCCTACTGGTGCTATGAACAGCTCCTAAAACCTATACTGATTCACAAAAAAGGCATTAAACATCTCATCATTATTCCTGATGGAGAACTTGGTCACCTGCCCTTTGAGGCCTTTTTGTTGGAAAAGGACTCAAGTTTTAAAGTAAATTATTCTGATCTGCATTATTTGATCAAAGACTATGACATCAGCTATCATTACTCAGCATCACTCTGGAGAGAAAATTGCAACGAACCTAAACCCCAAAATAATGGACAAATACTAGCCATGGCAGGCCAATATGATACAAAACCAGATTCCACCATCATGGAGCTGCGTTTACCAGCCTACCGTCGGCTTAGAAGTGGTTTAAGCACACTCCCTGCAGCCAGGCTTGAAGTAGAAGCATTAGCTCAAGAATTTAAGGGATACTTTGGCTTTGATACCCTAGCTACCGAACAAATTTTTAAAGAAAAAGTAAGTCAATACAGCATCATACACCTAGCTATGCATGGCCTATTGAATAGGGAATTTCCAACTTTATCTAGTCTAGTCTTTACTGAGAGCCAAGATAGTATAGAAAATAATATACTACAAGCCTACGAAATCTCGAAACTATCACTCAACGCTAACTTGGTTGTGTTATCAGCTTGTAAGACTGGCTACGGTAGGTTTGAAAAAGGCAATGGTATCGCATCACTTGCCCAAGCATTCATGTACGCTGGTGTACCTGCTTTGGTTGTATCTCTATGGCAAGTCGATGACCTTGCCACCTCAAAAATCATGAAAGCTTTTTATTTGAACCTAGCAGATGGTATGGGGAAGGCAGAGGCCTTACGTCAAGCAAAATTAAATTATATAAATAACGCTAAAGGCATCAAAGGGCATCCTGTATTTTGGTCACCTTTTATACAAATTGGAGATAGTAAGCCTACCCATATTGAGAAAAAAATCAATTATAAAGCGTGGTTTATAATTTTAATTATTGTTTTAATGGTAACAGTATTAATTTACTTTAGGAAAAGCATTTTTCAATAAATTTAGCAAAATACATTTATTATATAGTATACTTTCAACATATTTTGCTAATTATGTTGAAAGATTATTTTTTGTATCTGTAAACTTTCCTTTCTTTTTTCATAATTTATCCTATATTTACTATGATTAACTAGCATCCAGCCGCTGATATTTAAATTGTTATACTAATTATGATTAAATTCTTATTTTTTTTCAATTTTTACCAGGTTTGTTTTTTAACCTATATTTACTCAGCCGCTGATATTGAGAAATTGAGTTATGAGGAGTTGGATAGTGCCATTGACAAACTTTATAATGACGGGCAGCATAATGAGGCATTATTGCTTGTAAAGACTAGCAGAGAGAGAGCAAAATTAGCGTTTGGTATTACCGATACTATATATGCCAATTATACGACCCAGCTTGGCTTATTAATTCAAAATAAAGGGCAGTTTAGTGCATCTGAAGTATTGCTACTGGAAGCCCTCCATATTTACAAGAATAAATTTGGTAAGAATCACTTAAAATATGCTCAAACGTTACATTATTTGGCCGTTGGGAACAACTACGCAGGAAATTATAGGAAATCAGAGCAATTATTTCAAGAAGCTAAAAGCATAATGGAAAATATGCTAAACAAAGCAAACCCTTCTTATTTGAGGTGTTTGAGTGATTTTGCTATACTTTATCGAGCCACTGGACGCTATGAGCAAGCTGAGTCGCTATACCTTGATGTTTTGACCATTAGAAGAAATACACTGGGCAAAAATCACCTCGATTACGCTGCTTCATTGAGTAATTTGGCCTTGTTATATAATGATATGGGGCGAAAAGAAGAAGCTGAAAACCTTTATTTTGAAGATTTAAAAATTCAATCCAACACCATTGGCAAAATCAATATTCAGTATGCTACTACATTGAATAATTTAGCTGTTTTATATTTAAATATGAATAAATATGAGAAGGCTAAACCATTATTTTTGGAATCAATAGAAATTAGAGGTAAAGTATCAGGTAAACATCACCTGCTTTATGCCGCTTCATTGAACAATATAGCTAATTTATATATGAAATTAGCGAACTATTCTGAGTCTGAGTCATACTTCCTTGAGAGCATAAAAATTATAGCCAATAATCATGGTGAAATGCATCCATATTACGCCACCTTCTTGCATAATTTAGCTAGACTATACAAAAAAATGGAGCATTATCAAAAAGCGGAAAAACTGTACCAAGAAGCTTTAATGCTAAAAGGTAAAATTTTTGGAAAAAACCACCCACTTTACGCTGCTTCACTGAATGACTTAGCCTATCTGTATCTAGAGATGGACCAACATCAAGATAGCTGGTTTTATGCGCATAAATCTATTTCTACGATTAGCCAACTCGATTTGAAACCAAAAATTGATCAAACGTGGTTCGATCAAATAAAAGAAGTGAAATATAGTTCCTTCCAATACGTGAACAGAATGGAAGAAGCCTTAGCTTGCATGTACCAATTACTCTCCACAAAACATACACTAATAAACCTTACAAAACAAAAAATGGTGGCTGATTTAGCCATGCACATGCTAAAATTAATAAGAAATAGCTACGTTTATGACATGGATAAACTACGATTAATTGCCAAAAGTAATGATTGGATGCTTCGGAGCTTGAGTATTTTAGATTTAAATAAAGAGTTCAACCAAGCATTTACACACGTTGAGTTTCATAAATCCGTGCTACTGTTAGAAGCTACCAAAGCGAACAAAGCCTTCCAACTTGGCAACTTACCTGACTCCTTAATGTATAAAGAACGACTTATGATAAGTGATCGAGACGATCTTCAAGCACAATTATTAAAAAAACGATCTAAAAATGAAAAGGATAGCCTTAGAATTCAACTTAATCAATTAAATCTTCAAATCTCTGACTTTAAAAAACAAGTGGAGCAGGAATTTCCTAAATATGCTCAGTTAAAATACAAAAATTATACTGCTTCAGCATCAGAAACTCAATCACTACTTACTGATAATCAAGCCATAATTGAATATGTCCAAAGTGATTCACTATTGTATATTTTTTATATTGATCAACAAAAAACGAAAGCTTTCAAGTTACAAGTTCGCAGTGATTCACTTAAAAAAAGGATTAAATCCTTTCGTCATTTATTGAGTAGTTTTATTACTCCATTAAACGAGCAGGGCCATTCATCCCATTTGTATATTGAAAACGCCTATTGGTTTTATAAGCATCTTCTAAGGCCCGTATTAGAAAAAGAAAATGATATAAAACACCTTATTATAGTATCAGATGGGGAATTAGGACATTTACCCTTTGAAACTTTTCTAACTGAGAAAAGTGCTAGTGATCACATTAATTATTCCAATTTACCTTATCTACTGCTGGACTATAGCATTAGCTATCAATATTCAGCTTCATTATGGAAAGAAAATTTGCCATCAGCTACATCTACTAATAATGGGCAAATCATAGCCATGGCCGCACATTATGACTCACAACTTGACTCTAGTATTTTGCAATTAAGATTACCTGCTCATAACCGGCTCAGAAGCGGACTAGGCACCCTCCCCGCTGCCCATTTAGAAGTAGAAGCTTTAGCAAATAATTTTGAAGGTTATTTTGGCTTCGATTCCTTAGCCACCGAACACGAGTTCAAAAAAAGGGCCAGCCAATTTAGCATTATCCATTTAGCTATGCATGGTTTATTAAATCATCAATTCCCAACATTATCTAGCCTCATTTTTACCGAGGATAACGACAGCGTCGAAAATAACATCCTCCAAGCCTATGAAATTTCTAAAATGGAACTCCATGCCGATTTAGTAGTACTTTCTGCCTGCCAGACAGGTTACGGAAAGTTCGAACGAGGAAATGGCGTGGCTTCGCTAGCGCGCGCTTTTATGTATGCAGGTGTCCCTTCCTTAGTCGTTTCGCTATGGCAGGTTGATGATCGGGCCACTGCCAAAATCATGAAAGAATTTTATGTTGGACTTTCCAAAGGAATGAATAAAGCAGAAGCCCTTCGCCAAGCAAAATTATGGTACATAAAAAATGCACAAGATGCTATGAAGCATCCGGCTTATTGGTCACCCTTTATTCAAATTGGGAATAGCAAGCCTATTAAAATTCAGCGTAAAATGGCTTATACCCCGTGGTATGTTGGAATTGTAGTGATGTGTCTAGTGGCAGGGCTTGTTTTTTGGAATAGGAAACGAATATTTTGAATATAATTAGCTAAATTCATGCAATTATTAATTGTAATTCAATGTATTTTACTTATTTTATTCAATTTAATCTAGTCCATTTACTATATATTTTTTTTAAAATTTGCTATATTTAATTTTTCCAGCTCATCATCAGCTTTTTAACTTAAATTTATCAACAAATCATGGCAAAGACATTACTTTTTTTAGGTTTTAGTTTGCTTTATTTGTCAAGCCATTCTTATCCCGCCAAAAATTTAGAAAAGTTGCGTTTTGAAGCGTTAGATAGTATTTGTAACAGCTTATCTGATCAAGGAAAATATAATGAAGCCATTGCTTATACGCTAATTGGTAGAAAAAAAGCGAATATTGAATTTGGAGAGATGGACTCTACCTACGCAAAATTTACAGCCAGTTTAGCTGAATTATATCGCATTACGGGGCGCTATGAAGAAGCTAAAACGCACATGAATGAGGCCTTAGCTATTTTCGAAAAAATTTTCGGTAAAAACCATCATAAATACATAAATACCTTGAATACAAAGGCCATCCTGTATAAAAATTGGGGGCGCTATACACAGGCCGAACTTCTGTACCTGGAAACTTTAAAAATTGCTGAAAAAGTATTGGGTAAGTCCCATATTGATTATAAAGTTTACCTTGAAAACCTATCCTTAGTTTATCAAGAAATGGGACGCTTTGAACAAGCCGAATCCATCATGTTACAAACTTTAAAGATATCTAGTGAAAAATTAGGAAAATACCATACAAACTATGCTGCTTCCTTACACAATTTAGCTAGTTTGTATCGAATGATGGGCTACCTGGAACAAGCTGAGTCCATTACGTTAGAATCCCTAAAAATAAGAGCCAAAATTTTAGGAAAAAATCACCCAATCTATGCATCGTCTCTGAATAGTTTGGCCGTAATTTATTATTATATGGGAAAATATAAACAGGCCGAACCATTATTTCAAGAATGCTTAAAAATAAGGGCAAATACTATTGGCAACGCCCATCCTCGATACGTGATGACATTGAATAATTTGGCTAAGCTATACCAAATTATAGGGTATTATCAGCACGCTGAAGCCCTCCAGCTAAAAGTTTTAGAAATACTAACTACATCTGTTGGCAAAGGCCATCCTGACTATGCTACTGCCTTACATAATTTAGCCCAAACATATCAAGGCCTAGCAAGCTATAAACAAGCTGAATTTTACTTTCAAGAAGCTTTATTAGTCAGAAAGAAATCACTAGGGTTATCCCATCCATTATGTAGTAATACCTACATTAGTTTAGCCAATTTAAATGTAAAAATGGGTCAATATCAGCAAGCTAGGCAATATGCTCATCAAGTTATTCATGATATGAGTTACAATGATTATTGGCCCAGAATGAATACGAAGTGGGTAAACCAATTGAAGTCATATGATTATCTTTCTAATCTCCATTTGTTAGAAATTGAAAAAGCATTAGCCTGTTTGTTTGAAATAGAGTCTATTGAAAGAAACCCAAATACAAAAAAAAGACAGCTATTATTGGCCAATTTAGCCATGCACTTACTGAAACGCAGTAGAAATGAATATATCAACGATAAAGATAAACTCCGCTTACTCGCCGAAAGTCATAATTGGATGCTCAGAAGTTTGGATGTCTTAGATTTAAATAAAGATTTCCAGCAAGCTTTTGCTAATGTAGAATTTCATAAATCCGTACTGCTGATGGAGGCCACCAAAGCAGTGAAGGCCTATCAACTTGGTGATTTACCTGATACGCTTGTGGCTAAAGAACGATTGTTTCAAATGAATCAAGCAGAGCTTCAAGCTCAATTGTTAAAAAAACGGCCAGTGCGAGAAAAAGATAGCCTTAGAACTTTACTCAATGAACTGAACCTGCAAATTAATAGCTTTAAAAAGCAGGTTGAAAAGGAATACCCCAAATACACTAAACAGAAGTATCAAAACTATACACCTACAGTACCTGAAATTCAGTATGGTCTTGATAATGATCAAGCCATTGTAGAATATGTACTTGGTGATTCCATGATATATGCATTTTATATAGATAAAGGACATACCCAAACCATAAAACTCCCCATACGTATTGACACACTAAATAATCGAGTTAAAGCATTGCATCAAACGTTGAGTGATTTCACGTTTCCACATAAAAGCAAACAATCACTCCAAACCTACCAAACCTATTCAAAAAACGCTTACTGGTGCTATGAGCAGCTCTTAAAGCCCATATTGAATGGTAAAGTTGACATCAAACACCTCATCATTATTCCGGATGGAGCGCTTGGTCACCTGCCCTTTGAGTCTTTTTTGATCAAAAAGGCGCCAAGTTCAAAGGTAAGTTATTCGGATTTAGACTACTTGATCAGTGACTATCGCATCAGTTATCATTATTCAGGTTCCCTTTGGAACGAAAATAAAAACGAACCTAAACGTCAAAATAATGGGCAAATCATAGCTATGGCAGGCCATTATGATACGCAACCAGATTCGGCTAGCATGGAGCTGCGTCTTCCAGCTCATCGACGGTTAAGAAGCGGCTTAAACACACTCCCCGCAGCCAAGCTAGAAGTCGAAGCATTAGCTCAAGAATTTAAAGGATTCTTTGGCTTAGATACTTTAGCCACAGAGCGAATTTTTAAAGAAAAGGCCGATCAATTCAGCATCATTCACCTAGCTATGCACGGTATATTGAATAAGAAATTTCCGACACTGTCGAGTCTAGTATTTACAGAAGACCAAGATAGTATGGAGAATAATATCCTTCAAGCCTATGAAATTTCGAAATTGAACCTCAATGCCGACTTAGTGGTATTATCTGCCTGCCAGACGGGCTATGGAAAGTTCGAAAAAGGTAATGGGGTTGCCTCGCTGGCACGATCATTTATGTATGCGGGCGTGCCTTCCTTAGTGGTATCGCTCTGGCTAGTTGATGACTTAGTCACCTCTAAAATCATGAAATATTTTTATTTAAACTTAGCTAGTGGTATGAACAAAGCAGAAGCGCTTCGCCAAGCCAAGCTAACTTATATTAAAAATGCCCATGGGTCACTTGCTCACCCAGCCTATTGGTCTTCATTTATCCAAATTGGCAATAGCAAACCTGTTAAAATTGAAAGAAAATATGCTTATACACCGTGGTATATTGGAATTGTAGTAATGTGTCTAGTGGCAGGGCTTGTTTTTTGGAATAGGAAACGGATATTTTGAATATAATTAGTTATTATTTATTTAAAATTAATTCTATCTTTATTGTTACCAACTATTTACCAATTTTTTAAAAAATACTACTAATTATGAATAGGATCTTACCAACTTTAGGTCTACTACTTTATTTTTTAAACTCCCCTTGCTTAGCTAATAATCTAGAGAAGTTAAGTTATGAGGAGTTGGATAGCATGTTTGAATCATTACTTGAGCAAGGTAAATATAAAGAAGGGATCAAATACGCAGTAGCAGGTAGAGAGAAAGCAAAACAAGAGTTTGGAGAAACTGATTCATTATATGCTAATTTTACAGAAGAATTAGCTGTAGTTTATAGAGAAATGGGCCGTAAAGAAGAAGCTGCACTACTTCAATTGCAGGCCTTAAAAATATATGAAAATGTATTTGGGAAACCCCACGCTAAATATGTACTGTCTTTAAATAATTTGGTACATGTATATCAAATTTTGGGTCGCTATACAGAAGCTGAATCTCTCAGCCTAGATGCTTTAAAATTAGGTGCTAAAATTTTCGGCACAAACCACCCTAAATATGCAATTTTATTGGCAAATTTAGCTCACCTATATCAAATCTTAGGTCGATATGAACAAGCTGAACCGCTCTATCTTAATGCCTTAGAAATAAAAACTAAAGCACTCGACAAATTCAATCTAGATTATGTACTTTTAATGAATAACTTAGCTCGATTATACCGATTTATGGGCCAGTACGATAAAGCTGACCCTTTACAACAAGATGCACTAAAATTAGGCGCTAAAGTTTTCGGCAAAAACCATCCTGAATATGCAATTTTATTGGCAAATTTAGCTCAATTATATAGCAATATAGGTCTGTATGAAAAAGCGGAGCTTAAATATCTAGAAGCATTAAAGATAGGTGTAAAAGCTTGGGGAAAAAATCACCCTAATTATGCCACAATCATAAATAATTTGGCTATACAATACGAAATGACGGGACGTTATAAACAAGCTGAATCCCTCAAACTTGAAGCATTAAATATTGGAGCTAAGGTATATGGAAAAGATCATCCTAACTATGCATTTTCATTAAACTATTTAGCTGTTTTATATTCCAAAATGGGTCGTTATAACGATGCAGAGAGCCTCTATTTAGATGCTTTAAAAATATGCGTTAAGACTTTAAAGAAAAATCATCCTAGTTACGCATCCTTCTTAAGCAATTTAGCATTATTATATGAAAAAATGGAACGCTATGAACAGGCCAAATCCATCTACCATGAGGCTTTAAAAGCAAAGCATGAATTATTTGGAAAGTACCATCAACAGAATTTGATTACATTGAATAATTTGGCTATACTATATGATCGGATGGGAAACTATGAAGAGGCTGAACACTTTTGCCTAAATGCTTTGAAAATAGTAAATAAAGTTTTGGGAAAAAACCATCCAGATTATGCATGGTCCTTAATTAATCTATCTTTATTAAATAGCAAAATGGGACAGGGCCAACAAGCTTGGCTGTATGCACATCAGGCTATACGTGCAATGAGTCAAAACAATCTAAACGATAAAATTAATATCACTTGGATAAACCAACTAAAGAACTTTCCGTTTCCAACAAATAATCATATTATTCAAGTAGAAAAAGCACTGGCTTGCATGTATGAATTGCTAAGGAAAGAAAAAAGTCCTCAAAATACGCAAAAACAAATCCTACTAGCTGAATTAGCCATGTATTTGCTGAAACGAAACCGAGATAGTTATATCAATGATCAAGATAAACTCCGCTTATTGGCCAAAAGCCATGATTGGATGCTCAGAAGCTTAAATAGCCTAGATATAAACAAAAACTTTGATCAGGCTTTTGAAAATACAGAATTCCATAAATCTGCCTTGCTTATGGAAGCAAACATAGCTACCCAAGCCTACCAATTGGGAAATTTACCTGACTCTCTTCTTTATAAAGAAAGACGAATGAAAAAAAATATTGGCGAATATCAGGCAAAAATGTTAGAAAATAGGTCTGATAAGGAAAAAGATAGCATCCGAGTGCAACTCAACGAATTAAACCTCCGAATTTCAGCATTAAAAAAACAAATAGAAATAAAATATCCCAAATATGCGAGGTTCCAATATCAAACACCTCATACACAAATTGCCGAAATTAGGCAAAATTTAAAGGAGCAAGAAGCGCTCATTGAATATGTGCTAAATGACTCGGCTTTGTATATATTTTACATTGACAATGATCAATCTTTCATTAAGAAAAGGTATATAGGAACGAATTTATCTACCAACATAAAATCATATAGAAATCTACTCAGCAATTTTGACTTTTTGGATAATCAAAAAGATCACTTTAAGGAATTTTATCAATTGGCCCATTGGTTTTATGAGCAATTATTGGCTCCTGTGCAAGCTGAATTAAAGGATAAAAAACACTTGATCATCATTCCCGATGGAGAATTGTATCACCTCCCCTTCGAAACCTTCCTGGTAAATGCACCTTCAAACATAACTCATAACTTCGGTAATTTGCATTATCTCATTCAGGATCATGAGGTTACATATAACTACTCTGCTTCGTTGTGGGTAGAAAACTTGCATAAAAAACAAACTTCCAAGCATAATGGGGAACTTTTTGCCTTGGCTGCTAATTATCAGCGAAATAGACCATCAACTGCTGACTCGACCCAAATTATTTCTTTAAGAACACGACTGAGAAATGATCTAAATTATCTGCCCGCAGCTCGTCAGGAAGTGGAATCATTAGCCCGCTCTTTTACCGGCTTTTTTGGGTACGATTCCTTGGCCAACGAACGTATTTTCAAAGAAAAGGCGCGCGATTATGGAGTAATCCACCTGGCCATGCACGGCCTGCTCGATGAGAAATTTCCAACCCTATCGAGCTTGGCCTTCACCAATACAAAGGATAGCACGGAAAATGACTTCCTGCAAGCTTACGAAATCTCCAAAATGGAGCTCCATGCTGACTTAGTCGTCCTTTCTGCTTGCCAAACAGGCTACGGAAAGTTCGAAAGAGGAAATGGCGTAGCTTCGTTGGCTCGGGCTTTTATGTATGCGGGTGTTCCTTCCTTAGTCGTTTCGCTCTGGCAAGTCGATGACCAAGCTACCTCTCAAATTATGAAAGAATTTTATTTGAATCTAGCAGCTGGCATGAACAAATCTCAGGCACTAAGGCAGGCCAAGCTTAACTACATCAAAAATGCCCCAGAAGCCATGAGACATCCGGCGTACTGGTCACCATTTATCCAAATCGGGAATAGCAAGCCTATTCAAATTCAACGAAAAATGGCTTATACGCCGTGGTATGTTGGAATTGTTGTGATGTGTCTAGTAGCTGGGCTTGTTTTTTGGAATAGGAAACGGATATTTTGAATATATTTTGCTAAATTCAGTTATTAACAATTATAATTCAATATATTTTGCTAATTTTGTTCAATTATTAATTTTCATCTAGATTGCCATTTAAACACAATTTTTTACTTTTGTATCTATCTGGTAACTAATATTTAACCACCTATGAGAATCTTTACGACCTGTTTAGCCCTGTTTATTCTATGGCACGCAGCTGCTAATACCAATGTGGTTTTCCAAGATCTAAAAAAGTATAATTATGATGAGTTGGATAGTATATTAACCTCTTTGTATCAACAAGGTAAATTCGACGAAGCCACACATTTTGCCCAATCAGGTAGAGAAAACGCTAGGCAAAAATATGGAGTAAATGATTCTACCTATGCCTTTTTTACTGGATTCCTAGCTAACATGGCTTATGCAAAAGGTAATTTAGAAAACGCTTTAAAGTTTCAATTGGAGGCTTCTGAAATAATAGCAAAAACATTAGGTAAAAAAACCATAATTTATGCTAAATCATTGATCAATTTAGCAGCTAATTATGCGTCTATGGGTGAATACAATAGAGCAATATCATACTTAATTCATGCTAAAAAAATTACAGAAAGCACGGTAGGCAAAGAACATCCAGAATATATTAATATACTAAATAACTTGGGTTCAACATATCATATAATGGGACGATATGAAGATGCAGAAACTATCTTTGTCCAATCATTGAAATTAACAGGGCAAAAGAGCGGAAAAATAAATTATATATATAGTATAATTCTTGGAAATTTAGCCAATTTGTACAAAGAAATGGGTCTTTATAACCAAGCTGAGCCACTTTTTTTAGAGGCACTAAGCATTTCAAAAGAAATAGTCGGTAATCAGCATCCTTCTTATGCTATACCGTTAAGCAACATAGCCAGTTTATATTTTGAGTCAGGTGAATACAAGAAATCTGAATCTTTATTTAAAGAGGCACGAAACATAATTAAGCAATCTCTAGGGAAAAAGCACGCCCATTATGCGATTATATCTAATAACCTAATTTATCTGTACCAAAAAATGGGGGTATATGGTCAATCTGAGGCCATTACATTATATCATGAAATGATCAAGGCATTAGAAATCTCGATTGGTAAAAATCATAAAGACTATGCCATCATTGTAAATAACTTAGCCCATGATTATCAAGCTCTTGGACAATATCAATTAGCAGAGAAATATCAAATTAAAGCTTTAAAAAGCTATGAAAGAAGCATCGGAGACCTTCACCCCGAGTATGTCAGAGCATTAAACAATCTAGCTCAATTATACATCAAAACGCAAAATGACACGCTTGCTTGGCAGTATTTGAATGAGTCTATTCAATTATTAACCCAAAAAAACAGTAAAACTACTATTGATCGCACTTGGGCCATGCAATTGAAGCGTTTTCAATTTCCTTCTAGCCAACATATAATTATGCTAGAAATGACTTTGGCAAATATGTACGAGCTACTTGCCAAAAATAAAACCAAAGAAAATAGAGTAAAACAACTGCTCATATGTGATCTAATGATTCATAAATTGAAAGAGTTTAAAAATAAGTACCCTGTTGACCAAGATAAATTACAATTGCTCTCCAAAGCACATCAATGGACACTCCGTAGCCTTGCATTAATTGAACAGGAAAATGAAATTGACCTTGCATTTGAGCATGCTGAATTGAGCAAATCAGTGCTTTTACTTGAAGCCAATCGAGCCACAAAAGCCTACCAATTAGGGTATTTACCAGACTCATTAATACAACAAGAGCGAAAATTATATGCCAAACAAGGGGAATTAGAAGCCAATTTGCTTCATTTTCAAACCAAGCAAGGCAGAGATAGCATCCGAACACAGCTCAATTCCCTTAACCTTCAAATAAGTGATTTTAAAAAGGAAATTCAGCATAATTTCAGCTCCGTTGTTACCGAGGGCGCAAA
>JAUIFR010000144.1 GCA_030430325.1 Bacteroidia bacterium | reverse complement strand
ATCACTTATAACTTCTTGGTAATTTTTAGGTACATCGAATGATACTTGAAAATTTTCTTTTAATTGATTGGTCATGGCTTGATGCATACCATTTTTGTATAACTGAAAATGGGCCCTATTGCGTTGACATTTTAGCCAGGCATCCTTAACTAGATCTTTATTTGCACTAAATTTCCTCAGAAAGTCTTCTTTTGAGCGCCCAACCATAAATGTAATAAATTGGCCCTTAGCAAAAAGGTCCTTTTCATATAATAAGAATGTTTCTTTTTGGGATTTAATTTTATTAATCGTGTTCTCCCCCAGATAAGTCAATAGTTTTTTACCTTCAGGCGATGGGTTATCTAATGTGATAATATAAATTAAGTTAACCACTTGCTTGAGCAATTGGTTGACCTTAGTTGGAGCCACTTGATGCAACTCGAAGATGGCCTCATCTTGCGGCAGCCCACTCATAGGCGCACCTAATACGGCATTTACAGAGTCCCCAATGGGTCCATCCCAGTGCTTTGGGTCAGCAATGATGATCACCTCATTTATATTACCGGCAGCTCTTGGCAATACGCGCTCCTCTTGCTCAGGTGAATCTTCACAACCAAAAAATAGAAGACCGATTAGTCCTACGAAAATAATTTTATATCCCATTTCATATACGATTTAATCGTACAAAGATACCATTTATTCTGTATTACGAGTGATTCCAACCAAAAGTTACATCTGTATTTATAAAGTCCAATACTTACCTTTTGTATAATTAATTATAATACAATGTCATAACGTCATAATTAAGAATTTGGCGATGATTTTTTCTTATAAAGTAGTGCATAATGATCAGGGTAGTGATGAAAGCTACATGGATGGCACAATTTTACTGCCCTGATTTCTTAAATTTTTTGGATATGGTTGATATTTTATTTTTTAATTATTTACTAAAATGCTCTGAATATGTACGGTATATTCGTGCAATCATTCGGAAAAATGGAACAATAAAGTTTTCAAAATAATCGTTTAGGCTTCATTTTTGCTTACTCAATAGTGTATTAGGTTTGGAATTTCATTAATTTGCAAATTAATATGAAATAAATGTACTTTATATTGATAATTATTAAATAATTTAGTATATTGTGACAATTATTTGTGAAAACCTATTGTTGTAAGTAATATCAATTAAATGAACCAAGTAAAATGTACATACTTATTGCTGATTTACCTTGTATGCACTCAGTTGTATGCGTATCCATTCAATATTCAACAAGATGTTAATGAATCAACATATTTAGAGTCAGGTAGCATAACGTATCATTACGATGGCTCAATTTATGGTGGGTTACTTACGCGCGATTTGGCTTTAACAGTAGGTGAAAATAAAGATAGTGTTTGGTTTTTGGCAGGCGAAATGGTTCAGTTTTATCCTTCTGGCATTATCCAAAAAGGTATCTTGAAGCATGATACTGAGGTGGGTGGTATAATATATAAAGCAGAGACAGCGATTAGTTTTTTTCAGAATGGACGCGTATTGTCTGGTTTTGTCGTTGAGGATTTTATTTGGGAGGAAATGGAGTTTCCTGCAGGTTCACTTATAGCCTATTTTGAGCATGGGGACATTTGGTATGTGGATTTGGCACAAGATGCGGAGATAAATGGGTATGAATATGCTGCTGGTGAAGTACTTGAGTTTAAGCAAAGGGAAGTAATTGTAAAAAAAGAAGAGCAACTTGAGTCAGTGCCAACTTCACTTGAAGAGCCAGGTGAGTTTGAAGGTGATGTAGCATATGATGATATACAGCTACAGGAAAAAATAGTTGTAGATACATTGGTATTAATTCAAGATATTGAGGATCAAATTGCTGTGCTAGATGATGGTAATATTGCCTACCACGCTAATGGCAATGTGCTTGAAAGCACATTACTTTATGATGTACGTGTACCGCTTAATACAGACACCATTACGCTTCAAGGTGGTGGACCGATTCAGTTTTATGAAAATGGTCTCATTGAATCTGGCGTATTAGCAACTACTTCACAAGTTGATAGTATTAAATATTTGGGAGGAGAAAGGATCACCTTATTTGAGAATAAAAAAGTAAGTGCTGGGTATCTGGCTGAAGAGTTGGTGGTTAACGAATGGCAATTTCCAGCCCAATCGTTCATTAATTTTTATGAATCTGGGAATATTTGGTATGTGGATTTGGCTGATTCCCTTAAAACAAGTGATATGCAATATGGTCCAGGTGAAGTGATCGAGTTTGAGGACCAAAAGCAGGAAATTAGCCAAAATCAAAAACAAATTATGCCTGATTATGTTGTTTTTAATGGATTAGATCAATTTGATACCTTATTATTAGACGCAAATACGGTGCTCTATCAAGGTAATGGGGATATTCTTGAAGGAGAATTAATGAAAGATATATTGATCGTTTCAGGCTCAGATTCAGTTTATTTTGCTAAGGGGCATGTACTCACATTTTGGGAGGGCATTGTCATCGAAAGTGGTATGTTGCTACGACCTACAAATTGGAATCAAATTACATTCAAGCAAAACACGATCTTTTCGTTGCATGAGAATGGATTTCCACAATCAGGCTATATTCAAGACGATTTGGAGCTTGAAAATGGTATTATTCCAGCGGGATCTTTAGTAGTTTTTCATGATTATGGTGATATATGGTATATAGAATTGGCTGCCGATACTACCTATGATCAAGTCAAGTATGTCAAGGGGCAATCTATTGAAGTACATGAATACAAAGAGGGCAGGATGGCCTTAGATTGATGCAGTGACTTTTTGTAGTGCTTCCAATAACCCAATTAGCTGTTGTTTCGTATGATCTGCATGCAGGCAAATTCGGATGCATTCTTGGCCCTTGGGTACCGTTGGTGACCGAATAGGCAATACTTGATATCCCAAATTATTTATTTCTTGGCTGGCCATTTGAACGCTTTCGTTGGTCGGAATAGTAATGGATTGGATGGGTGAGCGTGCTGAGTTTCCGATGTTTAGTGTGTTGGGTTTATTCTTATTAAAAATTTCCATATTTTTCCATAATTGATTTAATAATGATGGGTGCTCACTAATGAAATTTAGCCCACATCGGATAGATACTACACTATGCAGTGGTAGGGCAGTGGTATAAATAAATGGCCGGGCTTTATTGATCAAATATTTGATAAGTTGATTACTTCCTAGAATGGCGGCACCATGGCTGCCAATAGCTTTACCAAAAGTAAAAATACGCGCAAAAATATGATCATGTAATTCCATTGAATGGGCTAGACCCTGTCCATGTTGTCCGTAAATTCCTGTACTATGAGCTTCATCGAGAATTATTTCGGCATCGAACTGTTGGGCTAATGACACAATTTCAGCCAATGGGCAGCAATCACCAAGCATGGAATAAATGCTTTCTACCATAATAAAAATATTACCACTGGCTTGTTTGAGTTTTCGATGTAAATCATTTAAGTCATTATGCTTGAATGGGGTATGTCTTGCTTGGCTGAGCCGAATTCCGTCCTTGATGCTGGCATGGCATGCTTGGTCGTAAATAATCGTATCCCTGCGGTTAGGCACACTACTTAGTAAAGCAATATTAGCCATATAGCCAGAATTAAGAAGCAATGCGCTTTCGTCTTCGAAATAATTAGCCATACAACATTCTGTAGCCTCGTAATATTCGTTATTACCTGAAAGTAGTCGAGAGCCAGTCGCTCCATTATGAGATAAATTTTGTGAAGAAAATTCTTTTTGAATGATTGTTTGAAGCGATTTGTTTTTGGCAAGACCAAGATAGTCATTGGAGCAAAAATCTAGCCCTTCAGTTGGTCTAGGTAGTTTCCGATAGGCATTTTGTTGGGATAATCTTGTCAGTTCTTTCTCAAGGCGCTTTTGGATGCTCATACGCATATCAATAATTAATTTACAGACATAAAATGAATATATTTAGCAAAATACATTGAATATTGACGTTAAATTTTGCTATTTATGCCTTATAAAGGTTAAATAAATTAGTAGCCGCCTCCGAGATATTTGACCCTGGGCCGAAGATGGCCGATACGCCATTGGCATATAGCTCGTCATAATCTTGCTCAGGAATCACACCACCTGCTACTACAATAATATCTTCTCGTTCCCATTTTTTGAGTTGCTCCACAAGCACTGGTATGAGTGCCTTATGTGCACCGGCTAAACTCGATACACCTACAAAATGAACATCATTCTCAATTGCTTGCTTTGCTATTTCTTCTGGCATCTGAAAAAGAGGGCTAATGTCCACATCAAATCCGATGTCTGCAAAACTAGTGGCAATTACCTTAGAACCTCGATCATGCCCATCTTGGCCCATCTTGGCAATCAATATCCTTGGTTGGCGCCCATGCAGCTTTGCAAAGGCTTGGCATTTTTCTTGTGCCAATTTAAAGGCATCGTTTGTATCCATTTCTTGTGCAAATATTCCTGTAATTGTAATTTGATCCGCTTTGTGTCGCCCATAAACCTCCTCTAATGCTGAACTTATTTCACCCAACGTAGCATGATGTCTAGCAGCCTCCACCGCTCTTTCTAGGATTTTTCCAGGTGACTGACGAGCTGCTGCTGTAAGCCGTTCAAGACTTTTTTGTATTGCTTCTGCATCACGTTCTTGTTTCAATTGCTCCATGCGTCGAATTTGATCTTGGCGCACGTTAGCATGATCTATTTCCCGGACCTCAAACTGAGCTTGCTCATTGGTTGTATATTCATTTACCCCTACAATGACATTTGATTTTGATTCAATTTGTGCCTGCTTGCGTGCTGCAGCCTCTTCGATTCGTTTTTTTGGTACACCAGCACTAATTGCTTTGGTCATCCCACCCATCTGTTCAATTTCTGCTATGTGTTGCTCGGCTTTCAGGATAATTTGCTCGGTCAAATACGACACATAATGTGAGCCAGCATAGGGGTCAATCCCGCTTGTAATATCAGCTTCTTCTTGCAAATAAAGTTGTGTATTTCGAGCAATTCGAGCTGAGTAATCCGTGGGCAAGGCAATGGCTTCATCCAGCGCATTTGTATGCAGGGACTGCGTGCCACCTATTGCTGCAGAAAGCGCTTCCACGCACGTGCGAGTAATATTATTATAGGGGTCTTGCTCGGTTAAACTCCACCCAGAGGTTTGGCAGTGCGTGCGCAAGGCCATCGATTTAGGATTTTTTGGATTAAATTGTTTGACCAATTTTGCCCAAAGTACTCTTGCCGCCCTCATTTTGGCAATTTCCATGAAGTGATTCATGCCAATGGCCCAGAAAAAGGACAACCGAGGGGCAAAATCATCGATAGCAAGCCCTGCCTCGAGCCCTGTTTTGATGTATTCTATGCCATCGGCAAGCGTATAGGCAAGTTCCAAATCTGCAGGTGCTCCTGCCTCATGCATATGATAGCCACTAATGCTGATGGAGTTAAATTTTGGCATATTTTTTGCCGTATATTTAAAAATATCAGCTACAATGTTCATGGAGGATGCAGGTGGATAAATATAGGTATTACGCACCATAAATTCTTTCAAAATGTCATTTTGAATGGTGCCTTTGAGTCTTTCTGGTGGTACGCCCTGGCGCTCAGCAGCCACTATATAAAAAGCCATAATAGGGATTACTGCTCCGTTCATCGTCATGGATACGGACATTTGGTCCAGCGGAATCCCATCAAAGAGCAATTCCATATCTTTTACGCTATCAATGGCTACCCCAGCCATACCAACATCACCTACTACACGCGGATGGTCTGAGTCATACCCACGATGCGTTGGCAAATCAAAAGCTACAGAAAGGCCCTTTTGGCCAGCAGCTAAATTTTTCTTATAAAATTCATTCGATTCTTTGGCTGTGCTAAACCCAGCATATTGGCGGATGGTCCAGGGTTTGCTTAAATACATGGTAGCATGAGGCCCTCGCAAATACGGGGGGATGCCTGCACCTAAACCCATCAGCGCCTCCGAATAATTTGCTTGGGTGAGGTAAGAGGGTACTTCGATCATCTCCGGGCTTTCCCATTTCAATAATGAAATTTCTCTCCCATTAGGAAGGTGCTCATTGTATATTTTATTAGCAAATGTAATTCGATTTTTGATCATTTTTTGTTGGTTTAAGTTTGAGCACCAAAAAATAAATACCCCATAATAATGGCAGCAATTATACCAGCTAGATCAGCTAAAAGTCCAAAAGATACAGCATATCTTGTCTTTTTGATGTTTACTGCCCCAAAGTATACTACCACTACATATAAGGTGGTCTCAGTAGATCCTTGCATGATACTGGAGAGCCTGCCTGCAAATGAATCAACACCCTCAGAATTAATAATTTCCACCATCATGCCTCTTGCACCAGTGCCGCTCAATGGTTTCATAAATGCGGTTGGTAAGGCTTTTGTAAATGTGGTATCCATCCCAAAATATGAAAATAACGTAGCAAACCATTCAATGATAAGATCTAGCGCCCCGCATGCTCTAAATACACCAATAGCCACTAACATGGCAATTAAATACGGTATAATCTTAATCGCAGTCTGAAAGCCATCCTTTGCTCCATCGATAAACGCTTCATACACATTTACTTTATTCCAAACAGCCATTACAATAAAAAAGATGATGATACTAAATAAGATAAAATTACTTGTAACCGACGAGAATGTTTGCAACTGATCAGTTGGCATTTGTTGCAGGTAAAAAATGAATGAGAAAATAAATAAGGTGCCACCACCAAGATAAGCTAATAAAATAGGATCCCACATTCTAATCTTTTGTCGAAATGCTGTAAATAATAAACCTACCATAGAAGAAAAAAAGGTAGCTAAAATAATAGGTAAAAATACATCAGAAGAGTCTGCGGCGCCCATTTGCTCTCGAATGGTCATCACACTTACAGGGATGATCGTAAGGCCTGAAGTATTCAATACCAAAAACATGATTTGAGCATTGGTGGCGGTATCTTTTTGCGGATTTAATTCCTGCAATTGATTCATAGCTTTCAACCCCAGTGGTGTGGCGGCATTATCTAATCCAAGCATATTGGCCGAAAAATTCATTAATATGGAGCCAATCGCTGGGTGGCCTGCTGGGATTTCTGGAAAAATCCGCTTAAATAGTGGTCCAATGAGCCAGGCAAACAAACGAATGACGCCTCCCCGTTCGCCAATTTTCATAATACCCATCCAGAGTGAAATAACACCTGTCAACCAAAGCGATATTTCAAAGCCTACCTTTGCCATTTCAAGTAATGCGTCAACTATGGCTGGAAAAATAGAAAGGTCTTGGAAAACAATTAGTTTGACAACAGCTACTAAGAAAGTAACCAAAAAAAATGCGATCCAGATATAGTTTAATATCATTTTTTTGACTTATATATTCTTCTCTTTAGTATATCTCATGGATTTTGCAGAGATACCTCGCCATCTTTTATCCGGACAATTGGTAATACCTGATTGTCATTAGCTTGATTGTAAATATGCCCTTCAAACAATAATGGTAATGAAGTCGTTTGTTCTGTACCTTTTAAATTTGTGCCGTAATGATGTAGCATTTGACCAAATGCATACATAGCTTCAAATCCAGTTAATGCAAAAAAGTTCGGAAGAATGTGGAATGCCTCCGTATAAGCCTCTTTAACATTCTCTAATTCGTCATTGCTGAAACATGATAGTTTAACACCATACAAATAGGCATTTATTGTAATTAACTGATCAATGGTAATCAAATTGAGCTGTAGCCAATCTTCGGATATAAATACAGGAATTCGGCTTCCTTCTTTTTTTAGTTCTGTCAGAATATTTGCAGCTTGAATTTCTTGACTAACGCAAACAATTAAGTGTGGGCCAATATATTTTTTAGTGTTGTGTTCAGATACAGTTATGCTTTCACTTTTAATTTGCTGAATGATGTCCAGTGTAATTGCACTTACATTATCGGTATTAACTTGTACAATTTCTAATAATTCTAAACCTTGTTTTTTTGCTTCTAATTGTATGTGACTCATTAATACCGAGTCCTTATTTTTATCACCATAAATAAGGTAGGCTTTATTTTTCGGTAAACTATCTGCTGCAAATTGAGTAATCACTTTTGCTCGAGTTTGTTCACTTGATAGAAATAAATAGGAGAAGGGGTTGTTTCCAATCACCTCTTTATTTTTGGATAAAGGGTTTAATATATTAATGTTGTGTTTTAGTGAATAATCGATTACAAGGCTGCTGGACGCAGGATATAATGGGCCGATGATCAAGTCTAATGAATCTAACACACCTGATGCAATAATGGAATGTGTTGTAGCACTATCACGTTTTGTATCAAAAGTATGTAATCTAACAGGCATATCTAACTCATTTAATTTCTTGGCGCCTAATCGTATACCATTGTACGTTTGTAATACAAAATTATTGGTGTTAATGGATTGCTGAGCTTCGTCATAATGAAATGGTAATAAAATGCCAATATCGTAAATTTCTTTTCTCTTAGTACTAGTTTTGTTGGTTGTTGGAAATAATGAAGGGTCAAGTTTATAATTATTTACTAATTGTTGTAATAATTCCGAATCTTGTTCATCTAAAGGTAGGTTTTTAATTTTTAGGGCAATTTGTTCAGCTAATTTTTGATCTTTAGGATACTCATCGAGTAACCGAGTAAGTTGTTGAATATCATCTTCCTCTTCAGCAGCCTTTTGAAGGCTTGCTTGCGCATCTTGTTTAACACGGAATGATATTATTTTTGTCATTTGCTGATAAGCAAGCTGATATTTTTTTTGTTGAAGGTAAACTTGAATTAGCCAATACCTAACCTCATCAATTTGGTCCCAATTAGTATACTTTTGAATTATTTGCAGGTACATGGCCTTTGCTGCATCGTATTGATTTAATTTATATTGACATAAACCATAATAAAAAGAAGCATGAATGTGAAAGGGCTGATCATGTTGCGTAGACAAACGCTTAAAAATACCTTCAGCCATTTGAAAATTTTGCTGCTTAAAAAATGACTTGGCGCGCATATATTCCTGCTGAGCACTACCTTGAGCGAAGGCAGATATGCTTAGTATAATAATAAATACTAAAAGTATATTAGAGAACAATTTAGACGTCATGGAATTTAATTTTTACCTGTACTGCCATACCCACCTTGACCTCTATCGGTTTCATTGAGTTCATCTACGGCTTGCCATTCAATTTGTTCGTGTTTGGCAACTACCATTTGTGCAATTCGTTCCCCGTCTTTCACGATAACATTTTCCTTAGATAAATTAATCAGTAATACTTTTACCTCACCCCTGTAGTCAGAGTCAATGGTGCCAGGGCTGTTCAATACAGTTAATCCAACTTTAAATGCTAAACCACTGCGGGGTCTAATTTGTGCTTCAAAACCCTGTGGTAATTCCATAAATATACCTGTAGGAATTAATGTGCGTTCCAAAGGTGCTAGTTGAACTTCTTGATCCAGGTTAGCGCAAAGGTCCAAGCCTGCTGAGCCTGAGGTTTGGTATTGAGGTAATGCATGCTTAGAGCGATTGACTACTGGGATTTGAATGGTAGATATAATACTATTCATCTTAGTTTGAATTATTTTTTAATGCAAGTTACAATTTTTTTGATACATATTCAGGCCCCTTAA
>JAUIFR010000143.1:0-7500 GCA_030430325.1 Bacteroidia bacterium | reverse complement strand
GGCAAAGGCGATCGTTCTAACTTCCCAAATACAGCTACAATTAGCCCATTTATGACGTTAGATTATATTCTAATTAAAGGGGAAGTAAAAGGTATAACCTCAAGTGTGGTACCCGGTGGCAGTTCGGATCACTTAGCACTATTTGGCAGAATTAAGTTATAATATTAAATTAAATTTAATAAGAAGACGCCTAAATGCCAAAAATAAAAAAATAATAATATTTTCGATATAATTAAAGATTCAATTATTAAAATTTAGGTGGATTTTTGTTTTATTTTCAACAAATTCTACAAATTTACTTCAGCAAAACTATAATTTTAAAGGCATTCGTCCAAAAATATAATTGATTTAAAAGGCTTGGACGGAACCGGCGAGACATTTTACTCATTTATTGAAAATAGATTCGTGCTGGTTTCATTGAATAAACTAATAGGTTTGAAACAAATTTCATGTAGTTCTGATTTAATGATTAATGTGATAAAGTTAATTATAAATAGTGATAATACATTTGGGGATGTTTTTTATGGGAGAAATGGTTATTTTTAGGGGATGAGTGGTTGGTTGGCAATAAAAATATTTTTGAACAATATTTGCTAATTTTGTTCATTTTAATTAAATAATTAAATGTATTTTGCAGAATTTGATTAAATATCGCTTTTTATTTACATTTTTTTTTGTTCATTTAACTTATACATACAGCTTTAGTGTAGATTCTTTTGATGATATGGTGGAATCTGCTAAAAGGGAGTACTACCATGACAAATATAAAAAATCAATTGAAAAATTTGAATTTTTATTAAGTAAATACAGCAAAACGATAAGCCCTTGTCAGAAAACCACTATTTATATCTTTTTGATTAATAATCATTTAGAGATATATGAAAATAAAGAAACTGAGTGGTATATTAAGAAGCTTTTTGATAGAGAAAAATTAGAATTTGATTGTGACACATATACGCAAGGCAGGGCGTTCCATGCTATTGGTTGGTATTATTCGAATATAGACAAAGTGGAACTATCAAACCATTATCTTAATAAAGGTATTGATATATTAACTAATGAACCAATAATTGATAGTTTTTTTATCGCAAGTGCTTATAAGGTAAAAGGCAGAAACCAAGTCAAAAATGGAAAATATAAATTAGCTAAAAATCAATTTGAAATTGCCTGCAAATATGCTTCTTCAAAATATAAATATAAATGTTATGAAGGCCTTGGTTATGGTCATTTTTATGCCAATGAATATAAGGAAGCATTATTTTATATTAAAAAGACAATAGATGAAACAATTCGTCTATTTGGTGACCAACACCCGGTACTTATTCGGAATTATACGTACTTATCAGGTGTTTATTTTGATCTTCAATACTATACAAAGGGAATTGAATGTATAGAAAGAGCTTTAATGCAAAGAAAAAAACTTCATCGGGAAAAAGAGGATTTTTACTTAGCATTAATTTATAATAATTTAGCATTAATATATGCTAGCCAAGGAAAGCACAAAAAAGCATTATTTTATTTTAAAGAGAGTATTAGAATTGAAAACAAATTAATCAACCATATACCTTCATTAGCAATAGCAAAACGTTACATTCGTATGAGTCAAAGTGCGCTTGCATTTGGAAATGATTCATCTGCACTTAATTATTGCAAAATTGCCCAAAACATCATTAATAAAATTTCTAAAAATAAACATCATTTCAGGTATCTTGGTATGTTTTATGAAGCCTTTGGCGATTATTATAATGCTATTAGCCAATATGATAGCAGTAGTTATTACTTTAATAAAGCAATCATTATAACTAAAACCCAACTTGAAAGGGTCAATCTTCCAATATTATTAGATAAGAGTGCTATTTGTGAACTTCAACAAAGTAATTTCAATTTGGCCCTTCGGCACATTCAGGAAAGTTTAGGACAGGATGAAAACAGTTCTTACTACGTTAATCCACTTATTAAAGAAATTAGGTTTGACCCAAACAAGGTTAAGATACTCCAAACCAAAGCCCAAATCCTCACCCAATATTATAGGAAAGAAACAAATAACATAAAAGATCTGCAAGCTGCTCTACAAACCTATACATTAGCCATTAAAATCACAGATACACTCCGCATTAATTTCCATAGCCAAGCCAGTAAATTGGAACGGTCTAAAACAGCTGCTAGCCTTTATAAAGAAGCCATTGAAGTTGCTTATGAATTATTGCAAGTTACAAATAACAACGCCTACTTGGACACGGCCTTTTTTATCTCAGAAAAAGGAAAGGCGGCCGTCATGCAAGCAAGCCTTCAGGAAATCGAAGCCCGTCAAGCAAGTTCAATGCCAGATACTTTGGCTGCCAAAGAAAAAATGCTTCGAGATGACCTCGTTTATTATACCTCTCAAATGAACAGAATTTCTTCTAAAAAGAACCCAAGCGAATTTGAAAAAGAACAATTCGTCCATTATCAAGAAAAATACTACCAAACAAAAGATCAGCATGAACAACTCCTAAGGATGCTTGAAAAAAACTATCTGGACTATTATCAACTAAAATACGAGACGGGTATAGCTAAACTTGTTAAAATCAAAAGCCAATTATCAGCTACTCAAAAAGTAATTTCCTACTATGAAGGTAAAGACCATCTTTATGCTTTAATAATTGGTAAAGACATAACCAAATGCATTCAGTTACCGGCAGATAGTCTCACTCACTATCATATTTCAACCCTTCGGCAAAGTGTAAAATCCTCTTCCTTAGTGACCAATGCACAGCGTAATTGGCATGCTTATACCACTAGTGCTTACAAACTCTATCGATTGCTCCTGGCCCCGCTTCAAAAATCCTTAAAATTTGAAGATCAAATCATCATTGTGCCGGATGGCGTACTAGCATTAATTCCATTTGATATCCTTATAGCCTCTATGCCAAAACATATCCTTCAATACAAAAAACTTGATTACATAATTAATCACTATGCAATTAGCTATGCCAACTCGGCCACCCTTTGGCTAAAAAACAGTATAAAAAAGCGGCATATTGCAAAAAATCAACTTTTAGCATTCGCACCAAGTTTTAAATCTAACCAACAAAGAAGCTTCCCTAAGTCAAGAGAGGAAATTGACACGGTTCGTAGTATGCTTACGCCTTTGAAATGGTCAAAAAATGAGGTATCGCAAATTTCAACTTACTTTGATGGAATAAAGCTCATAGGTTTAGAGGCCACTGAATCTACCTTCAAAAAATATGCCCAAGATTTTGCCATCCTTCATATCGCTTCCCATGCTAATGCAAATGATGAGCGACCCCTATTTTCTAAAATTTACTTTACACAGATAAGTGACAGCCTGGACGATGCTGCACTTCATACTTTCGAGCTATACAACTTACAACTCAATGCTGACCTAGCTGTGCTTAGTGCATGCAATACGGGTTACGGCAAGACTATTGTAGGCGAAGGGGTTATCAATTTAGCCAGAGGTTTCACTTATGCAGGTTGCGCAAGCATTGTGGTAAGCTTATGGAATGCGAATGATAGAATTAGTGCTGAAATCATGAATTATTTTTATAAGTATCTCGCTGAAGGACATGATAAAGCTCATGCCCTCCGGCAAGCAAAGTTACATTATATAAAAAATGCAGAACAAATTAATACACATCCCTACTTCTGGGGTCAATTTATTGCAACAGGAGATATGCGGCCATTAACTAACAAACGATTATGGTATTGGTGGTACTTAGTTCCAATAAGCACTATATTTTTACTTTTAATTATTTGGTATAAAAAAAGGAATTTTTAAGATGAAGAATTTAAATTTGAATCAATTTTGCCAATTACATTCATTTTAATCAATAATTTGAGTATATTCTGCAGAATTCGATCAAAATATCACCCTTGATAAAACACGCGCTTGATTCGTTCCCCCATCCGGACGAGCAACTCGTATGGAATCGTATCCATTTGGTCGGCTAATTGCTTGAGGGAAATATGCACTCCGAAAATTTCCACCTCGTCCCCTTCCTCGGCCGCATCAATATTTGTGATATCCACCATCATCATATCCATGCATACCATGCCAATCACGGATGCCAACTTCCCATGTAGGTACACGCTGCCTTTACCGTTGGAGAGACCCCGGGCATAGCCATCAGCATAACCTATGGGTAGGGTTGCCAGCCGCATATCTTCTTGAGCCTTACCTTGGCGGCCATAGCCGATGGTTTCGCCTTTTTTGATTATTTTAATTTGAGAAATGACCGTTTTTAGGGAACTGACAGGCTGTATGTTAAATTTAGATGAAGTAGGGTTTGCTCCATAAAGTCCAATGCCTAGCCTAACCATATCAAATTGATAATCTGCAAATTGCAAAATACCCGCTGAGTTTAGGATATGCCGGAATGGCTTAATATTCAGCCGCTCCATAACTTTTGTAGACATCACCTCAAATTGCCTCACTTGCTGAATGGTAAATCATCGGATGCTGCCAAATGACTAAATATACTTTGTACTTTAAACCTTTTTTGTTTTTTTAAAACGGCAACCAGTGCATCTAGCTCCTCTTTGACAAACCCGAGGCGATGCATTCCCGTATCTAATTTGAGGTGGATTTTCATTGGCTCGGTATGCTGATCAGCATTACCTGTAAGTGCCTCTAACAATCTCATACAATACACTTCTGGCTCTAATTCATATTGCTGAAGTTTGCTTACATCGTCTGGCGTGGGGTTCATCACCATAATCGGTAGGCGAATGCCATTATTACGTAGTGTAATGCCTTCATCAGTATAGGCAACCGCTAAATAATCCACCAAATGATATTGTAAAAACTGCGCCACCTCTACAAAACCACTGCCATAAGCAAAAGCCTTGATCATCACCATGAGTTTGGTGTCAGCATTAATATGCGACCTAAAATAATTGAGATTAGACGCCAATGCATCTAAATTCACTTCAAGTACAGTCCGGTGTAATTTCTTTTGCAGCTGATGTACAATTCGCTCGAACTGGAATGCCCGAGCACCTTTTACTAAAATAATTTCTTCATTAAATAATTCTGGTTGTAAACCCTGTAAAAATGCATCCGTCGATTCAAAAAACTGGCTTTGAGCAGGAAATAAATGTTTAAATGACGATAACTGCGGTCCTATGCCAAAAAAAAGCTTGGGTTGCAACGCGTTTACTAATGCACTAATTTTTTTATAAAGTTCATTTGGCTCTAAACCAGATTCATACACATCTGATAAAATAATAGACTTTCCAGGGCGCTGGTGTTGCTGATGCAGGTAGGAAATGGCCATCTCAAGGCCTCCCAAATCATTATTGTAGCTATCATCAATAAGGTAGCATTGATGAATGGCCTCTTTGAGTGCCAAACGCATACTGATTGGCTGCAGTTGCGCTAAACCATCAGTAATTTCTTCCACCGTAAAGTCCATGGAAAGCAACACTGTAATACAGTGAAAAATATTTTCTTGACTGGGTGCATCTATAAATGGTAAATTAACGTTCGAAGTTTTATTTCTATAAGTAATGCTTAGTTTATGCTCATTTTCAGGGTCTTTTTGAATAAAAATTGTTGCCTGTTGATCTTTAGTGGACCAATTCATGCATTTATGGGGATAATAAGTCACTAAATAATCATGGATTTCCTGATGATCCTTACAGTAGATAATTTGTTCACAAGATTTAAACAGCTTGGCCTTTTCGGTAATTTTATGGTGCCGATCCTTAAAACCCTCATCATGAGCACTACCAATATTAGTAAATACACCAATTGTCGGCTGAATAATATCAGCTAAACACTGCATCTCCTCAGGTTGAGAAATACCAGCTTCAAACACACCTACTTCATGTTTTGCATTTAGTTGCCAAACTGAAAGCGGTACACCGATTTGAGAATTATAACTTTTGGGGCTCTTAACTGTGCTTATTTGCGTAGCTAATAATTGTGCCAGCCATTCCTTTACGATGGTTTTTGCGTTACTTCCAGTAATGCCAATGATTGGAATATTAAACTGTGCCCGATGATGAGCCGCTATCTTCTGTAGTGCATCAATGCTTTTATCCACCACCATGAAGTTTGCTTTTGAAAACGAAGTTAGCTCCATGACATGCTCAACAACAAAGTGCCGCACACCTCGCTGATACAACTCGGCAATAAATTGATGACCATCATGATACCTGCCACGAATGGCAAAAAACAACGTACCATTTGCCAAAACCCATTGCCGACTATCCAAACACAGATTTTGAATAGCTTCAGGATTAGAAAATTGCAATACGTTGCCCTGACAGACTTGAGCAATTTGATTAAAATTCATGAATCGAAATGACGTTTAATGATGGCATTAATTTCTTCAAACTCATACCCTTTCTGCTGCAAATATAACCCAATTTTTTGCTTTGTGGCTTTATCCTTCTTGTGATTTAAGTTTAACCATTTTGATGTAAAAGCCTGCAGTAAATTCTGTGAATATACCTCTTGATCAATTTCATTTAAAACTTGATTGATATGCTGCTCAATAATTCTTTTTTGGCGGAGATGATGACGAATTTTATGCTTACCCCATTTTTTAATATATACTTTACCACGCACATAAGACTCGACATACCGTGAGTCATCTAAGAATTTGTCGTTACGAAGAGCCTGAAGGAGTTCATTTTGCAGCTGATCAGTTAAAAATGGCCATTTTTCCATTTTTTTGCGGACATCATGCTCACATCGCTCCTGATAAGCACAGTAACTCATGAGTTTTCCTTTAATTTCTTCGATGCCCAGCACTTTTTGATGACGAATTTATCCTTAATTTGATAAATTTCAAAATGGGATTTTAGTGCATTTTTGAATGTAATTTGCAAAATATATTCAAAATAACAAAATTTAACCTACTCATCATCACCTTCATACGCATCCAAGCGCTTGCGGAGTTCTGCCACATCGCCCATAAGCTGGGCAATTTTGTCTAAAGCAGCCTTTTCGTGTGTGATATCTTTTGAGATGACATACGCACCAATCACCTCTTCTTCTTCATTATGAATGGGCCCATAGAATCCTTCAATAAATAAAGTTTTGTCACCTACCTTACGCTCTTGAGGAATGGTGAAATACTCCCCATTGAGCGCCTGCTCATAGCGCTCTTTCCAAACTTGGCGGGCATCTTCAGGCAGCATGTCAAAAATACTATTGCCTTCCACCAAATCTAAGCCTGACTTGGCAAAGCGCTCCTTCAACACCCCCTTCGTGGTCGAGGTCGAGGAGTCTGCCCGGCTCATCGCCAACGCCATCGAAGCCGGGACCGACCACCTCGTCTTCCCCTGGCAGATGGGCATGGTGATGGGGGCCCTGGCTCACCTCCCCCAGGGTGTCTACAAATACGTCGCCAAACAAATCATGGCTCAACGCCGATAACGATGAAGGAGTGACCATGAGCGAGAGCCTCTCAGGGCGATGCGCCCTTATCACCGGAGCGAGCCGAGGCATTGGCCGGGAGATCGCCCTTGGGCTTGCCAAGGAGGGGG
>JAUIFR010000142.1 GCA_030430325.1 Bacteroidia bacterium | reverse complement strand
CGAAAGCTCGATGAGGGCCCTAAAAAATATTCTATGCCGATATAAATAACCGAGTCTGTAACGGTTAAATCATAATGACCTGCTTGTGTACCAAACCTAGTTATTATGGTTTTAATTTTTGGCACATAAAAATCTGGATAATAATATTTTAAATATTTAAATGCTTGTTCAAACTCTGATTTTAGAGCTACCATATCACCAAATACGCGCTTAACCTCTTGCTCAATCGAGTCCATGTATGGGCCTTGAATTTGCCTAGATAATTGATGCACCACCAAGGAGTCCGTAAAACGATCACCAGAAGGAAATTGAAACATGTTTTTGGCCATGTGTTTGTGTCGATCAAAAAAATCAAGTACCTCTGCTTTTGAGCGAAGCTGTATGAACTCTTGATCAAGCCTTTCAAGCTCAATGGACACTGAAATGTCAGATACGTCAGGTGGGGTATTTTTTTTGCAAGAAGATAGATAAAGCAGGCTAATCAAGCCAGTTATTACAGCAAAAAAGACCATTAAAATACGCGTATTCATTAATTACACAAGGTTCGTTTTTAGACTAATTTTGTATTATTGATACGAAGATAAATAAATCCTATTATATTTGAATATGAATCTTTTTTCATCAAAAATATATTTATTCATCTTGACAGCCGGTATACTTGCCAGTTGCCAAAAAGGAGCGGTAGTGCAAAATACGACATATTCGGGGTACCACGAGGATTTGTCAGTATTCAGAAAGGCTGCTGCTGCCCCTGAAAAAGAGGAAAAAACGGTAGAGCCAACTGAAAATATACCCAAGCCAAACGTTAAAAATATCCAGGAAGAAGTTGCACAGGCTGTGGATAGTTATTTTTTAGATCAAGATGACAAGTTCTGGAAGGGGTATACCGTGCTAGTGTATTCTGGCAATGAAAGAGAACAGGCTAATCAGGCCAAGGAACTTCTCTATCAAAATTTCCCTAAAGTAAAACCTATTTTTGAGTATGTTTATCCTAATTATAGAGTGAAAGTAGGTCAATACTTGGATAGAATTGAAGCACAATTAGTATACCTTAAAGCAAAAAAAATATTCCCAAATGCTTTAATTACACCAGAGCGAATAAAAATTAAGCAATGACTATTCAGCACATAACTCTTCAATGTGCCAATTTAGAGGCATTACTTCATTTTTATAGGGATACTCTCTGTTTTAACGTGGTAGAAGAAGAAGAGCATCATTTTACATTACAAGCTGGTACAAGCCTGCTTACTTTTAAGGAAAATAAGAAAATTGATGCTTATTATCATTTTGCCTTTACCATTCCATCAAACCAAATCGAAAATGCTAAAACCTGGTTGCAAGATCGAGTGGACCTATTGATAGATGAGGAAAAACATCAAATTATTGATTTCCCCAACTGGAATGCACATGCCATGTATTTTTTGGACCCAGCCGGTAATATTGTGGAGTTCATAGCACGGCATAACCTTAAAATTGAGTCCAGTTCAAACTTCTCAGTAGATTCGATCGTTGAAATAAGCGAAATTGGTATACCAGTAAAACAATTAAAAAAAGTGGCCGAACAACTCGAATCAAAAATAGGGATAAAAAAATGGTCGGGCGACTTTCATTACTTTTGTGCTATTGGAGATGAGCATGGATTACTAATTGTGGTCGATCAAGCTAACAAAAAATGGTTTCCAACGGATATGCCATCAAAGCCATATCCCTTGGACATACAGCTTCGTTATGCTCAGCACGATTATTCTATTTCTTATAATGGCAAAAAAATTAAAATTCAGGTTTGAGTAAAATCTAAGCAAATCGCGTTATATTTGTTTAGTAAAGTAATAATTTTACTAAAAAATCGTTGTATTTTCAGACATGAGTAATTCTTCCGATGAAACCGGCACTAACAAATTTACCCCAAAACATGAAAAAGGTTTACCGGTTTCTTCCAAAAACTTAAAATCAAATACTAATTCGGAAGAAAAGAGGAACAAAGAGTTTGGATGGCTCTTTTCGATTGGCCTGCATGCTTTGCTTGTCGTGCTGTTTTTGCTCGTTTGGGCTTGGGAGGAGCCAGATCCACCTATTCCACAATATGGTATTACCTTAAATTTTGGTATGTCCGATGTTGGTATGGGTGAACAAAACCAAACCGGCACTACTAATACCGAGCAAGAAGAGGTTGAGGAAGAACAGCCTACAAATGCCGAGGAAAATAGCCAGGAAGAAGTTGCTGAAGAGCCCGTGGAGGAGGTAGAGGAAATTACAGAAGAAATTGAAAATATTGAAAGCCCTGATGTAGTCGAACAGGCCCAAGAGCAGACAAGTGAAGCTAGCGAGGCTACGGAGACCCCTGTAGAATACCCCAATAGTGACGCAACTGCCTCTGCAGAGGGTCAAGGTGAAACAGACCAGCCAGGTGACCAAGGGGATCCAGAAGGAGACCCTGACCCTAGAGCCCTTTACACAGGTAGGCCCGGGAGCGGGAGCGGAGGGGCTTCTTTAGATCTTGCAGGGTGGAATTGGGACTTCAAACCCAAGCCAAATGACACTTCTGATGAAGGTGGTAAAATTATATTCGAAATTAAGATTGATGATGAGGGGGAGATATTATCCATACGTACAATTGAAAAGACAGTGAGTCCTTCTGTAGAAAAAGTCTATCGTGATGCAGTAGCATTACTGACATTTAGCCGAACTTCAAATACCACAGCGCCCCCAACCTCAAAAGGAAGAATTACTTTTATAATTAAGGCAAACTAAAATTCAAATTTCGACGAGAATAATTCTAGGAGAATATCTGGAATTATAATTAATAATTACACAAATAGTTGTTATAATACAGATATGATTATAGTTAAGAAAACTTCACCAATTATTATAAAGAATTAATATTAAGGTAATTATATTTTTAGAAAATATTTTAGTTTTAATTTTTAATCACAAATTATGTGTAATTATTTATTAGAATTTATGCAAAACCGCATGACTCTTACTTTGCAAGCTCTTGTTCGGTCATAATAGTAAGCTGATCTCGAATTTCATCAACTGAAGCGTAGAGCTCTTCATACGAGTTTATAATAAAATAACGATCTTGAAAAATATCCTTTCGGTAAGGAGTACTCAAGATTTGCTTTACATCATAGTTAAGATGCTTCGGTTTGTCCCCAAGTGAATATACCGTCTCGCCAGATGAGGAAATAATACCTGCCCCATAAATTTTAAGCTTGCCATTTTCTCGAATTAGGCCAAACTCAACGGTAAACCAGTAAATTCGAGATAACAATTCGATGGCATACGCATTATGGATAAAATCACAACCAATTTTACTAATTTCCATCAAGAAGTTGGTAAATGGTTTATTCGTAAGCAAGGGCACATGACCGTAAACATCGTGGAACATATCTGGTTCTTCCAAATAGTCCAATTCTTCTAGCTTGCGTAGCCACGTAGTAGCAGGAAAGTGCTTATTCGACATCAACTTGAAGAAAATATCATCATCAATCAGGCCCGGAACCACATCAAGCTGCCAGCCGGTGCACTCTTTTAGAATTTCGTTTGTTTTATCAAATCGTGGAATTTTGTCCTTTACGAATTTTATGGTCTCTAAACCATATACAAAGGCATCACTTGCCGCCCATTTAATATTTTCCTCCTGCCGCTCAAAGAGCTGACGCCACACTTCTTGATCCTGTTGGGTATATTTATCGTAATCCTGTATCATCTTCCTAGTTTTCCTTAATATACTAATTTTTTTTAATAAAAAACAGAAATTTTTCTTACATCCTTACAGCGTATTAATCCAGATCAAAAATCTCAAAAAATAGCAATTTGTGCATGCCAAATATAAAAATTTTATATAAACTCGACAAATTATCTTACCAAGTACTTCCAAAGCATCGGAGTAATATACTTATTTAAAATTTAGTGAATAGGTAAGCCTTGAGTTGGTTTTTTATGAATTAAAAGATTATCTTACAATCATCATCTTAATCCATTTTAATATTCTTCAATAGAATTTCTATTTTTACGCTAAACAACACAAAAAATGGGAAAAAACTTATTCTTAATCCGCCATGCAAAAGCCGTAGAGATCGAACATGGCCAAAGAGATTTCGACCGCCCCTTAAAAAACTCCGGTATTGTTGATGCTAGTCAAATTGGTCAATACCTAAAGGCGAATAAAAGACAACCCGATACAATTATCTCAAGCCCAGCACTTCGTACTTTACAAACTAGTCAAATTTTAGCTGAGCAATTGAGTTTTGATACCGAGCAAATTGTAAAGGAACCTGAGATATATGAAGCATCTGTTCGCACGTTAATGAATGTGATTAAAGAAATTGATGACATTCACCATACCGTATATATAATTGGCCATAACCCTGCCATTACCTATCTTGCAGAGTACCTTACCAAACAGGAAATTGGAAATGTACCCACTACCGGTGTAGTGCAAATCAAATTGCAACACTCAGCATGGCAAGAAATCGTTGATGATTGTGCACTTGTGTCGTTTTTTACCCCCAAATCAATCCAGTAATTTTTACTTATTCTTATGAAGGGACTTCGATTTTTATTTTTCATATTTTTCTGGCTAGCCTTTCTGGCCATTATTATAATGGCCATTTATTTTAAGGACTATTACACCATTATTGAAGAAATTAAGGAGAATAAGGACCTTGTCGTAGGTGAGTTTAATGAAAAAGTCAAATCTAACTTCGTCGCTGCTGACAAATGGAATTATATTATTATTCTTATTTTTGTATCCTTTTTACTTCTGTTATTCGCAGTAAACGATCTGGTGTTAAGGATCATTTTGCGTCGATTTATTGAAAAAATCAAAAGCATGTCGTTCTTTTTAGGTGGTTTTGTCTGGATCATGTTTATGTTACTGGCATCGCTTATGGTATTTGGAGAGCTCGTTATCATAACCAATGCCATCGCAAAGATTCATTCGAGTAAAAACACCCATTTCAAGCCTCAATCGATTGAAGATAAAAAAATTGTATTTTTACTAGGTACTAACAAGCATATTAGAGGCACAAAATCACCAAATTTATATTATCAGTACCGAATCGATGCTGTAAATGAACTATATAAGGCCGGAAAGGTAAAGCGTATCATCATTTCAGGTGATAATAGCCACCCAGGCTATAATGAACCCGCTGACATGAAAGCTGACCTGATGCGAAAAGGCGTGCCTGAGCATATCATTGATTTAGATTTTGCAGGATTTCGAACTTTAGATTCTATTGTAAGGTTACGGCAGTATTTTAATGTTTCAACAGATGTAGTTATTGTTTCACAACTTTTTCATGTTCAACGAGCCTTGCTGTTAGCCTGGTTTTACGGGATTGATGCCATTGCGTACCCGGCCAAGGGTACGATGACCTCCTCCATGATCCAGCGCGAACTCTTTGCAAAACCAAAGGTGTTTTTGGATATTTTTCTCTTTAATATGCAACCCAAGTTCGGAAGAGCACCTCAGCGTACACCCTTCAATTTTGATAGGTTAGAACATAAACTTATATTAGGTGCTACAATCATTTTCTTTATAGTATCATTATACTCTACAAGAAAAGCGCTATCATACTAAATTAAAATTTATGGAACAAAGTGAAACAATTGAATTCGATCAGTATGTAGAATACTTGATTTTTTTATTTTTACATGTTGCCCATGCTGATTTTACCGTAAAATCATCAGAGATTAACTCTATTATTAGTAAAATTGATAAAAATTTCCCTGAAGCACCCGACCCACATAGCCTATTCTTAGACATCAAGGATATGTATGAAAACCTCAATGACGATGAGATTGAATCTACCGTGGTATCCAACCTTCATAAGTTTGATGGGGAACTCCAACCCGAGAAAGTCATTAGAGATCTACACGACATCATCGCTTCTGATGGTCTCATTATGGAAAATGAATTGAAATTATTCAAAAAGCTAAAATCCATGCTGCGAGGGTTGTAGCGCTTGACTTATTTTGAATGTAATTTGCAGATTTTATTCAAATTTGATTTATTTTTCAACATAGTTTGCAAAATTCGTTAAGTATTTGTTTTCTTAAACAATCCTTTTAAGAATTGATATTTTGAATAAATTATGCAAAATTTGTTTATTTTTTCATAAAAATAACTATTCACAACTCACTCAAACCAATCTGAACTTTTAGTTTAAAATACTTTGAAAATTCTATATTTTTTGTTAAATTTTTGAAAAGATAATAAGTGTTTAGTTGGGTTGATGTTAACAGTTATATATTAAATTATTTTTTATATATTTAATTGTCATACACTTGCAAGTTTTAGTTGGACTTAATTGTTAATAGTTTTTTTAGATATTTTTATACTTAATAAGAAAATTTTTATGAATAAAAGATTGAAATACTTAAATGTTAAAAGTTTTAAAGTATTTGAAAAGAATGAGTTAAACGCAAAAAGGATTAATGGTGGGGGTAATCCACAGGACACATTATCCCCATTTACTTAATGTTAAAAGTATGAAAAAGAATAAATTGAATTTAAGAAAAATTGAGTTAAAAAGTTTTAGAATAAAGACTACTTTCAATGTGGTTGGGCAAGGTGAGGCCTCTGCTGTGACAAGCAGCACGCCCTATCATTCTATTATTACTTGTAGAGCTTAACAATAAACTATAGTTGAGGGTAAATGTAACATAGCACACTCTTCATATAGCAGGCAATTACTTCAATTATTTTGAACCAATTTAATTTTATAATAAAATATTAAAATTGAAGAGCCATTTAATGAATCGGCCTAATAATTATTAAGCGGAGGAGGAGAGTTTAAGCAAATGTAAGCCAGTGCGATACAACAACTGTATAGCCAACAAAGCTCATTATAGAACATATAAAAGCAATAAGTTGTTTGTTTAGAAATTAGAAAATATTGATTAGCTTGTGAGAGCAATTAGGAAAATAAAAATCCATGAGGCATTTCACCCTCATCTTTTTATGTTTTAGTTGTGCTTTTGCGAAAAATTCTAACGTAAATCACTTAATCAGGTCAGCTGATTCTGCATTCAAAATTTGTAAATATGCAAGCGCATTAATGTACTACCAAGAAGCAGAAAAAGTTGCCATTCAGTATGATACTATTAGTGCTATACAATGCCTTTTAAGAATTGGAGAAATCTATATTGTTCGTCAAGATGCTAATTTAGCGCTTCACGCAACCAATAAAGCTCATACCCTAGTTACACTTAAAGATTTAAGTCAAGGCATTCAAGCAAAAATTGACTTACAATTTGGGTCCATTTATCATCTGCTTGATGACTATAACAACTCAATATCTCATTTGCATCAATCCCTTATTAATTTTAAAAAATTAGAGGACACATTGGGCAGAGCACATTCATGCTATGAGCTAGGTTATTCATATACCGATGCAGGTAAATTTGACTCTGCTCTTTTTTACTTGACTAAAGCCTCAAAATTACAAAGACATCATAATAATAAAGAATTACTCGCGAAAATATACAATGAGCTTGGTTATCTTTGTTATAAATCTGGGGAAGATTACAGAACCATTGAATACTACGAAAAATCGTTGCGTATAAGAAAGTCCCTATTTAAAAAAGATCACCCTAAACTTGCTGAGTCCTATCATAATATTGGCATATATTACTTTGTAACTGGAGATTATGAGAAATCATTAAATTATAGTATAAATTCAGCCAAAATGAAAGAAAGATTATTTGGGGAAGGTTATCCCAATCTTGGAACCAGTATTATGAACATCGGTTATTGCTATTTTGAGCTTAAGAATTATGAAGAGTCGATTCGGTACTTTAAGAAAGCTCTTGTGATTTGGGATAATCATTTTGGAGGTCAACATGTTTTTTACTCCTTATTATTAAGAGGAATAGCTAAAAGTTATGAAGCTAAAAAGGAATTAAAAAATGCTGAACATTATTATAAATTGGCTCTTTTAAAACAATTTGAAAGGGTAGGTAAATCTCATTTACACACCTCTTATGCCTATTTAGATTATGGTGATTACTTTTTCAAATTAAATCGACATGATTCAGCTGCATTATATTTCCACAAGGCCTATAATATTCAATTAGATAAACAAGGAGAAAAAACACTTTCACTAGCCAAAACCCTCTACAAAATCGCTAAAAATACCCTAAAAATGGGCCAATGGGATGCTGCAATGGCCAAATTTCAAGAGGCGCTGGTTTGTGGGAGCATCGATTTTGAGCCACAGTCTATCTTCGATAACCCTGGGCTGAAGCAAGCTAAGCAGCATATTTTTAGTTTGAAAGTGCTCGAGAGTAAAGCCGATGCCTTTTTTGAAAAATATGAAGCTACAACTAAAATGCAATACCTAACAGCAGCTTTTAACAGCTATCAACTTTGTATCGAGCATATTCACGAACTCCGACTTAGTTATTCTAATGAAACGAAAGGCAAGTTCAGTGAAGAGTCCATGCGCATTTTTGAGAAAACTATCACAACTGCGTACCATTTACTTAAACAAACCAATGACGACAAGTACCACAAAATTGCCTTTGAGCTCATGGAGCAAAGCAAGGCATTTATGTTAGTGCAAGGCCTTAAGGAGAACAAGGCCAAACTTGTAGGAGGCGTACCCGATTCATTAATTACCAAAGAATCTAACCTAAGAAAGGCCATCAGCAACTATAAAAAAGATCTCTTTGAAGCAAAAGTAGGGGGTGACAGTGTAAAAGTGCAAAAATTACAACAGCAGCTTTTTATCACTCAAAGAAAACTAGAAGAGCATATTCAATCCCTTGAGAGGCAGTTCCCAAAGTATTTCAACCTTAAATTTACTCAAAATGACATTCAAATCAATCAAATTCAGGCCAATCTTGATTCTTCATCAGCCATTTACGAGTATTTTATGGGGGATCAGCAAGCGTATCTCTTTCATATCTCTTCATCCAGTTATAAGCTTTTTCATTTAGGTAATGTTGCTCAAATTCGAAAAAAAACGATTGCTTTCATTGAGCAATTTAACAGTCAGCCCATTACCAATAATGACTTACAGACAAATAAATTTTGTCAAATTGCCTATTATTTATTCAAAACACTATTTCCTGCACCTATATTTGCTCATCAAATTATCATTCCGGATGATGTGCTTGCAGGCTTGCCCTTTGATTTACTGCTTACTGAGCCCGGCAATGGCAATAACTTTAAACAACTCCCCTATTTGTTGCATAAAAGCATCATTAGTTATGCATATTCCTTAAATGCCATGCAAACTAAGCATACTCATCAAGTACCACCAAAAGAATGCCTCGCCCTTGCCCCATCTTATAAACTCAAGTCAAATCAAATAGTAAGTAGGAGCACACTTGGGAAATTAAGAAATGATGAGCTCGTCGACTTACCAGGTGCACAGCTCGAGGTAAAAACGATATCAGACCACTTTAATGGGGATTTTTTGTTTGGTGATCAGGCCAATGAGGACAATTTTAAGGCCCTATCGCCCTCCTATCGTATCATCCACATTGCTGCGCATGCCAATGCTGATAATTTACATCCTTTAAACTCCAAAATGAGCTTAGCAGCCAGCGAAAAAGAAGATGGGAGGCTCTATGCTTATGAAATTTATAATTTAGCCATCCCGGCAGAACTTGTGGTACTGAGTGCCTGCCAAACAGGTAGCGGTAAACTCCTACGCGGAGAGGGTGTGATGAGCCTGGCACG
>JAUIFR010000141.1 GCA_030430325.1 Bacteroidia bacterium | reverse complement strand
AACACAGCGACCACACGAGCCCCGGAAATCCATTCAAAAAACAACCTTTCAGGATGTAATAGTGAAAAAAAGTGATGGGTAAACGGAATGCTGTCATCAAAACAGCTCCACCCTTTCGCTGAGCATGGTATTTTTTGGCACTTCGGCTGCTATATTCATTAAATTTATCGAAATAATGACTCAAATTACGGTAGGAATAATGGTAGCCCGGATGTATTAATTTCGATGTTTTACCCGTCAGATGCACTTGCTCATGCACCTGCGGAGTATCAAAATTGCCACATCGCCGATCAAATAATTTCAATCCATAAATCGCCCGTTCACCATATCGAAATACCCTTCCCATAAATACGAGCGCAAAGGGCAAGTAAAAACCTTTTATAGCTTCATCCTTGCTAACCCAAACGGATAAAATCTCTTCCCGGAGTTTATCCGATAGCACTTCATCAGCATCCACCGAAAGCACCCAGTCGTGTTTTGCTTTTTCAATCCCAAAGCGCTTCTGATGCCCATATCCTTCAAATTTATTATACATCACCTGGCAGCCAAGCTCCTCACAAATGGCTACCGTGTCGTCGGAACTTCCTGAGTCAACCACGAGAATTTCGTCACACCAGTCGAGCATGCCAATGGTCCGGCCCACAATATGCGCTTCATTTAAAGTGATAATGACTGCCGTTACAGGTAATTTAATCATGTTTGATGGCTTCTTGTGCTAATGCAGCAATACCGGGTAGTGTTTTGCCTTCCACATACTCAAGCAATGCTCCTCCACCTGTGGAGACATAGGTGACCTGGTCTGCCAAACCCATAAAGTTTACAGCAGCGGCAGAGTCCCCACCTCCGACCAGCGAAAAAGCGCCATTTTTCGTAGCTTCTACCATAGCCTTGGCGATGGCTTTTGTGCCATTGGCAAAATTGGATAATTCAAACACGCCCATGGGGCCATTCCATAAAATGGTTTTTGATTTTTTTACAATATTGGTAAAAACTTCGATCGCCTGTGGCCCTATATCTAACCCCATCCACCCGGCTTTGATTTGGTGGTTTAGAGCCACCTCACAAGCCGCATCATTACTAAATGAATCAGCAATAAGCGAGTCTATCGGTAAGTGCAATTCAGTATTTTGCTCCTTTGCTTGATCAATTAGTGATTTGGCAAGGCCAATACTATCTTTTTCGACCAAAGAAGCCCCAACTTCGCCCCCCATAGCCTTAAAAAACGTATAGGCCATCCCGCCTCCAATGATCAAATGATCCACTTTAGGCAGTAAGGTATCGATAATTTTAATTTTATCGGAAATTTTAGCTCCTCCCATAATGGCCGTAAAGGGCGCTTGGGCATTTTGCAGCACTTGATCGATCATAGTAAGTTCTTTTTCAATCACATACCCACAAACTTTATCTGCCATATATTGAGCGATGATGGCCGTAGAGGCATGTGCCCGATGCGCTGTGCCAAAGGCGTCATTCACATATACATCGCCTAGTTGTGCTAACTGCTTTGCAAAATCAGGATCTCCTTCTTTCTCTTGAGGGTGAAAACGCAGGTTTTCTAACAAAAGTACCTGACCAGGTTGAAGCTGCTGGCATTGTGCCAATACTTCATCACCAATGCAATTGGAGGCGAATTTTACATCAGTTTCGAGCAGCTGCCCTAGCCTTCCCACAACATGGCGCAATGAAAATTTAATTTCAGGCCCATTTTTAGGGCGACCCAGATGTGACATTAATACTACACTTCCCCCATCCCTAAGAATCTTTTGAATTGTTGGTACAGCTGCTTTGATTCGTATATCATCCGTGATTTGGTGATTGGCATCTAAGGGTACATTGAAATCTACTCGAATCAACGCTCTTTTGCCATTAAAATCGTATTGGTCTAGTGTGATCATCTCTTTTGCTATTTGTTCGAACAAAAATAGGAAATATTCTGTTATGTAGAAAGGGGGAGAATTATGAATGAAATTGGCTAAATATGTTTATTTTAATAGAAAAGTACAAAAAAATTGGCCATCAAACTTCTCCAAAAAATAATAAAATGTCAACTCAAGAATTGATCTCGGAAAATATGGAGTACTGAATATTCCACGGGCTGCTTTTTAATCAAATAGAAGCGAATTCTTTTTCCACCTAAAATAAAATTAAGGTTTTTTGGGGAATCTAAAGTGAAATGTTATATTTGCATTCGCTTTTCAGGAGAGGTGGGTGAGTGGCTGAAACCAACGGTTTGCTAAACCGTCGTACGTCAAAAGCGTACCGGGGGTTCGAATCCCCCTCTCTCCACGAAGTAGTTGATGAGTGGGAAAGCACATTAAGGTATCGGGGTGTAGCGCAGCCCGGTTAGCGCACCTGGTTTGGGACCAGGGGGTCGCAGGTTCGAATCCTGCCACCCCGACTTTACCTAATATAATGTGTTTATCCAGGATTAATCTGATGGGTTACTTTGTGGGTAATAATGGGCATAAACTCGCCAAACTCCTTTCTAAATTCCCGTTCGTATCTTAACAAATAGTCCAAAGCTGGATTTAATAAATTGGGTTTACCAAAGCGTCTTGAAACGCCATTTAATGCCAATAGCATGCCTTGGTGCGTTTTGTAGTGGTATAGCCAGTCATGTTTATGCATATATTTTAAGGCATATTTGGCTTCAGCTGGGAAAATTGACTGGACTGACCTTAATTTCTGATAACTGGTTTGTGTAAATTCTTTTAGTGAAACGCTATGATAATTATCCCAATCAGTAGCTAATAAATAATCGTAGAACAAATCAACAATTACCCCAGAGTAATGTCTAAACTGAGGAAAAAGTCGTTTTTTACTTTTTCTAAAAATTGAATTTTGGTCCGTATGGTGATCAATGAATCGATGAATGGTAATCCCAAACTGAATGGAAGGCGAATATTTATACATGGCATTTCCTTTTACAAAATCACCTAGAAAATTACCACCTAGCAAGTGTGGGTCTTCGTTCCCCGTCAAATAAAAGTGGGCTAAAAAATTCATACCAAACTAAACCGCTACATTCAAAATGTATGCTTTAGTGCTGTTCCGAGTTTTAATCCTAAAAAAATGCAAAAAATACCTAAGCAAACACTCATCATGGTATAGCATAAGCCTAGCAGCCATTGATCTTTTTGAGCGAATGTCAATGCCTCATAGGCAAAAGCCGAAAAGGTAGTATATCCACCACAAAACCCACTTAACCAAAAATACCTCCATGTGGATGGAGAATCAGTAAAAAAATATCCCAAAAGAAAGCTAAACAAAAGGCATCCTATGCTGTTGATAACGAGCAGGCCTGAGTTTAGCCAATTCGATGAAAATAATGCTCCACATACAATCTGCGAATAATATCTTGCCAAAACGCCTAAAGCACCGCCGAATACTAAAAAAATGATGTTCATTTCGTAAATAAACAAAAAAAGAGAAAGGACACCCTTTCTCTTTAAGTAATTTTGTCTTTAGTAGGATTATTTATCTACACTTTTTGCTAAGTCAGAACCAGGCTTGAACTTCACTACACGCTTAGCAGGAATATTAATTACAGCACCATTTTGAGGGTTTTTACCCTTACGAGCAGCCCGATCAGCTACAGAAAATGTTCCAAAACCAACTAATGTAATTTTCTCTCCACCTTTAAGCGAAGAACGAACGCTATTGGTGAATCCATCCAATGCTCTACCAGCATCTGCTTTACTTAACTTTGCTTCCTTAGCAATTGCTTCAATTAATTCCGCTTTGTTCATCTTGATTGAATTTTTTTTTAGATTAAATAAACTTAAATACTTTATTAGAAATATTTCTTTACAAAGGATTTACTACAAAAATACCTCTTTCTGCGCAATTTGCAACTAATTTCTGAAAATTATCCCCTATATGGGTGGTTTTTTTTGGATAAAGTATGCCATAAGATTTGATTTGAGGAGATTTAGTTTTATAAAATATTGAAAATCAATTGTTAGTGTAAATTTGCTATTTATTAGAAAAAAGACATAAATTTTTATAATTTCAACTGAAAATGAGCATTTTCAAGGGTTTTATCATGTCATTACCTCCATGAACGGTTCGATGTATACCTTGCAGATTCAGCTAAAAATGGAAGAATTTTAATATGAAATTGTATCATAATATATTGTATGTTAATTAATGTTGACGAATCTTTGAAGTAAATTTTGTTATAATTAAATACCATTGATAGACTTGAAAAATAATGTATGAGTCGAAAGTATATGAGATTCAGTATGGTTACCCTATTGTTTGGGTGCTTTGTTGTAGGTATGATGAGCTGCTTACGTCTGCGGAATAGTGATCAAAAAGTCATAAAACAGTTTAAGGAAAATGGATTAGTGCCTAAAATTCATTGTACAGAAGGTAGTAAAATGCGCTATGTGCAATATGGTGAAGGTGATGTACTTATTGTGTTTATACATGGGGCGCCAGGTTCAAGTGATAATTATTATGACTACTTAATGGATTCTGCCCTATATCATAGGGCGGTTATGATAACACCTGATCGATTAGGTTACGGCTATTCTGAATTCGGGCATGCTGAAGTATCGATTAAGAAACAGGCACAATCAATTGCGGAACTAATTAAGGTTGCCTCTGATACCATTAGACATGTAGTTCTTGTTGGGCATTCCTTTGGTGGACCAATTGCTGCGAGGGTTTGCATGGACTATACAGAATTAGTCGATGGTTTAGTTATGCTGGCGCCAGCGCTCGATCCTGATGAAGAGCGGTTGTTTTGGTTCGCATATTTAGGCAAATACCCACCTACTAGATGGCTTACCCCAGCGCCATTTCGAGTTGCCGCAGATGAGAAATTTGGCCATGTGGCCGAGCTTCAAAAAATGGAACCATACTGGCATAAGATTTCTATTCCTGTCATTCATGTGCATGGTGATAAGGATAGCATAGTGCCCTATAAAAATTTGGCTTTTACTAATGAAGTGATTTCTCATACGAATTTGCAAGTGATAACTATTACGGAGGCGAATCATTTTATTCCTTGGACAAACCGAGAAGAAGTGACAAAAATTATTGTTGATTTTATTGAAAAAATACAAAATTCTTCTGAAAATATTGAAAATGATTAATCTTTTAAAAGTGCAAAAATTAGTTATTGGTATAGACTTTGAGCACCTCACTTAATACTTGATAAGCTGCCTGACCATTGCATTTTTGGAATCAAGTAGTGGATTTATCTCCTGCTTTCGATTTTGCAACACCAATAATTTTGAATAACTATGTTATAATAATTAATTACACAATAAATTGTGGTTATTATGTGGGGTGGAAGGTATAAATTTAGAGAATTGCAAAGCTTTATTGTTTAGTTTAGGTTTTATGGAATACTATTAGATGATTTGATGATTTTATGCTAAACTTTGTTGATAAAAATGTATGTAGAGATTTATTTTTTTTGATTGATGATTTTTTTTATTATAGTAATTGTTTAATTTTATATTGATAAGTAGTTTGTTTTTTGGTTTTTTATTTGGGCGTTTCTTAGTCTCAAAATAAATTTGAGACTAAGACCAGGCTACAAAATAGAGCTATGCTCGCAACCTTCGACTCACGTTGCGGCTGTGTCCGAAGGACACAGCCGCAAGCGGCTGGCATTTTATATCCTTAACGCGAAATAGGTAGTAAAGCATATCGCAAATTCCAAAAAAAATGGATAATTATATAATTTAATTTATGTGTAATTATTTATTAGATTTTATATAATACTATCTTAATCTTAGCTGAAATACTACCAGATCTGTTCCTTAATTTTCGTAAAAACACCCCCTAATTTAGCCTTGCAACACCCACTTTCAAATTTAAACCGTGTATTTACGCACTTTTTCAAGCCTTTATTACCTCTGTGCGGAAAACAAAAAAATACAAAATACTTCTGAAAGAATTGAAAGTGATTAATCTTTTAAAAGTGCAAAAATTAGTTATTGGTACAGACTTTGAACACCTCTCTTAAAACTTGATAAGCTGCCTGGGCCATTGCGTTTTTGGTATCAAGCAATGGATTTATCTCTACTATTTCCCAAGCGCATATTTTTGGGTGCCCGGCAAGTGCTTTATTAATTGAAATTGCTTCCTCGAGGCTTAGTCCGTTAGGCACAGGTGTCCCTGTTCCAACGGACACACTTGGGTCCATACTATCCACATCAAAAGATACAAATATAAGGTCACATGCAGCTAATTGTGTAGAAATAGCCTCTTGGATGATAGAAATTCCGCTGGATCGGTATTCTTCAACCGTAATATGGCGCAACTGATATTGATCAATAATGGCCATTTCTTCTTTTTCGTATGACCTACCCGCAACAAAAACAATATCTGAAGGTAATATTTTGGGGCTAATTCCTCCACAGGATTTTAAGGTCTCCCAATTTTGAAGGAGTTCATCAGATACTTGATTCCTTTGATGACCTTTATTGTCTAGCCCAGCAAGTGCTGCTAGTGGCATACCGTGAATATTCCCAGAAGGTGTTGTGTAAGGTGTATGTAAATCAGCATGCGCATCTATCCAGACGACACCGATACGCTTTTTGGGGTATTTTAGCTTAAGGCTAGTGATACTCCCAACAGCATTGCCATGATCTGAAGCTAGGAATAACGGAAACGCTTGGCTAGATAAACGTTTGAACTGAGAGATCATCTGCTCAATATGCGTATTAAAGGTTTCTATCCTTTTGGCATGTTTAAATTGATAGGCATCTGCTAAACAAGTATTGTAGTTATTTATTTTAGAATAGGTAAATTGATTCAATATTGATTTTTCTTGTTGATAATCAACAATTTTTAAAGCATCAATACCCAGGCTGGATCCTCTAGTACCAGCTGCTATTTCCGAATTCACTTCCCAAAACTGCACCATAAGATTTATTTCCGTTAAGGGTCAAAATTGCATCATAAAATTTAAAATAGCAAAGTCAAGTTCATACGATTTACTTCATTATTTTTTTTACAAAATAATCAAATAGTAATTTTATAAAATTTTCATTGTCCAAATAGAAAAATTGTACTACATTTGCCATTCAATTTTACCCAGAGAGTTGGCGGAGTGGTCGAACGCGTCGGTCTTGAAAACCGAAGACCCTTCACGGGGTCCGGGGGTTCGAATCCCTCACTCTCTGCTTTATCTCCTCTTACTTTTGTTCATCAAAATTGTCTTTAATTAATGTACTACTATATTTTTAATGAAATTTGCAAAATAGATTGAATATTAATTCTTATTTCAATAAATTTAGCAAAAATCATGTAAAAATAAAAAAACTACAACCTAGCTGCGATCATATACGTCCTCGAGTCTCACAATATCATTCTCGTCAAATTGCCCAAATGAAATCTCCAATATTTGCACGGCATGGTCCTCTGTCTTGATACGATGATGTGCTCCTTTTGGAATAAAAAATTCCTTATCAGCAATGGCTTCATGCTCTGTGCCGTCAATCACCACGATACCTTTGCCTCCAATCACCCGCCAAAATTCATTTCGATGGTGGTGATACTGCAGACTGAGTGCACTATTTGGCTTAACACTGATAATTTTTACCGTGCAGGGCTCATTTTTGCAAAATTGTTCAAACTTACCCCAGGGGCGTTCTTCTTGATACTTTTCTAATTGTTTCATAACCCAAATTTTTACAAAAATAACATAACCTTTACATAAAAACGATTTTTATTTCCTGATAAACTACTATTTTTGCGCTAAATTGAAATTAATATGAGCGGAAACAAAACTTTCACAATGATTAAGCCAGATGCAGTAGAAGCTGGCAATATTGGTAACATCACGGCTATGATAGAAAAAGCCGGCTTTAAGATTATTGCCATGAAATACACGAAACTGTCAAAAGAGGCGGCGGGGAAATTTTATACGGTACATGCCCAGCGTCCTTTTTATCAAGACCTATGCCAGTATATGAGTTCAGGCCCTATTGTTGCTATGATTTTAGAAAAAGGCAATGCAGTGGCGGATTTTAGAACGTTAATTGGTGCGACTAACCCAGCTGATGCAGCTGAGGGTACTATTCGTAAGCTTTACGCTAAATCGATTGAGGCCAATGCGGTGCACGGGTCTGATTCAGATGAGAACGCGCAAATTGAAGGTAGTTTCTTTTTCTCGGCATTCGAGCAGTTTGCCTAAATTACAAAATAACTGATGAAAAATCATTATGCGGTAATCATGGCTGGAGGCGTAGGCAAACGCTTTTGGCCATATAGCCGTCAAAAACATCCTAAGCAGTTTTTGGATATTTTAGGACTAGGCAAGTCCTTTTTACAACAAACCTATGACCGCCTTTGCGGAATTTGTCCCCCAGAGCATATTTATATTGTCACCAATCAAGAATATAAAGAAATCGTTTTAGGTCAGATACCTGATCTCCAAATACATCAAGTATTGCTTGAGCCCTTAGCTAAAAATACAGCTCCTTGTATCGCCTATGCGGCGTATTCTATTTACCAACGTGATCCACAAGCCAAGCTAATTGTTTGCCCGGCAGATCATTTGATTTTACAGGAGGAGAAATTTATCGATTGTGCCAATCTTGCATTTGAAAATGCCGATGATCGTAAACTTATAACTTTTGGGATCTTACCAACTAGGCCTGAAACAGGCTATGGTTACATTCAATATGTTGAAAATAATCTTCCTCTAAAAGAAGTAAAAACATTTACAGAAAAGCCTCAACTTGAACTTGCTAAGAAATTTGTCGAAAGTGGTGAGTTTCTTTGGAATGCAGGCATCTTTGTATGGCATGTCCGCACCATTATTGCGGCATTTAACGATTATATGCCTGATTTGGCAGAAATTTTCGAGGAATTATTCAAAAATCCAAGTATGGGCAAGCAAGAATTATTGCAAGCCTATGCACAGTGTAAGAACATTTCCATTGATTATGCCATTTTAGAAAAATCGCAGGAGGTTCATGTGATTATTGGCAGTTTTACTTGGTCTGATCTTGGTAGTTGGGAATCTTTATATGATAATGTAGAAAAGGACGAATGCAAAAATGCTACGAAAGGGGATGTATTGCTTCAGCAAAGTAAGAATTGCTTGGTCAATGCAGATGGACAACAGCTCATTGTACTAAACCAAGTAAAGGATTTAACGGTTGTGTGTCATGGTAATGCTGTACTTATCAGCGATCGAAAAAAGAACCTTGATCTAAAAATGCTTTTGCAACAAATTAAGGATGAGTTTGGAGAAGAATACCTTTAAATGAATACGTATAACATGATCGGGCTCATGTCAGGCAGTTCGCTCGATGGCCTGGATATTGCCTATGTTACTTTTACAAAGGGACAAAATTGGAAACATGTGCTGCACCATACCAAGCATGTTCCTTATGATCAGGTCTTGCAAGAAAAATTACTCCATGCTCAGCAGCTTAATGCACTTGATTCTCATTTATTAGATCAAAAGCTAGGGGAATGGATGGGGGAGCAAGTCAAAACGTTCATTAATGAGAACCAAATTACACCCGAAGCTATTGCCGTGCATGGCCATACCCTTTTTCATGCACCAAATGCTAAAATTTCTGTACAAATTGGGAGTCCATTTGCTATTGCTGCTACTTGCAATTTGCCGGTAATTGCCCACTTTCGGAGTGGAGATGTGCAGCGAGGTGGGCAGGGCGCTCCATTGGTGCCGGCAGGTGAATTAGCTTTGTTTTTTGATTATGATTTTTGCCTCAATCTTGGTGGAATTGCCAATATCACATCAGTGGATCAGCGTAACTGTGTGGCTTTTGATATTTGTGTTGCCAATCAGGTATTGAATTATTTGGCTGAGCAAAAAGGTTTGCCATATGATGCGGAAGGTCAACTTGCCGCAAGTGGGCAAATTCATGCCGAACTGTTACAAAAACTTAATGATTTGTCCTTTTTTGAATTAAACCCACCCAAATCACTTG
>JAUIFR010000140.1 GCA_030430325.1 Bacteroidia bacterium | reverse complement strand
TTAGTTTTTCCAATTACTATAATCCGGAAAGGATGAATTTTGGGGTATTAAGAGTGCTTAATGATGATAAAGTAGGTGCAGGAAAGGGTTTTGGCACCCATCCCCATAATAACATGGAGATCATATCGATTCCATTATCGGGAGACTTGGAGCATAAAGATAGCATGGGCAATATTGCCGTAATTAAAGAAGGAGATGTACAGGTTATGAGCGCTGGTACGGGTATCCTCCATAGTGAGTTTAATAAAAACCAAGATAAAGAGGTTAAGTTTTTGCAAATTTGGGTGATACCAAACAAAAAAGATGTTGAACCACGATACAATCAAATTTCCATTAGAGAAATTGAACAACCCAATAAATTTTACCAGGTGCTATCGCCTAATCCTGATGATCAAGGAGTTTGGATTCATCAAGATGCTTGGTTTAGCCTAGGTAAGTTTGAGCCAGGTACGCAAGATCAATATCAAATAAAAAGAAAGGGGAATGGCGTTTACTTGTTTGTGCTAGAAGGCGAAATTGATGTAAATGGTGCAAAACTATCCAACAGAGATGGAATGGGGCTATGGGATACCGATGCGTTGACAGTAAATGCTAAAGATCAAGCACGGGTATTGTTAATGGATATCCCAATGGATAATTAAAATATTCATGTTACTGAGATGGCGATATACCACTAAGAAATATGATCCTTTAAAGAAGGTACAGGAGGAACATATTGATCATGTCAAAAAAGCATCCTGGTTTATTATAGTCAAGTAATTATACTATTTTTTATCTAATTTAATTCATCATTATTTTTGTTATAGCTTTTTCTTTTTTAACTTCTTTTTTTCTTTTTGTTGATATGTGGAAAACTTTTGGTAATCCATCTTTGCTTCATCCTGGTTTTTAGAAGGTCTCTAATGAGCCTTGAGCTTACTTTATGGAAGTTAAAGATGAGCAGGGAAGTTTAAATGCTTTCGCGGAATCGATTTTGAAGCACGCCTAATATTCCTAAATATTCCGTTTTGGAACATCCAATTTATGTGTAATTATTTATTAGTATTTAAATGATTACACAAAACAATACGAATACATGGGTTAAGAATAATATTTGAATAATTAAGGGTATAAATAAGCCTTGTTAAATTTTGAACATTTTTTGCCAATTTTATTCAAACACCAAAGTAATAATCAATAAATTTTGCAAAATTCGTTGATTATAGCTTGCGTTTAATTTCCTGCTCTTCGAAGCTCTCCACAATATCACCTACCTTGATATCATTAAAGTTCTTGATAGAAAGCCCACACTCGAAGCCTGTTTTTACCTCATTAACATCATCCTTAAAACGCTTGAGCTGATGGATATCTCCGGTATAAATTACAATTCCTTCTCTAATTAAACGTGATTGATTATTTCGTTTGATAACCCCATCTGTTACATAGCAACCTGCTACTGTACCTATGCGGCTTATCTTAAATACATTCCTTACCTCCGCATTACCAACAATGACTTCTTCGGTAACAGGTACGAGCATACCCTCCATAGCATCTTTAATTTCATTGATGGCATTGTAAATGATGGAATAAAGTCGTATTTCGATCTCTTCTTTCTCCGCTAATTTTCTTGCTGATGCTGACGGGCGCACTTGGAAACCAATAATGACGGCATCAGAAGCGGACGCCAACAATACATCAGACTCTGAAATTTGGCCCACCGCCTTATGAATAATATTGATTTGTACCTCTTCGGTAGATAGTTTCAAAAGTGAATCAGAAAGGGCTTCAATGGAACCATCCACATCACCTTTTACTATAATATTTAATTCCTTAAATGAGCCAATCGCTAGCCTTCGACCAATTTCATCTAAGGTAATATGCTTCTTCGTACGTAGGTTTTGTTCACGCTGAATTTGCTCCCGTTTATTTGCAATTTCACGAGCTTCTTTTTCAGAGCCCATAATATTAAAACGATCACCAGCTTGAGGTGCACCAGGAAGCCCAAGCAACTGAATGGGTGTAGAAGGCCCAGCGTGCTTTATGCGCTGCCCTCTATGATCAAACATGGCTTTAATTTTACCAAAATACTGACCGGCAAGGATGACATCACCTATATTGATTTGACCGGTTTGAACCATCACCGTAGTTAAGTATCCACGTCCTTTATCTAATGATGCCTCGATCACCGTACCTACACCGTTTTTGTCGGCATTAGCCTTAAGCTCTAATAGCTCGGCTTCCAATAGTACTTTTTCAAGCAAATCATTAATGCCTAAGCCCGTTTTAGCCGAAATTTCCTGGCATTGGTACTTCCCCCCCCAATCTTCGACTAAAATATTAATTCCAGAAAGTTCTTCTCTGATTTTATCAGGATTAGCCTGAGGTTTATCCACTTTATTAATCGCGATAACAATTGGCACACCAGCTACCTTTGCGTGATTAAGTGCTTCTTTTGTTTGAGGCATGACGCTGTCATCAGCAGCCACTACGACAATAACAATATCGGTGATTTTGGCACCTCTTGCTCTCATGGCTGTAAAAGCCTCGTGACCAGGTGTATCTAAAAAAGCGATTCGCTTGCCACTTTCCGTGGTGACATCATAAGCACCAATATGCTGCGTTATACCACCTGCCTCTGCTTCAGTAACTTTTGAGTTTCGGATGTAATCCAATAAGGAAGTCTTACCGTGGTCAACATGCCCCATTATCGTTACAATAGGTGCACGTTCGGATAAATTTTCTTCTTGATCAACCTCTTCTTCAATTACCACTTCATCTTCAGCAGAGATAAACTCAACGTTATAACCAAATTCATCCGCAATAAATGTAATCGATTCGGCATCTAGACGTTGATTAATCGATACAAACATACCCATACCCATACAGGTACTGATCACATCATTTACCGAAATATTTAATAAAGATGCTAAGTCGCTAGCGGAAATAAACTCAGTTACTTTTAGTACTTTTTGTGATTCCTGCTCCTTAAGTTGTTCATTTTTCTGAGCATTAGCAATGGCTGACCTTTTTTCACGCCTGTATTTGGCACCTGTAGTACCTTTATTCGTATTACTTAAGCGCGCCAGTGTGGCCTTAATTTGATCCTGAATCTGCTTGTCGCTGATTTCCTCCTTCTTATTAGTAGTTTGTTGTCTTTTACCTTTCTTATTTGGGCGATTATCACTTCGGTTTTGATTCGATTTTGACTGTGAACCTTGTTGTTGCCCTTGCTGCTCTTGATCTTTTTTAATAGTTATGCGTTTGCGAGGTCGCTTGCGCTTCTTTTTGTCAGCATTATCGCTTGATGCCACAGGTTTTTCCTTTTTCTTAGCATCAGGCAGGTTGATTTTACCTAGTACGGTAAGTCCTTTAAGTGTATCTGCTTTAGCTTGGATGGTACGATCCACTTTTTCTTCTGGTGGTGGAGCAGATTCTTCTGTTTTTTCTTTATTAGAGGCCTTTTCTTTTGGCTCTTCTTGCGATTTTTGTTGTTGTTTTACTGGCTCGCCTGGCTTTTCCTGCTCATCTTTTGCTTCCTCTTTTTTCTTTTGGGCCAGATCAATCTTACCAACTACTTTAAAACCCTGAAGTTTAGGAGAACTTGTTTGTATTTTTTCAATTTCTTCCTCTTCCTTTATGGCATCACTAGAGCTGATATTTTTAATCAGAAATTCTTCTTCCTTTTGATCTGTTTTAACTTCTTCATTAACTGATTCACTATCAATCACAAATGATTCAGCATGTTTTTTTCCGATTCGGAGCCCTGATGCTTCTTCTTTATCCAAAGCAGAAGATTTAAATTCCTTGGCTAGCATATTAAATTGCTCCATCGAAATTTTAGTATTGGGCTTATTTTCTATTTCGAAGCCCTTAGTGGCTAAGTGCTCAGTAATAGTAGCTGTACCTACATTCAGCTTACGCGCTACTTGACTTAACCTAAACATTTTTTCTCCTGCCATAAATTGCATTTTTTCTTACTTACCCATCAATCAAATGAGCTATTTAATATTGAATACTATTATTGTTCAAACTCTTGTGTCAAAATTTTAAATAGATCATCAATGGTTTCTTCTTCCAAATCTGCCCGACGCGAGAGATCCTCTTTATTCATGCTCAATACACTTTTTGCCGTATCAAGACCAATACGCTTGAGCTCATCAATCACCCAGTTATCAATTTCATCAGAAAACTCATCCAAATCGATATCCTCTTCCTCCTGCCCATCAAGTTCTCTAAATACGTCAATTTCAAATCCTACCAACCTACCTGCTAATTTTATGTTTTGGCCACCCTTACCAATGGCTAACGAAACCTGATCAGGCTTCAGGTAAACAGCTACTCGACCATTTTCTTCATCTACCTTTATATTACTAATTTTAGCAGGGCTAAGTGCTCTGGAAATATAAAGCTCTAGATTCTCGGTATAGTTAATTACATCAATGTTTTCATTCTGCAATTCTCGGACAATACTGTGGATTCTCGAACCCTTCATTCCAACACATGCACCTACAGGGTCAACACGGTCATCATATGATTCTACCGCTACTTTTGCGCGCTCGCCCGGCTCGCGCACTACCTTTTTGATAGAGATAAGTCCATCATACACTTCAGGCACTTCGCTTTCGAAAAGTCGTTCTAGGAAGTCAGGTGAGGTCCTAGATAAAATAATTTTTGGATTACCATTGACCATTTCTACCCGATGTACAATCGCGCGGATTGTCTCACCTTTACGATATCGGTCCTTATAGATTTGTTCTGACTTTGGGATAGTTAACTCATTACCTTCATAATCAATTAAGAGTACTTCCCTATTCAAAACTTGGTAAATTTCTCCATTTATAATTTCACCAACAAGCTCTTTATACTTTTGAAACAATAAATCCTTCTCAAGATCCTTAATTTTTTGTATAAGCGTTTGCCGAGCTGTCATGACAGTTCGCCTACCAAAGTCAATTAATTTCACTTCTTCTGCAACTTCCTCTCCTATTTCAAAGTCCTTTTCGATCTTTCGTGCTTCGGTTAAACTAATTTTATCATGATCCCAAATATCTTCCGAATTATCATCTACAATCTCACGAAAGCGCCAAATTTCTAAATCGCCTTTATCTGCATTGATGATGATATCAAAATTATCATCGGTTTCATATTTTTTGCGGATCATGGTTCTGAATACATCCTCCAAGATACGAATCATGGTCGGCCGATCAATATTTTTATTCTTCGCAAATTCAGCAAAAACATCAACTAAAATTCCACTGTGCATAACTCTCCGTTCAAAATTTACTTAAATGAAACGATAACCTGGGTTTTTTTAATTTGATCAAACGAAAGCTGTACTTCATTTTTTTGAAAACCTTTTTCTTGTCCGCTTTGCACCACAATAGAGTCTTCAAAAACTTTAGTCAACTTTCCTTCATGTGTTTTATTGTCTTTCAATTGAACCCGAACATCTCTGCCAATATTATTTTCATACTGCCGATGTAACTTTAATGGTGTATCAATACCCGGTGAAGTTACTTCAAGTACAAAGGCCGATTTAATAAGCTGATCAATCTCGATTTGTTCGCTCACAAGCCGAGATACCTCTGCACAAGTGTCTACACCAATGCCTCGATCACCGTCCAATACGATTTGGATCTTCTTTTTTCGCTCGTCCCCACCTACTTGAATATCGACAAGAAAATACTTGTCAGACTGTAGGGCTTTGCTTACTATTTTTTCTAGTTCAATCGATATGTCCATATTTCTTCAATAAAATAGGGGACAAAATTTGGTCCCCTCTAATTAGATTATCCCAGATGACGGCAAATTTAAATAAAAATCAGCCAAATATCAAAGTTATCATGCTAACCATCAATTTTTCTCAGATTTTTTCCAGTATATATTTGCCTGGGCCGCCCAATTGGCTCGTTATTTTCTCTCATTTCTTTCCATTGCGCAATCCATCCAGGAAGCCTCCCAAGCGCAAACATTACGGTAAACATCTCGGTTGGGATACCCATGGCACGATAAATAATCCCCGAATAAAAGTCTACATTCGGATATAGTTTCTTCTCAATAAAATACGGATCATTTAATGCCGCATCTTCTAATTTTTTAGCAATATCCAGTACTGGATCTTGAATTCCTAACTTTTCAAGTACTTGATCGGCCGCTTTCTTGATGATTTTAGCTCGAGGATCAAAATTCTTATAAACACGGTGCCCAAAGCCCATCAATCTAAATGGATCCTGCTTATCTTTTGCTTTATTTAAATATTTTTGAGTGTCACCCCCATCTTTTCTGATGTTTTCGAGCATTTCAATTACGGCTTGGTTGGCACCTCCATGCAAAGGACCCCAGAGCGCATTGATACCTGCTGAAATAGATGCATACAAACTAGCTTGCGAAGAACCAACAATACGTACGGTAGACGCTGAACAGTTTTGCTCATGATCGGCATGCAATATTAAAAGTTTATCCAATGCTTCCGAAATCACGGGGTCTACCTCAAAGTCCTCTGTTGGTAATGAAAACATCATTTTTAGGAAATTCCCACAATAATCAAGGCGATTATCAGGATAATTTACAGGATGCCCCATCTTATTTTTGTAGGCCCATGCCGCAAAAGTTGGCATTTTTGCCAGGATACGAAGTATGCTTAAATTTACTGCTTCTGCCGATCTATTTGGGTCCAATGATGCTGGATAGAATGCAGTTAGCGAACAAACCAGAGAAGAAAGTACACCCATGGGATGTGCATTAGATGGAAAACCATCCAATATCGTCTTAATATCTTCATGTACCAGTGTGTGGTTGGTAATTTCTTTTGTAAATACCTTGAATTCTTGCTCAGAAGGCAGCTTACCAAAAATTAATAGATAAGAAACTTCTAAAAAAGAAGACCTCTCAGCAAGCTCTTCTATAGCATATCCCCTATACCTTAATATTCCTTTTTCTCCATCCAAAAAGGTAATCGCACTTTTGGTAGATCCTGTATTTTTGAATCCGGGATCAATGGTAATAAGCCCTGTTTGGGCACGTAGCTTGCTAATGTCAATAGCACTTTCATTTTCTGATCCGGTGATTAGTGGGAATGAATGGGTGCTGCCATTCACAATGATTTCAATTTGGTCCGACATGTTCAAACGTTTATTTATTTATACGCAAATTCTTCTTCTAAACTCAGGCGAAATTAACTAAAAAATAGGGATTTTCAAGTGTTATTTATGAATACCTCACACATACTTATAATTTGCTCAAAATTATACTTAAATGTTGAATATTTTGCATGAAAAGCAAATCTTCACTATAATAATTATAATGAGCTTTTACTAAATTTAAATTACTTATCTTTGAATGATATTTGATTAGATTTTCAATATATTCTGCAAAATACATTTATTTAATATAATTAATTGAACAAATTTTGCACAATTTATTGATTATGAAACCAGTTAGTTTAGCTTATATAAACAAAAATGAGCACGTGGTTAGTTAAATACTTTTCTGGCAGAATCTCAAAGGTCTTAGGTGATCAGAGAAGAATCGAAAGCCTTGATGTATTAAGAGGAATAGCTATTACGACTGTATTTCTTACGCATTTTGAAATTTTTGATGTAAAAGGGATCGCCATTGACTTATTTTTTGTGTTATCGGGGTTTTTAATTACAAAATCATTTCTTAACAGTACTGAAAATAAAAAATTCAGTGTATTTATCCTAAAACGTACCACAAGAATACTTCCCTCCTATTATTTTTTCCTGGTATTTGGTTATTTATTAGCCTTTATTTTTGTTGCACCGCTTTCATCAGAGGACCTACCAATTTGGAACGAAATTCCGCAATATCTGTTTTTGTATCGTAATTTTGGAGGGCCACCACCACGCTGGGCTTTTGAACACGTATGGTCACTATGTGTCGAAGAGCATTTTTATATTGTACTATGCCTTGTCGTGCTGTTGATCACCAAATTAAGCAAACATGAAATAATGAAGTATTTTAAAATAGTTGTAATTTTTGCTATTTTACTAGGAATAGTTTTTAAAATACAAGCCATCTTTACCGATTTAGCCGAATGGCCGACCTACTCCCACAATCGCATGGATGCCTTTGGGTGGGGCATGCTACTTTATTTTTGGTATCAGACAAAACCTGCGATATGGACCCAATGGAAAAATAAAAGTTATCTTGTTTTTGCTGGTTTAATCATCCTAATTACAGCAGTATGGTTTGATCAATCGAGTCACCTACTGCCCCTTAGAACAGTCGCACCCATTTGTTGGTTTTTAATTATTTTAGGTTTATTTGAGCGTAAATTTACATATGCTAAAATGTTTAAAATCATGGCCTTTTATAGTTATAGCATTTATCTATGGCATTTTTTACTATTGATCCCAATTTTTCATTATTTTGGAAAAGGAATATATGGGTTTTTATTCTATTTTGTTAGCACCACAATACTTACACTAATTTCAACCCACCTTATAGAAGACCAGGCAATGGTGTGGCGGAAAAAGCTTTTAACCCGAATTTTGGAAAAAAAGCAATAGTAATTTGAGAAGTAATGGACAAAATGGTTGCACTTTTTAAGTTAACATGTTCAAGTGGACAAAATGGTTGTTAAAAGCTCTTCGAAAGCTTGTTATTAACAGCTTTGTTTCTGATAAAACCAGGATACAACTACAGCTATAGCTATAAATGAAATCATCAAGCCAATTGACCACCATTGAAACCCACCTGTTTTAGCTTGAATTTGAATAGGTTGATCATTTCCCAATTGAATGAATGGCGCCCAAAATATGGGATGGGCATAAATTCCGTTTGCTTCTTTTAGATAATTGAGCTTAGCATATCGCAGTGCCATGGGCTTTGTCATGCCTTGCTGTAAATTTTTATAAAATAATGGCATAATGCCTGCAGTTGCCTGATCATCAATTTCCCACAAAGACACTACCAACGATTTGGCACCAGCATACATAAACGAACGGGCTAGTGAGGCAAAGCCATTCCCCTTTTCGTACCTGCCCATACCGGTCTCGCAAGCAGAAAGTACTACAAGATCTGTATTTAATTCAAGCTTTGTAATTTCATAAGCATGCAGAAAATTATTTTCTATGCTATCACCGTCATCTGTAAATGCCAAATTAGACAATAAGGGAGATTCAGCATGAAGTGTCCCATGCATGGCTAAATGTATAATACCGTAGTCATTGACTTTATCCTTGAAATTGCGTTCTGTAGCAAGGGAGTCAAATCCAAAATACCCTTCAAAATATGTAGCGAGTATTTGCACCTCTTTTTTGGCCAAGGGAAGCGGATTTAAACCTTTACGAACACGTTCACTTGGTTCTAACATCTGGTTTGCTAATTTATTTGATTGCCATCCAAGATAATGAGCGGCCATAGCTAATATTTGAGTATTTCCACTTGATGGCTTTTGCCTATTTTTTAGCCAATGTGTAGCTGAATAATCATAACTAATGTTATACCGATTAATTAGGTAAGGTAAATTATTGTATTGGATATGATCAGAAATATCTTTAGTATACAAAAATGTTTCGAAAGGCAAGTGCCCCAAATATCCATCAGGTATAATAACAAGGTTTTTAATGTCAACATTCGTATTAATGATAGGTTCCAGCAACTTTTGGTACAACCAATTTGCATTTTCGGTATAAGTCTTATAAGAAGAGGCTTTATTATCGGTAATAAAATTAAAATCATTAATAACTTGATTAAATTTTGTGATTCGCTGCTTAAACTCTTCTTGATTTACTTTAAGTTTGTGTAGCTTTGCAGCATTATTCTGAATACAAACCGCATATATTATTGAATCGCCTACTATATACTCAATTAACACAATATTCTTGCTTAATGATTCTTGAATATCTTGGATAGATGCTGGCTCAAACTGGTACTTTAGCTTGGCATATGTCGGATAATTTAACTTACATAAAGTCTAATAATTAATTTCACATACTTTAGTTAAAATAGCGTTTGGTTTTTGTAAGTGTGAAAA
>JAUIFR010000139.1 GCA_030430325.1 Bacteroidia bacterium | reverse complement strand
ATGGCATCTTGATCAGTTTTATACTTGCCGTCTCTTACATTTTGATATAATTCAAGTTCCTTATTGAATGATCCTGGGTGGTTTCTTAAGTCAAGCAAGGCAGGGTTGTGTTCTGCTCTCTTTGAGACAATACGTACGAGTTTAATGAGGTGTTTCATAGCAGCTTATCACCGATTTCGAGCGTCTTTTCCCCAATTTAATTTGTTACGGAGTGTATCATAATAGCTGATAATATCAAATTTTACAAGTTTTGCACAGAATTTTGCCTTTTGCACAGTGATTTTGGTGTAACGATCCACAGGCATTGACCGCGCATCAAGTGAGACCAATACATTATTACTTCTACTCTCCACTTCAAGGCTAATGATTTTATCATCAGATAACACTAACGGCCTCATATTAAGGTTATGCGGGCTAACTGGTGTTAGTATAAAACAGTTGGCTTGTGGACTAACAATAGGCCCCCCACAGCTTAAGGAGTATCCTGTTGAGCCAGTTGGTGTAGAAATAATAAGTCCGTCTGCCCAATATGCGTTTAAGTACTCCTCATCTACAAACGTATGGACAATAACCATTGAAGATGTACTTTCCTTCAAGATGGTAAATTCATTAAGCCCAAAAGAGTAACTACTAAAAAGTTCTCTTGGGCGTTGTACCTCAATGAGGGATCTTTGCTCAATATGAAATTGCCCTTTTTGCCATCGGTTGAGCGCAGATGCAATATTTTCCGGTGAAATCGTGGCCAAAAAACCTAACCTACCAGTGTTTACCCCCAAAATTGGCACTTCCGCCGCACCAGCATATAATACTGATTCAAGTAATGTGCCATCCCCACCTATACTCATGATAAGGTCTACTTGCTGGAGTGATTCTTTTGGCCCAAATGTTTGATTTATAGGGATAGAGTAGGGGCCTAAAAAGTCAGCAAATGATGCTGAAACCATGGTAGAGATACCTAAATTGGCTAGGTATTGAATAATTTTTTGAACAACAGGAATGTTTTCGGGCTTCATTTCCCGTCCATGAATGGCTACCAGCATATTAGTGTAATATATAGATCTTTAATGATGTAAATATAGGGAATAATGGGGGTAATTCAAGCCAAGCATCTTTCTGTATCCGAGCTTTTTATAAATAAATTTAGCAAAAAATAATCAATTATAAATTGTTAATGAATAAAATTGGCAAAATACATTGAAAATTAATTTAATCTCACCTGTTTTTATAATAAAGTGGTGAATAATGCGGGTTAAAGCATCACTTGGACTTTTTGTAAGTAGGCATTAAGTTGTTGATACATATAGTCAAAATGCTTTTCTTCTAAGCCTGGCCATATACCGATCCAAAATGCCCTATCCATAATGGTATTTGTATTTTCTAAAGTACCAACGACACGATGAGGCACATCTGAATAAGCCGGCTGTTTCAGTAAATTTCCACCAAAAAGTAAACGCGTTCCGATCTTTCGTTCTTCCAAATAGGCTACTAGCTCAGCTCTGGAGAGGTTAACATCGGGCCTAATGGTCATCAAGAAACCGAACCAACTTGGGTTGGCATTGGTTGTTGGCTGGGGCAAAATGAAAAACTGCTCCAAGTTGCGCATAAGTCCCAATAGATAATCGAAGTTTTTTCTTCTTTTTTCGACAAATTGTTCGATTTTACTGAGTTGACTAAGTCCTATGGCTGCTTGCATATCAGTTGCTTTCAAATTAAAGCCAATATGTGAATAAATATATTTATGATCATAGCCGTGAGGTAGGTTACCAAGCTGAAAATCAAACCGCTTGCCACATGTATTTTCAGTTCCTGGCGCACACCAGCAATCCCGGCCCCAATCACGAAAGCTTTCTACTATTTTTTTTAGTTTTGGATTGTTGACTAACACAGCACCTCCTTCGCCCATTGTGATATGATGCGCCGGATAAAATGAAACGGTAGATAAATCTCCGAATGTACCGGTCTTTTGACCACGATAAGTGGCGCCAAGCGCGTCACAATCATCTTCTATTACCCATAAATTGTATTTTTTTGCCAATTCTAAGATAGCATCTACATTAAATGGATTACCCAACGTATGGGCGATCATGATGGCTTTTGTCTTAGGTGATATCGCCTGCTCAAGCAAGTCGGTATTTATATTAAATGTTGAAAGCTCTATATCTAAAAAAACGGGCCTACAACCGTACATGATTAACGGATTAATCGTGGTGGGAAATCCTGCAGCAACGGTTATTACTTCATCTCCTGGTTTAATTTTACGATCTTTTAATTTATCCGAAGTAAGGCTATAAAAGGCTGCTAAATTGGCTGAGGACCCTGAATTAACCAGAAATGCATAGCGAGCTCCTACGAAATCAGCCAGTTTACGTTCAAATTCCTTTGCAAACCTACCTGTCGTTAGCCACCCATCTAGCACAGCATCGACGCCGTAAAGTAAGTCTTGTGCATCCATCAACTTGCCAGTCACGGGGATATAATCCTGTCCGGGTTCAATGTTTTGTTGTGTTTTTTGTAGGGCAATTTGTTCAATAGATTGGCGTAAGCTGCCATCTAGGTTTTTGATCATTTTAATCAAATTTAGGTTAAAAAATTGTTAAAGAAAGATAGGAATTAATTAGCGATTATCAATTCCAAACCATGGCTAAACTTTGCTGAAATATTACATGAATGACGTAATAATCCACTCATGGTTAAAATGCCTAGATAACTTTCTGCGTTGGTCTACATTTTTATATCAATTCTGCAAAATTCATTCAAAATATTGCTTTAATTCAATATAATTAGCAAAATATAATGAACTACCCCGGGGCAAGCCCCGAGGAATGCCTTCGATTCAAAACTATCTTCTTCTTTTTTTCTTCTTTCGTTTACGCTGTTGCTCCTGGGCCACTTCTATATAAACCTCTCTACCATTGAGGTTCAAAGATTGTACATTGCTTTCGAATTTGGCGCTATCAGGTTGTGCTACTTCGAAAAACGAGAATGACTTCAATATTTCAATTTTACCAATTTCGATTTCTTCATCAGGTAATTGATCATTTATTATTCCGAGCAGCTTTTTGGGTGAGAGCTTATCTTTAGATCCGACCTGTGCAAAATAGCGGACATAACCATCAACTACTTTATTGCCCCGCTCATTTTTCCTTTGAGATTTTCTAATTTCTTTACCTTCTGATCTTCGCTCGTTTTTTTCAGTCAAATTGATATCAGCTGAATTTTCATAATAGCTCAAAAACCGATTAAATTCAATGGATAAAAAATGTTTAATTAAGTCTTCCCGCTCGAGCCAGGCCAGTTTTTTGACTGCTACCTCCATAAATGGATCAATTTCCTGCTCATTTACAGGTACTTTCTCTACTCGATCGATTAAGTTAAATAGCTGTTTTTTACAAATTTCTTCCCCACTTGGTACTTTCTTTCGTTCAATTTTAGCCCCTGTTTTTTTCTCAAAAAAACCAATGCGTTTTTTCTCACGAGTATGGATAATGGCAATAGATTCTCCCGTTTTACCCGCTCTACCTGTACGTCCACTGCGGTGAATATATGCTTCAGGATCTTCTGGTAAATTGAAGTGAATTACATGTGTGAGGTCATCCACATCAATTCCACGTGCAGCGACATCAGTAGCCACTAGTATTTGTAGCTGCTTTGTTTTAAAGCGTTTCATAACTTGATCGCGCTGTGCTTGTGATAAATCACCATGAAGCGCATCAGAATTATACCCGTCAGCCCCAAGCTTATCAGCAATCTCTTTGGTGTCACGCCGGGTTCGGCAAAATACAATACCATAAATCATGGGATGCAAGTCGATCACCCGCTTTAGCGCAGCATATTGGTGTTTTGCATAGACTTCATAATAGGCATGACTCACTTGGCTACTCGATTGATTACGATTACCAACAGCAATTTCTACAGGGTTTTCCAAATATTTTTTGCTAAGTTGGGTCACCCCTTTGGGCATGGTAGCCGAGAATAACAAGGTTTGTTTATTTTCAGCAGAAGTATCTAAGATGGCATCAAGCTCATCTTTGAATCCCATAGAGAGCATTTCGTCTGCTTCATCTAATACCAACCAATTGATATTACTAATATTTAATTTTTTTCTTTTGATTAAATCAAGTGTACGTCCTGGCGTACCCACTACAATATGGCATCCTCTTTTTAGTGCTTTAATTTGTCTATCAATCGGAGAACCGCCATAAACTGACACAATGTTTATTTCTGGCATGCATTGCGCGTAGCTTTGAATATCTTCAGCTATTTGCAGGCAAAGTTCTCGGGTTGGACATAAGATAAGAGCTTGCACCTCTAAATTTTCGGCTTGAAGATGGTGCAAAAGCGGTAAACTAAAGGCTGCAGTTTTTCCCGTACCCGTTTGCGCGAGACCAATTATATCCCGCTCCGATTCTAAAACATGTGGGATGGCTTTTTCCTGAATAGGGGTAGGTGTCTCAAAGCCTAATTTTGCTAAGGCTTTGAGTATATTTTCTGCTAAGCCTAGGGATTCAAATGTGTTCATGTAGTGTTGATTGGATTATTTTTGAATAAAATTAGCTTAATTTATTCAAGAATCAAATGATTTTTTTGTTTTTATGATATGCTAAAAAAATAAAGAGGTTTATTTAAACCTCTTTATTTATGTATTTTCAATTAATATAACGGCTAACCATTCATAGAAATAATGAACTCTTCATTGTTCATAGTTCCTCTCATTTTATCAAGTAAGAACTCCATGGCTTCATTTGAGTTCATATCAGCCATATATTTTCTTAATATCCATACTTTAGAGAGTAACTCTTTATCCATGAGTAAATCTTCGCGTCGAGTACCAGATGCTATAACATCAACTGCTGGGTATACACGCTTATTCGCTAGTTTACGATCTAGCTGTAGCTCCATATTACCCGTACCTTTAAATTCTTCGAAGATTACTTCATCCATCTTTGAGCCTGTTTCAATTAAGGCGGTAGCAATTATGGTTAGTGATCCACCATTTTCTACATTTCGAGCCGCACCGAAGAATCTTTTTGGTTTGTGTAACGCGTTAGCATCAACACCACCAGATAGTATTTTACCTGAAGAAGGAACAACCGTATTATATGCACGGGCCAGTCTCGTAATGGAATCCAATAAGATCACCACATCGTGTCCACATTCTACCATTCTTTTCGCTTTCTCAAGCACAATGCTAGATACTTTTACATGCCGGTCAGCTTGCTCATCAAAAGTAGAAGCAATTACTTCTGCATTTACGCTACGAGCCATGTCCGTAACTTCTTCCGGACGCTCATCAATCAATAATATGATCAAATAAACTTCAGGATGGTTCTCCGAAATGGCATTTGCAATTTGCTTTAACAGCACCGTTTTACCTGTTTTGGGTTGTGCCACGATCATACCCCGTTGGCCTTTACCAATTGGGCAAAATAAATCCAAAATTCGAGTAGAGTATTTATCCGGCTTTGTACTTAAATTTAAACGCTCCTGTGGAAATAATGGTGTAAGGTATTCAAACATTACACGATCTCTGATTTCTTCCGTGGTTTTTCCATTTATGAATTCAACACGTAAAAGTGCAAAGTACTTTTCCCCTTCTTTTGGTGGGCGAATCTGTCCTCGTACTGTATCACCCGTTTTAAGTCCAAATAATTTGATTTGGGAAGGTGACACATAAATATCGTCAGGACTAGCCAAATAATTATAGTCAGATGATCGCAAGAAACCATAGCCATCCTGCATAATTTCAAGAACGCCTTCGTTTTCGATGATGCCATCAAACTCTTTTATAGCATTATTCCGTTTATGCTTATTTTCGTATTTTCTATTGTCTCTGCTATCTCTACTATCACGATTGTCTCGACTTTCGCGCTCTTTTTTATAAGGTTTTTCAGTCGTTTGAGCAGTTTTTTCCTTGCTATTATCAAACAAAACACTGTTACTATCAACGTCTAAATCAAATGACTCAAGTAACTCTTCTGTTTCTTTTTTTGAGGCTGCTAAAGGGTCATCCACTTTGGCCACATTTACACGACGTGTCCGTCCCGATTTTTTCTTTTCAGCTACAGCAACTTCCTCTTTGGGCGCACTTACTTTGGTTTTAAGTTCACCTTCTGGCATGGTTGACTGGTGGTCAAGGATTTTATAAATCAAATCCTCTTTAGGCAACCTTTTGTAATTTTTGACTCCTAAGTCTTCTGCAATTTCCTTTAACTCAGAAAGAAGCCTAACATTTAGCTCTTCAATGTTATACATAAGTTAATAAAGATATGTTGTAATTTTGGTATTAAATTGTTTTTAAGAATGTTTAGATGATTTTTAAATAATAAAGAATCTCTAAAGATAGGTCACACTGCACAAGAATTGGCAGCAACACGGTGCAATTATAAGAGAAAGAATTCTTTTATGCAAGTAATTCCTCCATTCAATTTTATTAAAGATAAGAATTTTTTTTTTAATATCCAAGTTTTGATGAGTGGTTGAATTATTTCCATTCATAAAAATAGCCTTAAAATCATGTACCTTATTTTGTCATCAAGAAATTTTCATTTATCGATAATCATGGTATTTTGAATAAAATTGGCAAAATATGTTTAAAATATGATCATTTTATTCCATTCTAATAAAAAAAAGAAGTATTTATATCACTTCAATGGTCAATTTGTTGAGTGAATTCTTAGAAAAAAACGTATTTTTGAGGCTTGAAACATCAATTTTATGCTACAAATTTCAGAAATTAAGTTAAGCTACGAAAAGGCCATCGAAGGCCTTGCCAAGAGAGGTATTGTGAATCCAAAAGAAATGATTGACCAGGTGATTGCCTATGATGAACAGCGTAAATCTGCTCAGAATCAATTGGATCAAACCTTAGCGGAGTCAAATATTAAAGCTAGACAAATTGGCGAATTGATGAAGTCAGGGCAAAAAAAAGAAGCGGAAGAAGCAAAATTGGCAACAGCAGATCTCAAAAATCTAGTGGCTCAGCAAAAACAAGCATTAAATGAAATTCAAGATCAGCTTCATGAGGCACTTGTTAAAATACCAAATATCCCAAATGAAATCGTGCCGGCCGGATCAAGTGATGAAGATAATGAAGTAGTCTACCAAAGTGTGAACGAGTTACCTGTTTTGCCAGACACAGCCAAGCCACATTGGGATCTGATCAAAGAATATGATATCATTGACTTCGAACTTGGCAATAAAATTACGGGTGCTGGGTTTCCTGTCTATAAAGGTAAAGGAGCCAAACTACAACGAGCATTGGTTCAATACTTTTTGGATCAGGCCGATGAGGCAGGTTATCTTGAAATTCAACTACCGCTTTTGGTGAATGAGGCTTCAGGATTTGGTACTGGTCAACTCCCGGATAAGGAAGGGCAGATGTACCATGCCACTCAAGATAATTTATATCTTATTCCAACGGCGGAGGTGCCCATTACAAATATTTATAGAGACACAATCTTAAATGAGGATGATTTGCCTATTAAAAATGTGGGTTATACACCATGTTTTAGGCGTGAAGCAGGTGCTTGGGGGGCACATGTTCGTGGGCTTAATCGCCTACATCAATTTGATAAGGTAGAGATTGTTCAAATTGCCCATCCAGATCAGTCATACCAGATTTTGGAGGCCATGTGTGATCATGTGAAGATGTTATTGGAAAGTTTGGGCCTGCCTTATAGAATTTTGAAGCTTTGTGGTGGAGACATTGGGTTTACGGCGGCACTTACTTATGATTTTGAGATTTATGCTGCTGCACAGAAAAAATGGTTGGAAGTGAGTTCAGTTAGTAATTTTGAGACTTATCAAGCCAATCGTATGAAATTGAGGTATAAAGATAAAGATAATAAGAAATACTTGGCACATACATTAAATGGAAGTGCACTAGCATTGCCAAGAATTTTAGTTGGTATTTTGGAAAATTACCAAACAGCTGATGGGATTGAGATTCCTGTAGCATTGAGGGATTATCTTAAATTTGATATAATAAATTAATTAATGGCCAATATACTTTCCAAGCTCAAAACGAGCTTAAGCAAGCCGTTTGCAAGTTTTATTGTTCAACAGCAGCAAAGCTGGATCAATAACCCTGTTTATACGCAAGAGAAAGTACTTAAAAAACTGATCAATAAGGCGATGCACACTAGCTTTGGCCGAGCCCATCAATTTGATAGTATTCGAAGTTTTGATGATTTTAAAAAGAATGTGCCGGTTCGCGATTATGAAGGGCTGCGTACATATATCGATCATACAGTAGCCGGGAAATCAGACGTACTGTGGCCTGGAGTGCCCTTATACTTTGCCAAAACATCGGGTACTACATCAGGTACCAAGTTCATACCCATTACTAAAGCGTCTATTCCATATCATATCAATAGTGCTCGAAATGCCCTGTTGAGTTATATTTATGATCAAAATAAGCCCGAATTTATTAATGGTAAAATGATTTTCCTATCGGGTAGCCCTGTCATGAACCGCACAAATGGTATACTTACAGGCCGGTTATCAGGTATTGTGAACCATCATGTGCCACAGTATCTTCGTACCAATCAACTACCTACTTATGAAACAAACTGCATGGAAGATTGGGAAGAAAAAGTAGATAAAATTGTGGAAGAAACCATGTACCAGGATATGACCTTAATTTCGGGTATACCACCTTGGGTGCAAATGTACTTCGACCGGTTAATGGATAAGTCTGGTAAACCAATTGGTGAGCTTTTTCCTAATTTGCAGTTAATGGTTCATGGTGGTGTAAATTTTAAGCCATATAAAAGGAAGCTTTTCGAGAGTATTGGACGAGAAGTAGATGCTATCGAAACCTACCCAGCTTCTGAGGGCTTTTTTGCGTATCAAGATAGACAGTCTGCACAGGATCTTTTGCTACTGCTTAATAATGGTATGTACTATGAGTTTATACCCATGGATGAGTTTCATGATGAGCACCCGCGTCGATTAAGGTTAGATGAAGTAAAAGAAGGAGTAAACTATGCATTAATCATTAATAGTAATGCAGGTTTATGGGGGTATAGTATTGGGGATACAATAAAGTTTACATCCATTAACCCGTATCGAATTGTTGTTACTGGCCGCACCAAGCATTTTATCTCGGCATTTGGAGAACATGTAATTGCAGAGGAAGTAGAAAAAGCAATGAATGCAGCATTAGAGCAATTTCCTAGCATCAGAATTGTAGAGTTTACAGTAGCACCTCAAGTAACACCACACACTGGATTGCCTTTGCACGAGTGGTTTGTGGAGTTTGAACATCAACCCATTGATTTGAATGCCTTCGAGCAAGCCATTGATACAGCACTTTGCCAATTAAATTCCTATTATGATGATTTAATTACTGGATCCGTGCTTAGGAAGTTAGTCATTGTTCCGCTTCGTAGTGATGCATTCAAAGATTATATGAAGTCTAAAGGTAAGTTAGGTGGACAAAATAAAGTGCCTCGTCTATCAAATAATCGAAAAATTGCTGATGAGTTATTGCACTTTAGTAGGCAATAATACAACATTTTTTACAAAACTTTGAACTTTCAATAATTTTAGAGTTTTTTAAAATTGAAAATTCCTGATATTTTTATTTGGAACTTATTCAGGATCGCATCAAAAGTACTTATTGAGAAAAACAAACAATAAGTTACATTTGCTAATTAATTATTAAATTAAGTAAAAATAAATATATTTTTATCTATAAATTGTAAGAAGTTTTTTGGGTAAATAGACAAGAAGTTATAATGGAAGCAAAAAAATTCTACGAAAGTAATAATACCACACTCTACGAAGTGAACGATAATGGCCATAGAGCCATTATCAAAACAATTTCAAGTGAAAAAGTTGAAAAAGAGCAGCTTCAGCGTTTTGAAAATGAATATGAGCAATTATCAATAGTTGACATACCAGGTGTGCGAAAAGCGATAAAGAAGAATACTTTTAATAATAAACCTGCTGTATGGCTTGAATTTGTTGATGCTGTAACGTTGAATAAATATTCGGAAAATCATAAAATGGATATTTCCACATTTTTAGAACTATCCATTAAAATATGTAATATACTTGGGGAGTTACATTCCAAAGGGTTACTACATAAAG
>JAUIFR010000138.1 GCA_030430325.1 Bacteroidia bacterium | reverse complement strand
TTAATTTTATTCTTTTTTCGCTTCCATCTCCATCATAAAAAAAGGGAAGCCATTTGCTCCCCTTTATACAACCTAGATATTATGAAAAGAAAAACTACCAGTCTTTTTTGTTTGCTTCACTTTCTGAAGCTATGCGATCGTCCCCCTTTGCCTGCTGCCTCCTTCTTGCCGATCTTCACTTTATTAATGTTGCTCTCACTAATATATGTTAAGGCTTCCAATTAAATATTTAACGAATTATTTATAGCATAAGTATTATAAAGTAATTTTGAGTTTTATTATTAATTTTATCATCATCCAGTTTTTACATTAAGAATTTGTGCTATTTTGGTTTTTAGAGATTTATTTTTGTAACAACTATTTTAGTTTTAAAGGCATTTTTGCAGAAGAACTTATATAATATACTGATTTTATGTCTTAAATTTTATATTACTAGTTCTTTATATTTTTATTATTTGATTATATTTTGCTAATTATGTTTATTATTTGATCTTTTTTTCTTATCAGTGTATTCTTCTAATATTTTACATGATTTTGGCAAAATTTAATCATTTATTGTAATTTTATAAGGAAATCAAACCATTCATCAATATAATACACCACCTTGGCTCGAATATATTTGATTAAACTTTATTTTATAATGCATATACCCTTCTCCATTTTATGCCTACCCTTACTCATTTTTATTTTGGGAGCTTGCCAGCCACAAAAGGAATTCACCTTTCCAGCACATTTTCCTCCACCAATCATACCTGATCGAAATCCCATGACTGAGCCTGGCATAAATTTGGGTAAACGTTTATTTTTTGATACTAATTTGTCCAACTCTGGTCGTATTTCTTGTGCAAGCTGCCACTTGCCAAGTCATAGTTTTGCCGACAGTATTCCATTAAGTTTGGGAGATAAAGGTCTTATTCTCGATCGCCACACTCCTACCTTAATTAATCTTGCATGGATGCCCGAATTATTTTGGGATGGGGGTGCAAAAAATCTAGAATCTTCCATATTTGCGCCACTTACGCATACCAAAGAAATGAATATGTCACTCCATCAAATCACTTCTCGATTAAATCAGGGTGTTTCATATCTTAAGCAATTTAAGGCTACTTTTGGAACGGACAGTGTTTATAGTGCGTATATTGCTAGAGCACTAGCTCAATACTTAAGAACTTTAATCGCTGCAAATAGTCCTTTTGATCAGTATTTTTTAACCAAAGACTCTACCTTCTTATCTACAAAGGCATTTCAAGGCTATTTATTGTTTCAAAAACATTGTCAAGCTTGCCATCCCCCGCCTTTATTTACTGATAATCAATATCATAATATTGGATTAAACAAGACATTTCCTCCTAATAATGAAGGAATATACCAAGGCAGGTTTCGCATCAGTTTAGATTCTACCGATATCGGAAAATTTAAAACACCTACACTGCGAAACATTGCGCGTACAGCACCCTACATGCATGATGGTAGATTTACTACACTAGAAGAGGTATTGCAACACTATAGCCATCAAGTTCAAAGTTCTGCCACACTTGATCCGTTTTTTTTCCAAAACAAAACAAATTCGCCAAGAATTGAGCTTAGCCCCTCCGAGCAAGAGGCCATAATTGCATTTTTAAATACGTTGACTGAGCAATAATGTTTATTCCATTTCAGGTTGTTCAGCTCCAATAAAGCCACTTTCTTTTACCCTTTTATACAAGGTAAAACCTAGTCCTCCTATCAAAAGGATAAAACATACCAAACCTATGGCACTCCCGACTTTATATGAAGTAGGCATAAATGTAAACACAACCTCGTGCTTACCTGGAGGAATTTCTAAGGCCCGTAACGCATAGTTTGCCCTCAAAATAGGCACATCTTGTCCATCGATGGTAGCATGCCAACCTTTAGGGTAATAAATTTCTGAAAAGACGGCCAATGCCTCATCTTTTGCAATAATTTCATAACGTAACTCATTGGGCTGGCAATGTGTATTGGTAATACTGCCTTCCCTACTATATGATTCTTTGATGGGCTGGTCATTTAATAAGACGGCCGTATTACCTAAATCAACTTGGCTCAGCCATTTTATTTCCTCATCTGGAGAAGCCACCGTCTTCACGTTCGAAACCAACCAACCATTGCCCATGGCCTTTGGATTTTTTACAAAAGCATTTTTTTCACTTCCATATTTAAAATACCTGGTATTTAACATATTAAGCACCGGTATTTGATCAAAAATTGGAATTCCATCGCGCAAACTAGTCACAAAAGTTTGCATCTCTTGACTAAGGTGTTTATCGATCAGGTCTTGGTATCGTTGCAATTTTGCAGCATGATAACCGCCCACTGATTTGTGGAAATGTGATGCTAAGGCACTATTAAAGTTTCCCGCCAAGTCAAATACGCGGTAGTTTGGCCCTTTATCTTTCATTATCTCTAGGTCGGCGTCAGTCGGTTTAATATGATCAACAACCGATGCACGGCGGTAGTCATCTTTAGTGAAATAACGCTTGTTGACCGTCCATAAATCTACTAAACACAGCCCACCAAATAATATGCAAAATACCGGAAGAGAAAACCTTTTTTGAATGGCAAAGAAGTAAATAGAAGCAAAAGCTAATCCAACAAATATCAAGGACCTGATTGCATCTGATTTTAGTAGGTCCATACGATCAGCCCTAATGGCCTCAAGCAACCATTCCGGCTGACTAGCCAAGCGTGCATCACCTTGGCTTTCATAGCTAAATCCATTTGCCATTAAATAAATCCCCAGGCATAATCCACCGGTAATAGCTATTGCCCAATAGAACATTTTTTTACTTCTTTGGTCATCGGTTTGATTTAAAAATGATTCCAAACCAATAAAACCAAGCAATGGTATTATAACCATGGCAATACAAATAGCCATGGTAACTGCCCTAAACTTATTGAAAAGCGGTACATGATCAAACATAAAATAATTGAACCACGCCAAACTATCTCCCAGTGAGAGCATAAATGATAATAAGCAGGCTATTAGCATCCAAATCTTATATTTTTTTGGTGCAAAGAAAATACCAATAATAAACAAAAAGCATATAATGGCACCAACATATACTGGACCCTCGGTAAAAGGTTGATCCCCCCAATACATAGGGGCTGCTTTAACAAAATTGCGGATTTGACCTGGACTTGCTGCCTGAGCTAAGGCTTGAGCCATATTAGACTTCTCACCAACATTGTAACCACTTGCACCTCCATAATAATTGGGAATGAACAAAGTAAACAACTCATCGATGCTATTACTCCAACTAAATGCATATGTTTTAGTAAGCCCCTCACGAGCTTCACCTTCGGCAGGCGGCAGGATTTTCTCGCCCCGAATGGAATATTTACTATACTCGTAACTGCTCCATAATTTACCAGTATTAGCCCCTACACCTATTATAATAGCTACAACTACAAATAATGTGGACTTAATAAATGGCTGAATCGATTTTTCACGAATTGAAAAAATTAAATAATTTAGTGTAAAAATGATACAAAGCATCAAGGTATAATATATAATTTGGAGATGATTCATATAAAAAATTAATGCTAAAGCAATAGCAACTAAAGCTGATCCGGTAAGCCACTTACGTTGATCATATATAAGCTGCAATCCAGCAACTAATAATGGTATGAGCGCTATTACGGCCACTTTGCCATTGTGACCAGCCACCAAACTTATGATGCTGAAGGTGCTCAATCCAAAGCATATACCTCCAATAATTGCCAAATAGGGCCTAACACCAAATACAATTAATAAGATATAAAAGGAAAACATGGCAAGGTAAATAATTCGGCTAGGATGTGGCAGTCCGTTTGTAACCAATTGAAATAAAAAAAAGACACCTTTATTATATTTTACGTCGATAAAATATCCTGGCATTCCACTAAACATAGCATTGGTCCAAATACCTTCCTCTCCCTGCTGCTCCCTAAAATCACGAAGCTCCTTTGACATGCTTTTTACTTGCTGTATATCTGGTTGATATACTTTCTTTCCTTCAAAGAAAATAGGAGAAAAGAATAAAATACAAACTACATTAAATATAACGATGGCAATTAAATGCGGCATTGCCCATTTCAACAATTTTTTCATGATATCTTACATTTGAGCAACATGCTGATCTTCAACTAATTGCAATAAATATTCTCCGTAACCACTTTTTACTAATCCACTGGCTAATTTGGTTAATTGTGTCTCGTTAATAAACCCCATGCGATAGGCCACTTCCTCTATACAACCAATTTTTAGGCCCTGACGCTCCTCAATGACCTGAACAAATGTGCCAGCCTGCATAAGTGATGCAAAAGTTCCTGTATCAAGCCAAGCTGTCCCTCGATCTAATAAACCAACTTTCAACATCCCATTTGCCAAATAAGCTTTATTTACATCTGTAATTTCATATTCACCTCTTAGGCTTGGTTTAAGCGTTTTGACAATGTCTAACACTTGATTATCATAAAAATACAATCCAGGAACGGCGAAATTTGATTTTGGGTGTTTTGGTTTTTCCTCAATACTTCGAACTCGGAATTGTTCATCAAACTCAACTACACCATAGCGTTCTGGATCATGTACATGATATGCAAAAACAACTCCCCCTTCGGGAGATTTGTTTTCCTGTAACAATGGCTGAATCCCATTTCCATAAAAAATATTATCACCTAAAATCAAACCTACACTGTCTTGACCAATAAATGATTCTCCAATCATAAAGGCTTGAGCAAGCCCCTCAGGTTTTTCTTGAATAGCATAACTGAAGGCACACCCCAATTGACTACCATCACCTAGCAATCGTTCAAAATGTGGCAAATCATGAGGTGTAGAAATAATTAATATATCCTGAATACCCGATTGCATCAGTACTGATAAGGGATAATAAATCATGGGTTTATCATAAACAGGCATCAGTTGCTTACTCACGGCCAATGTTAATGGATGCAGCCTAGTTCCTGAGCCACCTGCCAAAATTATTCCTTTCATTGTGACGGATTTAGTTAAATGCCCAAAGGTATAGAAAAATTACAAGCTAAGCGAATATTGCATGAATATTTAGAGGTATTCTTTGAGCAGATTCATTTCAAATTAGACTATAAATTGAAGGCAAAAATTCAATGTATTGTGCTAATTACATTCATTATTAAATTTATTTTGAATATTTTTTGCAGATTTTGTTCAATTTACTAATATATAGGTCATTCTAATTTATTAAGATTAATGCTTTTTTACAAGAAATGATGTAAGCACAATGATAATCAAAATGGTACCTCCTACCCACCACTGCCAGTGCAATTTTCGTTCAAGACTAATTGCATCATGGTTCCCAACCTGAATAATAGGCGACCAAAACGCAGGGTGACCCTTGATTCCTTTTGCTGACTTAATATAATCAAGTTTGGCCTTGCGAAGCGCTTCGGCCTTATCCAAACCATCACTGAGGTATAAATAAAACTGCCTCATAATTTGTGCTGTGGCTGCATCTTCAATTTGCCACAAAGATACCACAAGTGATGGTACCCCAGCATACATAAAAGCTCGAGCCAAGGACGCTGTACCATTTCCTTTTTCAAATTTACCATATCCTGTCTGGCAAGCAGAAAGTACTACCAGCTCAGCATTTAATTCCATTTTTGCCACCTCATATGCTTGTAAAAAATTATTTTCAAGGCTATCATGGTCTTCCGTAAAGGCCAAACTCGATAAGGTAGGAAACTTTTCATTCAACAACCCATGCATAGCCAAGTGGATGATTCCATAATTTCCAGCTTTTTCTTTAAAAACACGCTCAGTAGCAAGGGAATCAAAGCCAAAAAAGCCCTTAAATTCCTGGGCTAAGTCACTTACTTCAATTCTTGCTGAAGGCAATGCTGATAGATTACTTCTTAGCCTTGTATGAGCGGGGTATCGATTATACGTGCTCAGGTCATCCAATTTATTCGTGTAATTTGCTGCCATAGCCAATATTTGATTATTATGGTCAGGTTGGATATCATTTTTATTATTCATCCATAGTGTAGCTGATTGTTGATATGAAATGCTATAATCATGAATTAAATAGGGTAATGAAGCATAAGATGATTGTTCAAATGGAGGTCCTTTGGTGAGTATACTTTCAAATGGGAGATGATGAAGCAATCCATCCGGAATTATAATGAGATGTGCCATACCAGTAACATTTTCCAAAATTGGCGTGATAAGTTGCTGGTAACACCAGTGGGCATGCTCCACATATTCTTGATAAGTTTGATTATTATTTTCATTTAACAAGCTAAAATTACTTACAATTTCTCTAAGTTTTCGTAGGTGATCATTGAAATTTTCAATACTTATTGGCTTTGATATCAATCTTGAGTGTTTCCTAGTAATACAAAAGATGTGAATAGCTGAGTCCCCTAACACATATTCAATTAAGGCAGATCGATCATCTAATGTTTGTTGAATGGAAGCTATAGAAGTAATATTTGTCTGATATTTTAGTGCTGCATATTTAGGATACGCTGCATTGATAAATTTTTTAAAACTTATACTCTCCAAATTTACTTTATTAAGTATTACCGTTAGGCTATCTTTTTGATTTTTATCGATATTGCTCAATAAATTGGCTTCTAGTTCCGCTTTTTTATCCTGAATTTCTTGCTCTTTATTCATAACCGAATCAGGGAGCTGAACCAATTGATAGGCCTTTGTGGAATTAGTAGCCTCCATTAAGAGTACAGATTTATGTAACTCGCTCACCTCAAATGCTTTATTAATATCGCGATCCAAATCAAATAAGGTCAAACTTCGTTGCATCCAGTTATGGCTTTCCTTTATAATTCTTAATTTATCTTCATCATTACTAAAACTATTCTTCGCTTTTTTTAATAGTTCGATAACTAAGCTGGCAATGATGGACTTTTTTTGTAATTTATTTACATCATTTATTTCTTTAAAAAGATCATACATATAGGTAAGAGCTCTTACTAATTCTAGTTGGTGCTGTATAGTAATGAAGTGAGCATTCAAAATTTGTTCTGCCCAAGATGGATTAATTTCATGATGGATCGGCAATTGAACAATAATACCTACAGATTCATGGGCATATTCCCAAGCTAAATCTATTTGAGAAGTATGTTGGTAAAGCTTGATTAAGTCAACAAGAGATCTAATATAATATAAATGATTTTTTACTTTTTTTTGTTCATTAATATCAAGAATTTCGCGATAAACTCGTAATCCATTTTCAAATTGCCCCATTTGTTGAAATACCTGGCCAATATTTTTCAAATAAACAATATATTCTGGATGTAACTTACCAATAAGTTTTTCGTCGATGGCTAAACCCCTGCGATATAAATCCAATGCCTGCTCATACATTTTTTTTGATTTGTAGAGTCCTGCTAAATTATTCAATAAGGAGGCGTAACCCGAATTTATCGTATTATTTGACTTTTCGTAAATAGCCAATGAGGCCAAATACAATTTTTCAGCTTGCTCGAAATTTGAAGTATATTGATATATTAAGGCCAAATTGCTCAAAGTACTAGCATAATAAGGGTGCTGCTTACCAATTAAACTATCATAAAGAATTAAAACTTCCTTATAAAGTAATATAGCTTGCTCATTGTGTTCCATAACTTGAAACAGCCTTGCATAATTATGTAAAATTATCGCATAATCAATATTATATTTACCCTGCACCTTTTCAACAATACGAATTGATTCTTCGTAATAAGATTCTGTCTGCTCATAATGTCCCAAAGTTTGACTTAAATACCCTAAATTATGCAGTGTGGTGGCATAGTCAATGCTTTCTTTTCCATTTACTTTTTCCTTTATTGAAAGAGATTTCAAATAGATTGATTTCGATTCTTGAAATCTACCTGTTGCTTCGTACAAACTTGCCAGATTGTTCAACAAGATAGCATATCCTTCTTGCATTTTTCCTTTTAATGATTCCTCGATCTCAATAGTCTGTTTATAAAGCTTTTCAGCCTCCTCATAATTTCCCAAAACTTGATATAAAAGTGCTAAATGACCTGTAAACTTACTATAAGTAGTGTCTTGCATACCAAACTCAAGCCTTGCTTTTTCTCGACCCACTTTTGCCATGTTAGCAGCATCTTTATAGTTTGCATTGTAATATAATTCTTCAACTTTTTTATTTAATTCTTCATAACTCAAATTAGTATGAAAATCTTGACTAGCTATGGAAGCTTGAGCTTGAATTAACCATAATATACTAAACAAACAACTAAAAAGATGCCATTTACTTGCTGAGAAAACTACTTTATTAATAAACCTATTTAGCAAAATACAATGAATTAAACTATATTTTTAATCAAATTTAGCAAAATATATTGAAACCTAATCAATCAATTTCACACCTCAGCAAGGTATGATAGCTCCCTCCTACTAAAGGAAATTCTTTAATAATTCGGAGCCCTGCACGCGCAAGAAGTTGCTTAAAATCATTTGACGCATACATTTTACTATTGCCATTGGCCAGACATGTAAAATAAAAAGTAGTGGCCACTAAACTCAACTTTGCCGCCTGAAACTGCTGCTGATCCCAAAATAATTCTGAAATATAAATCGTCGTCTGAGGGCTACTAATCTTGCGTACTTTTTGCAAAATCATGACAATCTCCTCTTCTGAGAAACAATCTAAAAATTGGCTCATCCAAATGATATCAGGCACTACATCAATGGTAAGTTCATCATGCAAGATATTAATTGGATTGTAATGGACTCTATGAGCAAATGAAGTAGCTTCAATCTCTTGCTGCGCCACTTGTAATTGAGTGGGTAAATCAAACAGGTGTACCTGAACCTGCTCATCGAAGGTGCAACAAGCCTTAGCCCATTTCCCTGTATTCCCACCTATATCTACTAAATGATTAATCTTATGTGCCTCAAAGAGTAATTTTAAGGCCTCAGGAAAAGCCTGATCCGAAAAATGATGGTCAAATTGAAACCAAGCGTCTTTGGCTTTTTCTGGTAATTTTGAAAGTCCTTGGTAAATGGTATCCCATTCTCCAAAATCTTTTAGTCCTTCAGGGTGCCCATCTTCTATAGATTGAGTTAAATGTCTCATTGGAGTGTAGCAAACTTCGTTCACAAAATCAAAGTTGGCCTTAACCATTTTGTTGTGTAACAAAAGCACACCAGCTTTTGTTACTTTGTATTGGTGATCCTGCTGAAAAATCAATCCTATTACTTCGCCTGCCTCTAATAAAATTTTTAGGCCATATGCCGATAATTTGGTCTGTTGCTGTAATTCTGAGAATGATATACCGGGTTTGCGTTTAATTTCGGCTAAAACTCCAAACGCTAACATGGCCGAAGCAGCCTGGAACATAATGGGACCAAATATGAGTTGATGCACATTTTCAAAGGCATCTATTGCTCGTTCTTGAAACTTATTTTGTGTTACCACTTTATCATTTTGTTTGATCATATTGATTTGGACTGTGGTCTTAAATATGGATACCTAGTATAATATAAATTAGCTACTTGTTCAAATAAAACTTGCCTAAATTCATCTATTCCGAGCTTTTCTGTAATCGAAATATAGGCGCGAGTATTTATCTGATCATGTTGCCCTAATGCCAAAGATTTGGTTTGATTAAATTGACTGATATGGAGCTGCTCATTCGCTAAGTATTGGTCCAACTTATTGTATACCATAATTACTTGCTTATCAATTGCCCCAATTTCCTTCAGTGTTTCATTAACTGTGTGAATATGCCGCTGGTATTCTGAAGAGGATAAATCTACAACATGAAGCAATATGTCTGCTTCACATGCCTCTGCGAGTGTCGACTTAAAACATGCTACTAAGTCATGTGGTAGTTTACGAATAAATCCAACTGTATCGGAAAGTAGAAATGGAATTTGACGAATAACTACTTTGCGGACTGTAGCATCTAATGTCGCAAACAATTGATTTTCAACAAGAACCTTCTCTTTTGATAATAACCGCATCAACGATGACTTACCTGCATTCGTATAGCCAACTATAGCTACCCGAACGTACTGATTACGAACTTTTCGTTGTGTAAAAGCCTGTTTTTCTATCTTTTCAAGCTTACTTTTTAATAATGAAATTTTATCACGAACAATACGCTTATCAGTCTCCAGTTCCTTTTCGCCAGGCCCTCTCATGCC
>JAUIFR010000137.1 GCA_030430325.1 Bacteroidia bacterium | reverse complement strand
ATTGTATTGGTATAGCGTATGGCCTTTTCATGGGTTGATTTTTAAAATTTAATTAATCTGGATCGTTACCACTAGGGCAAATAGGCCATTCACTTTCAACGTGCGAACGAGTTCCCCCGCTCAAAACAATTTTCTTTTTGTCATCTTGTATCCTAAAGCTTTTAACCTTCAGTTGGTCTATTTTTATTTTTTTTTTCATAATTTAACAATTTAGTTCTTATCTTTTTGACCTGGGCAATGTTCGCGTGTACCAGGCCAAATGCCACCTCCAATGAGGTTGCTATTTGCGATAAAACTTTTCACCTCTAACTGTTTGATTTTTAACTTTCTTTTCATATTAATCGTTTTTTATGTTATTAAAAAAATACAATACTTTTGGCTATAACTCCCCAGGTATAACTTAAAAAAATACAATTTATAGCCCATTCATGTCTTTGAGTAATTCTTGGGCTTGTTGCTGGTATTTTCCGTCCCCATCAATTACCAACTGTAAATAAGTACGGGCCATACTAGGGTTATTTTCTTTTAAGTGAATTAATCCGACGAACCACTGTGCATCTTTTTGATAAAAGCTCTTATCGCTCTTAGCAATTTGGGTGAAAATGGCTTTAGCCATATCTTGATTACCCACTCGTAAATGGCAATTGCCCAGATAAAAATAACTTGGGGTGTGTACTTTGGGCACCTGCTCTTCAATTTTATCGAGTGCATTTTGATACTCACCAGCAAGGTAAAGCTGCTGTATCATGCTGCTACTGCTGCGGTCACTGGGCCAAGGTGCCACCTGATAATAGGCTTGGTAGAGCTCCTGGCTGCTTTTTTGACCAAATTTATTAAATAGAATTACCGTACTCAGTATGAGTAAAGCTACTACAGCTGCAATTCGCATATACAATCGATATGGCGTGCTACTTGATTGACCTTGTTTGTTTTGGTAACTTTTAATCCCTTGTAAAGTGGCCGAGATGTCTACAAAGGACTTTACCTCTTTAGCAAAAACAGGATCTTGCTCAAACCGCTTTTTGAAAGTGGCCAACTCTTGCTCATTTAGCTCGTCGTCTTGAAACTTCTGTATTAAATCAATATCACTTATGGCATTCATAAGATTTCACATTTAAGTCTTTTAATTTTTCCTTTAGCGCCTTGCGGCAACGCATAACCTGAATCCGGCATACATTTTCATTTTTTATTTTATAAAAGAACCCCAGCGCGTCTACAATTGTACTGTACTTTGATTTGAGGATGTCTTTTAGCATTAGGAGCATTTTACACTCCTCGCGTAGCGAATGATAGGCCTCCACAATACGTTTATTGCTAACATCTCCTGAGCTATCTAAGCTAGCCAGGTCAATTCCGTAGCGCTGCTTTTTAGCATCATAAATATCATCCTTGGCTTGCTGAATCTCCATCTGCATCATCGACTCCATCTGCTCAAATTGCTCAGTAGAGTATATAAATGTTTCGCCAACCACTTCTTTCTTATATGCTTTGGCTTTTGTTAAACAGATCTTTTTGAGGTATGCGGTGAAGCTCACCTCATCCTTAAAAGTAAATAGCTTTTTTCTGACGCGATCACATAGCTCTAAAAATGCCTCAAAAAGAATGCTAATGGATTCCGATTCATTGACACGGTACTTGTTGATCACCAGACCGATACATTTGTTTTTGATCGATTTGGAGAGCAGCTCGTATGCATCTGCATCTTTGTTGTTTAGTATATTTTCTATCAGTAATGTTTGCATGTCTATCAACTATAATTACTTTTCTACCCATGTGTTAACAATATGCATGCTTAATCCATTTAAATAGCTGACTAGTAAATTTTTAAACAAATTAATATAAATACGTGTTAACAAAATAAAATTTGAGCCTGCTGGTATAAATTGGTAATATAAATTTAGTAATAAACCGCTCGATATCAAATTGTTTTTCTATAGTTGTTTATATAAATAAGAGGTAGGAAATTATAACCCACCTCCATTTTGGTGATATGCTAATTCATATTTTCACACCAAGATTTTTCACTTTGGTTTTGATTTCCACCCTTTAATGTTGCCATTAATTTGGCATCACCTATAGTAAATGAGTTTACATTAAGCTGTTTTAGTTTTAATTTTGTTTTCATCATTTTTAATTTTTGGTATAACAATTGATCCGAAGTACTTCACCCTTACGGGCATTAATAAAAAGAATAGGCGTTAATGAATATTAACAAAAAATGGGGAAAATATTTAAATATCACTGGTTATAAGATGTTTGTATTTCGGGCTTGAGCTGCCTGTTAATGTTGTATCGTTAAATTTCTATCAAATTTGCTTCTAAAATCATAATGTTTTTTGATTTTCACATATTACTTCATTTATATAGTCTTTAATTTTTTTGTTTGTACCTTTCAAAATAACTGCGGAATTTAATTGTGGGTCTGCCCCCAACTCCACCAAATATTTTACGTTCATCAAATCTCCCCCATTATCTACCTCAAATGGGTTAGCACCATATTCTAAAAGTAGAAAGATATACTTTTTTAGTATTTCTGGCTTTTTTATACCTCTTTACGGTTATATGCAGAGGTTTAGTTTTACTAACTGAGGGGTGTTGGTAATTAGGATCTGCACTATTCTCTAGTGTCGCTTTGGCGCTATCAAAATCGTTTCTGATTATGCTTGCAAGTAATTGATAGTTTGTATCCATTTTACCTCGAATCTAAAAAAGAGTTAATTGGTTAAAGTTGTTTTTTTGTAAATATTCGTAAATTAAATCTATTGAAATTATTTAACATATTCAGATGAAAGTAGTAGCAATAATAGGTGAATTATTTCAAACGAGCATGTCTTCCCTGCTGCCAATTATAAAGAAGCAATTTGATGCCAGTAAAATAAGGTTCATCGAAGGGGATAATGTCATTGATTATGATGAAGAGCCTTTTTCCTTCAGTATTGAACCCAGTGAATATAGAGATATACAATCTGACGAAATTACCGATTTTCATATGACAGCGCGATATTTAGGAAATTTAGCCGTGGGTCGCAAAATCTTAGAAGACTTGTGTGAGTTCTTGGCGATAAACGATATTGAATATACTTTTGACTACCAGCTGGAAGATGAACGGGGCGATCCCATCTCAGAGGAGTATAGGCTAAGTAATTAAAAATGAAAAATATTGATTAAATTTTGCTAAATTTATGTAAAATAATTTTAAAAATAAACAAAATTAGCTAAATAAATTCAAATTCTTTATTTAAGAATAAATAGTAAAATAGATTAAAATCAACTTTCATGTGAATTCAACAACTCGAATCCAAACAATGTACGGTAGACATAGTAATGGCAATAGGAACATTAAGATCCAGACTTTTAAGGAGCTCCTTTGATGCTAACCAATAGCAAGTTTCAAGTATGGGGCTCACAGGTATCGTAGTAATTAGACGGTTTCGTATAAGCTCATGACTACCATATAAGTAACTACGGAATGAATGCCGACGCTCTAAGTCTGTACCGCCCATCAAATACAATAGAGAACCTCCGGTTGGTATATAATTATTGGTGTCTGGTATAATAGCGCCACCCACCAACGCCGCTAACTCATGTACATTACGTAGGCGCTCCATAATGCAGGGGGCATACGATGGTGCCATGCTTAAGGCAAGTGCAAGCCGATCCATGGCATTTAACTGAAACTGCTCAATAAATGTTTGGTAAATACAGCTTTCATACTTAAATGTAGGGTGTGCTTCTAATAAATCACTTACAGATAACTTTGGCTGTTGTATGCGCATGGCTATTATTTGATCGAGCCATCCCATTTCTTCGTGAATTTCTTTCATAATACGATTTCGATTAATTACTTATCTATTTATAACAGTTTGGGCTGAGATGTTACCCTACTTTACAAAAAAAATGATGAATAGCGGAATATTCTAGATTATACTTCGAAAAATCTAATAGTATTATTTTGAGATTTAATGAGTGTCAAAAGAGGCTATTCAAAAAGACCATTATCCCGAATTATCATCAGGATAGCTTGATGAGGTACAATCATATACGGCTCTTGATGAAGGCGTATTTCATGAGCACTTTTTTGTAGGTATACCGCCAAATCTCCTTCTTTTGGTTGCAGCGGTACATATTTTATTTCTTCACTAGGCTCTTTCCAAGATTCTTCATCGGCCAAAGCTGGGATCGGATAACCAGGGCCAACCTTCATGACATAACCTACCTGGATCGTTTCTTTTTCACGCACGCCAGGGGGTAAATATAGTCCACTGTCTGTTTGGCTACGTTCGGCCTTTGGTTTAATCAATACACGATCACCAATCATCACCACGTTGGTGAGCTCTTCGACTTCAATAGGTATTACCATGACCAGAAAAATCGCTTAGTTCACTACTCAGAAGCTTCAGCTGTTTGTTCCTGCTCTTCTTTTACGGCCTTCTTGCTTGGTTTGCTTTTTTTAGCAAATGATGCCTTTATTTCTTCAATATCGACATTTTTAATTACAGGCTTTGCATTCAATCGCTTGATCGTAGCTTGCCGCATGTTTGCACGGTACTTATTTTTTTGGTCCTTACGTTGCAATCGTGTTACTGCCATTTTTAATGTATTTTTTTTGAGTCGCGCAATTTAACAATATTTCTAATTATTACAAAATTAATTCTTATAAATAAATAGGAGTCTTGTAATGGACAAAAAGGAGTCTGTGAGTTCCTAAAATGCTTATGTGAACCGCTTTTTATCAAAGTCAAAGATTCTAGAAATGGAAGATAAAAACCTTGAATTTAATAAATTAATAATATAGGTTGAAAACCCATGTTTGTTGATTTAAATCAACAAATTTTGCCTATTTTATTCAAATTAAGTATTGAAAATGCTATTTATGCCAATTTGACCGCATTAGCATTTATTGCTGGGAAATTCGAATATTCGTTTGTAATATGTAAGAAAATAAGTATTATTGCATAAAAAATTTTGGGTAGAAATGAACGGAAAAACATCAATTTTAACAATAGTATTTTTTGTAATAAGTATTGTGTTGGGGGTCTTTTTAGCAAATGGGATCTCATCTAAGATTGCAGAAGATGAAAAAATAGCACTTGTTGAGAAACAGGTGGCCGAAAAGTTGAGTATAATTCGACAAGCTGAGAAAGCCTATTTGGCAGTAAATGGTCAATATACAAGTGATTGGTCAAAGCTCATTAGTTTTATTGATACAGGTAAGTTTACGCTGATAGAGCGTAAAGAAATCACCAAATTATTAGATTATGGTGCAGAAGAGGTTACTGTAGAGCTTGATACGCTTGGTTACGTATCGGTAAAAGATTCCTTATTTTCTCTTTCCAAATACCCAGATTTTAAATTGAAAGAATTACCACTTATTCCTAATATCGACAAATCAAAGAAAAATGAACCACTGGATACCTTTGGTATTTTCGCCGGAAAACTTGATCGTAGTGGTATTGAAATTAATGTAATCGAAGTTTGGGATACTAACCCTATTAATAAAAATCGAAAAGAGAGCTATGATGAGTTTGCCAGAAAGCCATTGAGGTTCGGCTCTCAATATGATGTTACCACTTCAGGAAACTGGGAGTAGTACGTTGGATTTCATTTCGGCGAATTACCGGCTTGCAAATAAAATTAAAGATGACCGACTCGAAGTAGATCATCTACATCAATACGACTTATACCTTTTGGCGGGCAATCATGATCTTCAAGTTTGTGTAGTAAACTCTGTGGACCAGCGCTGCTTATTGCTCGAAGACTTTACTTTCAAAAAGGTAGACTCCCCTAATGCACATTTATTTGTATTAGAAAAAATTTTTGACTCCCATGCTCTCCTTATGGCTGGGTTTTGGCATTCGGTAACGTTAGCTTTTAAAAATAAAAAATTTGCATTGGTTCCTAATGATTTCTTTGTTGAAAGCGAGCTTCACTCTTACCTTACATTTAATGCTGTAACGTATCCAAATAACGAAAATTTCCATTATTACCCACATGCAGATCAATCTTTTGTAAATGTATTTGCGGCAAGTAAAAAGATTGAATCTTGGTTTGTTAACCGTTACCCAAATCTTTCAATTCGTTTTACGCATCAATCTTGTGCCATCATTGAGGGTGCGATGCGTCAGTTCGAGTCTGAACAGGATAGCATGTGTGTGTTTGTCGATAAAAATAGGCTCCATATAGTTGCTGGGTCAGCTGAGCAGTTACGTTTTTATAACCAATTTGTGATAAAACGAATTGCTGATTTTTCGAGATATATTTTGTTAATCATGAAAGAGCTTGATTTGGACAAAAACCAGCATAAAATTATGCTATGGGGGCATATCGATGCTGAATCGAACTTATTTCGACAACTATACAAATATATCCGGAACATTTCATTTGGTAATAGGCCTAAGTTTTTGCATTATGGGTATATGTTTGACGAAATCGAAGATCAACAGTATTTTGATGTACTAAATATGGCTATACTGTAATGAGTAAACTTAATAAGGTAGCGATTTTTCCGGGTTCTTTCGATCCATTTACTAATGGTCACGAAGATATTGTTTTGAGAGGGCTGCAGATTTTTGACAGAATAGTAATAGCTTTTGGACATAATTCAAATAAAACGAGGTATTTTGATTTGGATATGATGTTAGAAAAAGTACGTGCTAACTTTATACATCTGCCTAATATTGAAGTGATCATATTTGATGAGCTTACGGCATTACTAGCAAAGCGCTACAAGGCTAATTTTCTACTGAGGGGGCTTCGAAATACCACAGATTTTGAGTATGAAAATAGTATTTCTCAAGTAAATCGATATTTAAATGATGGTTTAGAGACTGTTTTCTTAATTACATCACCAAAATATGCAGCGATTAGCTCCAGCATCATTCGTGAAGTACACAAATATGGAGGAGATGTGAGCTCTTTTATTCCATATAGGTTATAACTCTACTTATCAACACGCTAGTTTTAATTTCAAGATTTACTGATGATTTAAGGCCTTATTTTTATTAAAAATCGCATAGATTCATTACCTTTGGGCATAATAATTTTATCAACAATTCGTTTTTGGAAGTAAACTGTTGTAGTCCTGCTACATCATTCCATTAATTATAAAAGATATGGTCATACTCTTATTTTTCGTTGCGCATTGGTATCTTTCGTTATTTAGTCAGACATTCTTTCATCACAGGTATGCTGCACATCAGATGTTTACCATGTCTCGTTTTTGGGAAAAAGTATTTTTTGTCTTTTCTTTTGTTGCACAAGGCTCTTCTTATTTAAGTCCGTATGCGTATGGGATTTTGCACCGAATGCACCATTCATATGCAGATACTGACAAAGACCCGCATTCTCCCAAGTATGATAGTAATTTGTTTACGATGATGTGGCGAACCAAAACGATATATTCAAATATATTTTATGGCCGAACACAAGTAGAAGATCGGTTCAAACGTGGCGTGCCTCAATGGACTTCGTTCGATAAATTTGCTGACCGATGGGCGATTAGGATATTTTGGGGCCTATGTTATGTTGCATTTTACTACTTCTTTGCCACTCATTGGTGGATGTATTTCTTGCTTCCGTTACACTTTATCATTGGCCCGATTCATGGCGCAATAATTAATTGGTTTGCCCATAAATATGGCTATGTAAACTTTAAAGTTGGGGATACCTCTAAAAATTTACTTCCAGTTGACTTTTTAATGTTGGGCGAAAGTTATCATAATAATCACCACAAAAATGGTCATAGGCCTAATTTTGGTGTTAGATGGTTTGAGCTTGATCCTGTATATGCAGTTATTGTAGTGTTTAATTTACTTCATATTATTAAGCTAAAGCCTGTACCTGCAAATAGTTAAGATTTTCAACAAGTTCTGCAAAAATCATTGAATAAATTTTTCTTTTGAAGATATTTTGCTAATTTCATTGATTTTATTTTCTTTGTGAACGTCTTTTCAATGGGAAATAAACAAGAACTAATAAAGTGATTATACTTAATCCCACAAAATATTTCCAATGGAACCAATCCGATTTACCTGTGTATACATCACTGTGGTTACCATAAAGCACTAATGGGGCCCAGTAAAATGGATGTGCTAACAATGGATCTTGATGCAAGATATGTGCTCTTTTAGCATTTGCTAATGCTTTCTCAATTGTAATACCTTGTTCTATAGATTTATAAAATGAGCCCATTAGTTTAAGTGCCGTTTGATCTGGAAGTTTCCATTGGCTCATCATCACATTGGCACAGCCAGCATATTGAAAGGCCTTGCCTAGGCTCAATGCACCTTCACCTGGTAGCACAATCCCCTTAGCCGTATTACATGCACTTAATACAACGAGCTCGGCAGGAATGTGTAAGTTATAAATATCTTGATTGTTTAATGCTGAGCCGTGCTGAAATATAAGCTTTGAGGTATAAGTTTCTGAGTTCCAGTAGCCATGCATAGCCAAATGAATCATTCGGCACTGTTGGTGTACTTTATGAAAGTTCGTAAGTGTTGCTTCATTGCCTATGTACTGTTGCCCTTTAAACTTATTAGCTATTAAGTTTATTTCTTCCTTCGTATTGGGCAATATTTTATCTCTACTATAAATTGGTGCAAAAGCAACATAATCTTTGAGGTATTTTTGGTTAATATGTTTTTGTTCAAAAAAGGTTTTGGCTGAATAAGCATACTTAACTGCATTTGATAATACTAAGTAGTCTAATTTATTATATTGATTATCACCAACAGATTTTTTACTTATAGTTAGTAGCTCAAACGGGAAGTTATGAAGGTGTCCGTCAGGTGAAATAATTAATTTAGGCCATTTGCTAATATTATTTGATCCAAGTAGCTTTTGAAACAATGCATGAGATAAATTTTGAAAACTATTCCAATCATCTTGAGCATGTTTACTAGTAAATGGAGGTGTAGATACGAGTATTGTTAATGAATCTAGCATCTGCTTCATTGTATCAATATTTTTAACAATGAAATAATTAACACGAGTTGGTGAGTAATGTATTACAAATAGATTTTTTTCTCCCCAAAAATAGTTGACAAAAATGGAAGAGTCTAATTGTAATTTTTTTTGAATGTGTTTGATTGTCAATGGTTTATTGTTATATCGAATAGTATAATAGCTTGGGTGATTCTTTTTGATGTAAGCTTTTAAGGAGTCTAGCTTGTCATAAGTCAATAAAGTTTTCTGATGCCATTTTTCAGAGTCCTCAAGTTGCTTTTTTTCGATGGCTTGGTGATAATTTTTTTCAAGAAATACCAATTGGGCCTGTAAGTATCTATGTTTTCTCACTAAGCTATCAGGTACGCCATAAAACTGCATGGCTCTTTGTTGTTGAATTGACTGCAAGTAGAATATACTTTTACTACGCTCAGCTAAATTGTGTATAATGCGTTTATATTGATCCGTTTTAAGTTTTTTGTCGAGTAAGGCAGCGCAACTCATGCCTTGCTCATATAATACGGCAAACTTGGATAACATATTATTTGAGCCAACATGGCTAAACCCCCTCATGAGCTCTTCTAGCATATCACACCCTGCAATAAAATGGTTCAGCGCTGCTTTCAAGTATATTGTGTCTTGATTTATTTTATATATTTCTAATAATGCTTGAGCTTTACTTTGAACTAACTTTATAATGCTAGGTGTGATAATTTGCTTTGAATGAATTGATGGTACCATAAATAATGATGCATCTTTATATTCTAGCAAATTGAGTTTTAGTGCTTGGTGCGCATAATAAGATGCCGAATCATAATATTTATTTTCAAGAAAGTATTTGGTGTAAATCTCATAGTACCGAGCTATATCATACTGCTCTTGATTTTTAATTTCGTTTTTTGCAGTGTTAAAAATTTGATTGGCCTGCTTCTTTAAATTTTGTTTAAAGTATAGTTTTAACATTTGGCCGTAAACCTTTGCGTAATTTTTATTGTTTCGGTTAGGATAGAATTCATCCAATACACTTAGGCCACACTTAAAATGATAAATAGCTGAATCAGTTTGATTTATATTTGAATAAGCATTGCCCAAGCTAATATTATATAAAGTCTAATAAATAATTACGAATAAAAGTATTATATTTCCCTCAAAAAAGATGAGCAGAAAACAACTAACAGTTGAGGGTTATAGTAGCACTCAAATAAAAAGGCTAATTGATTCGAA
>JAUIFR010000136.1 GCA_030430325.1 Bacteroidia bacterium | reverse complement strand
TCAAAATTCAAGAAATTACACTCCTGTTTTTGCCTAAATGAAATCAAATCCTACTTCGCAATCAACCTAATTTTTACTTGAACACCATTCTGTCTCTATTCTTAACCTGATGAATAATGCGGGTTAAATAGCTATAAAAACTTTAGGATAGTATAATAATTTAAGAATAATAAATAGTTAAATATATGAATTACAAGTAGATCCAATGCTAAATAATCAATTCTTATTTAGTATATTTCATCAAAATAATAGTACATTACGCCCAATCAACTTTTTAAACTCAATGAATCAATACATTTGTCTCATTTTTATAATAGTGTATTATCCGTTCAATACATTGCTGGCAGTAGGAGCCAAGCTAGACTCACTTACTCAAGTAGCCATGCAATTTGAAATGAATAGACAATGGGATTCTTTGGTGCAGGTTCAATGGCAAATCGGTCAATTATATCTTTCGGAAGATCAAATTAATAAAGCAGAGGAGCAATATGCTAAAGTTTATGAAAGATTTATGGAACAAAAGCTTGCAAATAGTGAAGGTTTTATACAGCTAATGGCTGATTTGGCTGAGATTTATTATAATATAGGTGGTTTTGAAAAAGCAAAGAAGTTATACCAAAATGCATTATCAAAGCAACATAATTATCTTGATAAAAAACAAAAACTTAAGTTGAAGTTACTAATAGGTCTTGCAAGTGCAAATTGTGAATTAACTGTATTGGACTCTGCAAAATCACTACTAAAACAGGCTCAAAAGATCACCCAACTTAATAAAAGTTTAAAGTCAACTTTTAAGGCTCAAATCTACTTGGTTTTTGCAAATTGTTTTGTAGGTGTAAATTATGATTCACAAGCCTATTATGTTCAGAAAGTAGAGGCATTGTTACCCAATTTGGAGGAAAATGAATTGAGTTTTGCGAAACTATTAAATGGCTTGGGCTATAACTATTTACATCTTATAAAAACAAATATAGCCATTGAATATCATAAGCGTTCACTGGAGTTATATTTAAAATATCACCCCAAGATAAAATCAGAGATTGCTCTTTCATACCTCAATTTAGGTGAAGCTTTAAACGAGCAAGGTGATTTTGATAAGTCCATTTTCTACATTCAAAAATGTATAGATGTTTTTGAATCAAATAATATACAAAGCTATGTGCATGCAGCAGCTTATAATAGCCTTGGACATATTTATTTTAAATATAATTTGCAGGAAACAGCAATTAAAAATTATAAAAAGGCCATTGAAATTGGTACCAGGCTTTTTGGTGAAAATTATCATTGGGTGGGGATATTTTATATTTATATGTCATATTCATTTAATGAGTTAATGAACTATAAAAAAGAGCTTTACTGCGGGAAAAAAGGGCTTGAAATAATACAAAACTCCTTGGGGCCAAATAATTATTGGGTATATGAAGCCATCAGCAGCATTGCCTATGCCCAAATAAAATTGGGTCAGTTTCAGGAAGCACGAGCTAATTACGAAAAGTGTATTCAGTATTTTAAAAAAGGAAATATGATGCTCCAGCTATCATTAAAATATAGACACTATGCTGTATTACTTTCTGAAATGAAAGAAAATGAAGAGGCTCTTCAAATTGAACAATTGGCTTTAATTAGTATGTGTAACAATTTCGATGTGCAAGACATATTTATAAATCCTTCTTACCAAGGTGCCATTAGTAAACTTCATTTTCTTGGATTACTTTGTGATAAAGCACGCATTGCTAAAAGAGCTTACGATCAGCTTAATAATGTGGACTATTTAGCATTATCACTTGATACATATCTGCACATGCTTAATTTAGTGGACACTATGCGAACAAACTTTAGTACACCTACAACTAGGCAGCAGCTCACTGGTATGCTCATTCCCATTTATGAGGAAGGTATAAAGGCTGCCTATTTGCTTTATAATGAAACAAATGATTCCAGTCTATTATATACTGCCCTAAAACTATCTGAGAAAAGCAAAGCAAATAGCCTCTCACGACAAATGATGGTAAATAAGCAACTATTGTTTGAAGAAGTTCCTTCAAAGATAAGCAAAAAAGAACAACACTTAAGTGATACCATTATGGCCTTACAAAAGAAGGCATTTAAGTTAAAGGGAAAGCAAAAAACAAATGTTGATCAGCAAATTATTACAAATAAGTTGGTCCTAGATAGTTTACTGAAGCAGCTTAAAATTCAATATCCATCCTATTATAGAGCTTATTATGATTCTACAAGATCAACCAACGAATTAATAAAAAAGCTACTTGATTTTAGTACCGCTTATATTTCATACTTTCTTGGGCCGTTTGATCAGTTTGCCATCATAGTCACAAAAAAGCAAGTGTTGGTCGTATCACTTGAGCTAGATAATGTTGATTTTACAAGTTTATATCAACTATTTTTACCAGATAACTCCTTACATCATCAACCTGAAAATTTTCATAATACCCTGGCAAAGTATAGTGAGTTGATTTGGTTGCCTGTGCAAAACCAGTTACCAGAGGAAGTGAAACATGTTATTATTGTGCCCGATGGGCCTCTCGTTCAAATTCCCTTTGAATCACTGCTAACAAATACCGAACTTCCCCAACTAGGAACCTCACATTTACCCTATCTAATACGAAAATATGCAGTGAGTTATGCCTATTCTATGCAATCACTCTATTTACAACTACAGCGTGCATCCAATCGATCCACTAAATGCCTTGCTTTTGCACCTACATATGGTGGCACTAGTCCAATTGAAGGTTCACTTAGCCAATTTCGTGGAAGCCAGCAACTACAAAACCTTAGTGGCACATTGAAAGAAGTAGGCCACATAAGCCAGTTTTTTGAGGGAAGCTATTTTTTAGGCCAGCAAGCCCAAAAAACTACTTTACTTAATCAAATAAATCAATATTCCATTGTACATATGGCAATGCATGGGCAGTTTGATTCTACTAGTAGCTTATATTCCCGTTTGCATTTTTCTACTACTGACACGAGCAGTGAGCATTCGCTTTTTGCTTATGAGATTTACAACTTAAATTTAGATACAGACATGGTCGTGTTAAGTGCTTGTGAAACTGGCAAAGGCTCACTAATGCCAGGTGAGGGTGCTATGAGTCTGGGAAGGGCCTTTACGCATGCTGGATGTAAAAGTACCTTACAAAGCCTTTGGAAAGTAGACGATAAGGCTACCAGCAGCATCATGGAGCAGTTTTACAAAGGTTTACATGATGGGTTATCCAAAGTACAAGCGCTACGAGCTGCCAAATTGTATTATTTAGATAATAGTAATGCACTGACCAGCCACCCGAGTTATTGGGCAGGGTTTTTGCTGCACGGTAACTATAAGCCGCTACCAAGCTACAACCGATTCTCTCCTATTTGGCTGTGGGGCTGTATCTGCCTGGGAGTAGTGGTTATGATCAGTTTAATGTATTGGATATATAGTAGGAGGAGGGCGGAAGCCTAGTTTTTTATTTTAGTCCGGAGCTCTTCCACATAAAGATCAAATTCCTCTCTGGTTACTTGCTCTACTTCGTCTTGTGATCCAAAGTAGATTCTTTCTAAGTAGTCCATGGCTAGTTCAAACGCTCCGCTGTCCCAGTTGTATGCATATACCCCTAAGCCTCCATCATCGGTATTCAGTGCTTTGACGGGCCGGGCCCCAACGATACAGTAAAGCGGGGCTTGAAGACCTTGCGAATCATTTTCTTCCATTTGCATTTGTTATTATTGGTTAATTAATAATAAGGAATTTTAGGTAAATGTAAGGGTAAAGTGGAGGTTTATTTATGATATGCTAAGTTATTTTCAATGAAATTTGCAGAAATTATTGAAAATATTAATTTTTTTACTTACAATATCCATTTTATACAGCGTTTTTCAATTTCAACTCGTCACTATAATATAGTATATTATTTAAAATCAAAAACCTTAACTATGAGAACCACAAATCTTTTAATTTTATTTTTGTCACTTTTTGCAATTATTACAGGTTGTCAGCCGCAAAAAGATGTATTAATTCCAAAAGTTAACGATAACACAAGTAAATTACTTCATCTTTCTACTAATGATTTTGGGTCCTTAACTCAAGATAATGCAATGATAGTAATTACTAAAGAAGATGGGACCTTAATCGTGTCAAAAGCCTTTACTGAGAATGAAGAAATTGAATTCGAGAAACCAGCTGATTTTGAGGATGACAAAATCGTTTTTCATATCATAAGTTATTTGACGCTTTCACAAAATGAAGAAACAAGTGTTGTAACTTTTAGAGATGTACCTGTCGGTAGTACGTATGTATTTGGTACAAATTCAGCGTATTCAGAGTTGAACGAGGCTAATTTGGTTATGACAAATGTGCCCGATCATGAAAATATTAGGTTTTTTCGCTCATCAGGTGAATTAGCAAACTATAATAATGTTGAAAATAATCAGCAGATTGAATTAGGGGAACTTGAAAAGAATTACCCTATTGGCGTAAATCTTGTCACGGATAGTGACTCGTTGTTTTCATTTGTAAGTTTACTAAACAATGGAGACAATGTAACAGTAGACTTGAGTAAGGGAATACCTTATGTCAATACCAGCATTATTCCCAATGTAACTTTACAGAACGGGTCTAGTTTTCGAGCAAGTATATCTGTAAGGCAAGATAATGAGTTTATCTCCGTATTTCGTAAAAATTATTGGAATAGCATGCCGAATGAGATTTCTGCAAGCTATCCGAATGGAGCATCACTAAACTATACAACTTATCTTAGTTTTACCGAAAAGCAAGGTGATTTATCAATACATAGGAGTAATTCAGTAAATAAATTGGTAACAGAATTTAATGGGTTGGATGTTCCTTATAATTTGGTTTCAAGCTCAATAACTGATTTTAAATTGGAGTCTGATCAAGAAGGCTATCACTATATGACCCAACGCTGGCTAGGAAAACAGCTCAATAATCAGCATAAAATATCATGGTATGTGTATAGCCCGAAGGCAAGTACATTAGAGTATGATCTAATGCAATACTATGAAAGTTTAGAAAGTGAGCTGGGCGCAGTCGAAATGGAGTTTTCGAGCGTGGCCTATTATTACAGCAATAATTGGACTTATAAAAGTTATTTGGCTAAGAAACCTTTTCACCTGGAAGAATGGTATGAGTCAAAATCTTATCAAGTATTTTATTAAAATGTAAATGATAAAAAACCTAGCCCCAAAATTCGAATGAATTTTGGGGTTTTTGATTGATTTTTGCTAATTATGTTGAATTTAAATTAATACAATAAATGAAATTTGCAGAAATTGTTGAAAATCCAAGATTTTTCAGTTATTAGCTCAGGAAATAGAGCACAAGCGAGACGCTTGCGCTATTGGAGTTTAAACTTCATAAATGATAACATCTAATTCCTCAACGGTCCTAAATTGCTTATCAGCTGTGAACAATGGTAGTTTGTGATAGAAAGATGAAGCTGCAATAATGGCATCAGGTAATTTTATCTTCGACTTTTTTCTAAAGGCAATAGTCAAATCTTTTATTTCTGAGTTTATGTTGACAATTAGGCAGTCCTTCAATAACGCCCTAACTACTTTCTCTGAGGAAGCTGTAAGCTTAGAAAATGATAACAATTCTAGCTCTGTGACAAAGGATATAACTACGTTATTATTAGCAAGTATTTCAACGACTTCTTTATCTCCCTTAAGAAAATACAGTAAAATGTTTGTATCAACAAAAATGCTATTCCCACTCATTCCTAATCTCAATCTGAAAGTCCAATGGATCAATATCTAATTTTAATTTACCAGCATATTTTAGTATACCTTTGTCTTTTGATCTATATATTATCTCATTGATTTGCTTACGTATTTCAGTGAGTGGTGTTCCTTTTTTAATGATCGTAACCATTTCTTATTCTTTTTGATAAATATAGGATTAATTTAACTTGAATACAATCAAAACTTATCTGGAATAGCATATGGTTGAATTTGGCTGTTACTTTTTTATAAAATAAAGGCCATCTAATTGCACTTATCAATACGTTTTGCCAAACATGTTGATTATTTTCGTTTTTTCAGGTATAGATTTAAGCAGATGAAGCACAAGCGAAACGCTTGCGTTATTGGTTAGCGTTTCATTTTGGCAAGGTCTTGCTGAGTATCAAAGAAATCCGTGATATAAATACGATCATTAACAATTTTATAGATGATCTTTACTTGCACGATTGGTTAAGTATTCCTTTGTAGTAGCATCTAGTGCTGACTTTTTATGTAATATGTGGATCGCTTCTAAAATGAGTTGGTCATCTTACTCTTCCACAAGGCGCTTGCTCTCCGCTTTAATGGTACTATATTTCATTGTACTTTTCAATTTATTTATAATAATCATTATAATTGGTAAATACAATGAATTGCCGAAGAATTGTGTACATATTTTATAAATTTGTAAATTTTCATATTTCAATATAATTAGCAAAAATTATTGAAATAAAATTAAAATATTCAATGAAATTTGCAGAAAATGTTGAAAAACATAAAGCCAATGTAATTTTCCCAAGCCTAATTTAAATACTTCAAACTCCTGTTCAAACTTAGCTCTACTAGCTGTACCTTGCTTGCCGTATTGCTCGTCTAAGTGCTGATCAAATGATTTTATGTCACTATTTGTTAGCATAACTTTTGCATTATAAAGTCACCCAATTAAGCAACTAATTCCAAATTTATGTTTGATTTTTTACAAAATTAGGCATAATACGAACACCACGCAATCACGCATTATTGCTAGCTTAGTTTTGAATCGTCATGTAAAATTGAATATATTATGCTAATTATGTTGAATTTAAATTAATATAATAAATGAATTTTGCAGAAATTATTTAAAATATAATTATTCACAAACGCATTCGATACATGAAATTTCTTGATTTCTTTTATTCATATATACTACGCATTGTTCTGTAAGCATGATCTGATAATTGACCTTTTAATCAGTCAATTTTATATCTTGAGTACATCAATTCGTAATCATATATTGATGCCTCAGTTGAAGAAATAAAACTGTAATTAGTTCTAAGGAAAAGATCAAAATCTGCATATTTGCCCAATTGTAAATCAACTGATACAAATGTATCTTGAATAGGCCTATACTCTATTACTAGTTTTATGAGCCTAATTTTTTTTACACAAGTACTAAAGTTTAGATTTACAGACAAAATCTCTTCTTGGTTATCTTCATTAATGGCCTGATAGGTTATTTCGTCTGACAGATCATCCATATGCTCTACAAATTTGATTACACTAGAAGAGTCCTCATTCAGTTCATTACTAAATACAGTAAACAATTCTTCAGTTACTCTTTCTGTTGTAAACATGTTCTTTATTAAATTCACAATATTTTGCATAATTTCAAATTAATGTTTCTTTTTCCATTGACTAAAATTATAAAATTTTTCCCCTGTTTTTGAATTCACAGATATATTTCCATATAATCGGTGTTTACCATAAATAGTATGTACTACTTTTAATTCATATTCATACAATGTACTGCCAATTCTCATCCCACCCTTTAGTTTTTTAATTCCTTCACTACTTGAATCACCTTTAACAAACCCTTTCTTAGTCGCTTTCATAAAGGCTTTTCTTAATCCCGGATCAAACTTTTCAAGTTGCCTATAAATATCCTTTGTAATTCTAGCTTTTGGCTTAGGTATCATTCCATTTACTTCATTACCTTCTTTGGTTGTATAATCTGGGTCCACATTGTGCTTTGAAGCCAGCATCCATACCTCATAATGGCCTGGTTGCGCTTTTGGGTTGATCTCAAAGCCCCTCACCACTTTAAACTTACGTTTGACAATCTCCAGATTAGTTCGCAGCACACTTATCGAACTGTCCCTAGCGTCATGCGCTTCTGTGATGGTTTTTGATAGTGCCAAGGCAAGTTGCTTCTGACGAGTTTTTTTATCTTTTTTATTCGTGTTTGAATCATCTAGGTCGCTCTTGACCTTTTTCCCATTCTTATTTCTTCTAAGCCTTTTAGGAAGAATCGCATCAACTTTATTGACCGCCTTAGTAAGAATTTTTGCCAATTTAGGTGCATATTTTCCAAGCTTACCGATCCACTTCAGGGCATTTCCTGTTCCCGCTGTGAAGATTGCGAGCACCACTTCAAGCAATATATTCCCAACAACTTTCCCTCTAAAGTTCCACTTGCGATACGCATCTGGATGGTTCCAGTTACTCGCAAAGTCCTTCGCCCCACCCACAACAGTAGCAAGCAAAGCACTTGCCATCTGCTTCATTTTATCCACTGATAGGTTTCTAAGCTCCCCAATAATGTTTTGGATATCACTAATAATAGAGCCTGTTAGCACCTTTCCTATTGTGCCAATGATGCCCTTAGCAATATCCCATAACCCGGACAATGTATCTACTATTGACCCAAAAAAGCCTTCAAAAACCCCTGCCGAAAATCCTGTAATGCCTTTTCCAAAACCCAATAAATCATTAACGATACCAGGTCGAGTTCTGAGCTGACCACTATCTTTCAAGCTTTGTATGAAAGCTACATCAGGCAGCCATAGATTCATACCCGCCTTAATGGATACTGATTGGTAAATAGCTCTATGGACTTTATTCCATGGGTCAAATTTATTCTTCCAATAATTTTGGTCTAGGCTTTCTTTAAACTTTGCTTTATCAATACTTACTCCTTGTCGACCTTCATTAGCAATTACAAATGCCGTTGCTAAATGCTGACAATCATCCCCTGATCGAATATTATATTTTCCTGAGTATTCCCGGTATAAAATGTTACCAAGGTGCTCACCAGGTTGGATATGATAGAGTTTCGCCTGCATTCCTGGCATATCGGTAGCCACAAAATTTTGATTAATCCAGCCTGCCTGGCCATCCATGGATACCACATAGTACCAACCTCCTTTAATATTAGTGGATTTTACAAAAACAGTAGTGCCATATTTTAGCTTTCCAATAACTAAATTATTATAGGGTAGTAGTGGTTTACTACGAATATTTAAACCTGTGCTGATAGCTTCTTTATAATTTTTCGTATCCGAACTAATTTTCCCACTCTTGTTGATATCTTTTCCCTTATAATCATTCAAGTTGGGAGGCACAGGAGCCAAACATTGGGTTTTATTACTATCTAATTTTCGTGCTGCTATCTCTTTCTGTAAGATTTTATAATTCAGCACTAAGTGCTTGTTAGCATATATGCCATAGGCACGCTCATTTTGGGTGCGTATTTTTTGTAGCTCTTCATCAGATAAACTTTTAACGTGATCTGTTAAAAACTTTGTTTTGTAGTTAGCCGGAAAAAACTCCCTACATTCGTTAGTACCTTTAATTAAGTTACGTGTTTCAATTTCACCTTCTATTCTTCTTAAATTGTCTTCTATACATTGATTAGGATTATGCAAATACGCTTTAAGTGTATCTGTATACAATTCTTGTAGAGGCTGGTGCGATAAATTTGTTATATCACCTGTGGTAATTGTTATATAACGAGGATCTAATTTTTTTTGCCGGTGCTCATGCAATGATGTAGCAGTTGCCACCTTATTATTTGGTTCACTTTTAGCTGAATTAGCCCCTTTCATTAGCTGCAACATCTTGCTATTATGATCTTCAGCAGATGCCTTACTCATTTGTTGCATCATATTCCCTTCCTTGGTGTAGGGATTATTGCTTTGCATATGCTGAATAAGCTCACTTTCCTTGTCGTCCAGCGAATAGCTTAATTGTGGTTGTTTTTTGGTGTTTTTCTTTTTTTGGTCATTATCAATTTTAGGTTGGGAGGCCTTTTCCGGTCCTGAAAACGCTCCCATAAAAAAAGTTTAGTTGATGATTATTTACTAAATTAATGTTATTGATGTTGAGGGAGTTAAGATTAGATTTTTTTTAGTATGTAAGAAAAAGTGGCTTTTTTATATTGAATTAGTGGTTCAGTAAACATAAAAAATATAATTAAAAATAGAAATTATATAATTAAAATAATTTTTTAATATAGCACATATTTATGTCGTGGGATTGGGTTTTGTTAAGCTAAACTTATTTTGCTTGCTGTACTAATTTAACCCGCATTATTCATCAGGTTAAGAATAGAGACAGAATGGTGTTCAAGTAAAAATTAGGTTGATTGCGAAGTAGGATTTGATTTCATTTAGGCAAAAACAGGAGTGTAA
>JAUIFR010000135.1 GCA_030430325.1 Bacteroidia bacterium | reverse complement strand
TAGTTTCCTCTCCAACTACCTCAATACCGTTAGTAAAAAACCTTAAATCAGGTTCACTTAGGTCACTTTTAGCTACAGATAAAATCCAATCAACTCGTATGCCTTTACCATGTAGTAGGGCATGATCGCCTTTCAGTTGAGCGGATGTAAAGGCACGCTGCAAGTAGAGTAGAGTACGAGTTTGATAACCAAGATCTACATTATCAGATGGTTTGTAACCGATTTGATTGCGTGCAGTGCTTTTACCACTTTGGTTTCTTAATATATTAAGACTTATTTTTTGATAAGGTGTTAATTTAATGGATGTACCCAGCATGGCCCCCCAAATAACCTCTTCGATGCTTTGTTGATCGTCTAAATATAACTCTGTGTTGAGTACATCTGTATGATCCGATGAACCCTGTAGTGAGTAACGCCCTATTTCACCATTTTGATAGGATTCAAAATTACGTCGATAAGATATACTTGCATGGTAACCAACAGGTTTTCCAAATAAGGTATGCTGATTACCTACGGATACTGCATGGCTTTGATTTAAAAATTTACTTTTGTTGATAGGTGCCAGGTCGTTATTAAATGATTTTGTAATGGCGGTTAACCTTTTATTATCTTCTGTACTTTTGTATCTACCAGGTACACCTTGATCAATACTTTCTGGAAGAGACCTGGTGCCATCATCAATTCCTAACCAATCTAGTTTACCAGTATTGTAAGTTAAAAATTGGTCATTTAAGTTAGCCTGTGGATTGTAGCCAAAACTTGTACTTAATTGAAAGGTAAAGGCATCAGGAAAATCCTTCGTAGCTATATCCACATAGCCACCTGAGAAGTTACCTGGCAGATCAGGAGTGAATGTCTTGTAAACCAATATATTATCTATTAAATTGGATGGAAATAGATCCATTTGAACCGTGTTCTTTTCCGGGTCCAGACCAGGTATATCAGCGCCATTTAATGTTGTTTTGCTATATCGATCGCCTAACCCCCTCACGTATACATATTTTCCGCCTTCTACGGATACGCCAGTTACCCTTTTAATAGCCGATGCAGCATCGTTATCCCCAGAACGCCCAAATTGCTCGGCCGATATCCCATCCAGTACATTTGGGGCCTTTTTTTGAATGGTTAATAAGGCACTTTCTGCTGATTTTAGAGCTGTAGCTTGCACCACAACCTCATCAAGCCCAATACTGGCCTCTTTAAGGCGAATATTTACAGTAGAGATTTCATTGGGTAATACTTCAATATTTTGAATGAATTGTGTTTCATAAGAAACATAGGATACTTGTATGGTGTAAATACTGGGTTGTAAATTTGTAATTGAAAACTGTCCGTCCAGGTCAGTAATACCTCCCGTTGTGGTATTGGCAATGACGGCTGTGGCACCAATTAATGCCTCACCAGTAGCATCATCAATTACCGTTCCTCTAATTATACCTGTTTGGCATAGGCCAAATTGTAGTATGGTAGTTAAGCAAAACAAAGAAAATAATACACGCATAATTTTCTATTTAAATGAAAAACAGAAAACACCTTTAATTAATTTAAAGGCATTTTCTTCTTAATTTTTATTATTAAAGCCAAGTTTATTTAACCTCACCTGATAGATTTAATAAACTCCAGCCTGTAATCCACTTTTCTTGGCCCGGTGCAAATGCTCCACGAAAGTTTGCACTCGTAAAAAATGATCCGCTAAGCGGCGTGATTTCGCCTAAGGCTGCAGGACCATCAGTGGCCGGCACAAAAGAATCAAACAATGGGTCAGCCATCTCATTTTTATGATCGGCAAAATGGCTATCTGCCATGGCTTGTGCGGCTATTACTTGTGCTTCACTAGCTGCACTTGCGCTTTCGGAATCCGTCTTTGCTATAAATACTTTATTTGCCGGTATATCTGTAAAAATATTATTAGCAAAGATGAGGTTTTGTGCCTCTAATTGCTTAAATGAATAGCTCTCAATGCTTTCGCTATCTAATATCTCAATATCAATACCACTTGAATAATTAGAAAAAATACTATTATAATAATAGCCACCAGCGTTATCTCTCATGGTTATTGCTTTGTTTTCACCATTTCCTTGGAAGGTCGCATTATAAATGGTAGGTGTAGCATAAGGCTCAGCTATTTCTGGGTCAGTTCCACCATCATGTTCTCCGCCTCGATCCCCCTCGGCATCTTGATAAACAAACCAAAACTGATTGACGCCTCGGTATCCTTCATCATAATCGAAAGCATCATCACCACATAGTGCAGAAATCAAATATTTAGTATTTACCGTACCACCAAACCACTCAAATCCATCATCTTTATTGGCAATGACCTCAACATATTCTATTGTAGTACCACTTCCTACACCACCAAATGTCAAGCCATTAATTTCATTACCTGCACCAATATCGGTGCCGCCATGCCTGATGGATACGTACCTAATGGTCCCAGAGTTGTCTGTATCATTAGTACCGCCATAAAGCCCCCTTGATTCAGAAGTGGGAATACCTTCAATGGCCGTTTCACCAGGAGTAGAGTTTAAGCCAGCTTTACCCAATATTATAAGGCCTCCCCATTCACCTCTTGTCGTGGTAGGAAGATTATCACCAGCTAATTCACCTGGGCTAATATTATCTTTTTCAGTAGTAAATATAATAGGTGATTGAGCAGTACCTTCTGCCATAATTTTACCTCCTCGAGCCACAATTAAAGCACTTGCATTTTCACCTTGTCCTTCCATACCTTTTATAATGGTACCTGGCTGAATAGTTAGTGTTTGTCCATTATTTACAAATACCATTTTATCTAAAATATACACAGTATCAGCATACCAAGTGCGTGTACCGGTACCTTCACCTTTATCCACAACACGCAATGCCGCATGACCTCCAACATCTGTTGTTACTTCATATACTGTTGCGTTTTCGTTTACTTCGATAGTAGGCGTTGGGTCAGTGCTTTTATCATTTGTACAAGCGCTTAAAATGATACATACCATCGTAAATAATAATGAAATGTTTTTCATGTTTCGATATTTTAAATGAGTTTGATAAATGTTGCTGCAAATATCAAAACGGGGTATGAATTAAATGGTGTTTTTGGATTATGAAACAATTAATATTCGTAGCCCTATATTAACTTTACATGTTGTGTTTTTAAAGCCAAAATTTCTTATTTTAAGGAAACATATTTTTCAATTATCAATAAAACTCCTGGTTTATGTAGAATAAAGATATCACATATTAACTAAGTATTAAGTTTTGTTTATTTATGCGTAAAGAATATGGAGTTTAACCTTTGATTATAAAATACCAAGTTAATATTGATTAAGATTTGTTAATGCTGTAATTGTATAGATGGGTGAGGGGTACTTATCATATTTTTGAATATATTTTGCTAATTACGTTTAATTATTCGTGAAATTTATGATAATTACACATCCTAGAATCAAAATAAACTCTATTATAAGTGCTTATCTATTGCATAATAATGATAAATGTAGTAGCTTTTACTTCTTTATGAGCTAATGTTTAATTTATGAAATACCAAACTTCAATTGAGATTGATTTACCCTTAGATCGGGTGATTCAGCTCTTCGATAATACCCAAAATTTATATAAGTGGCAACCTGAGCTCAAAAGCTTTGACCATATTAGCGGGGAGCCTGGTAAAGTAGGTGCCACCTCTAGGTTAAAATATCAAATGGGAAAACGTGAAGTGGAGATGATTGAGACCATTACAGAGCGAGATTTACCTCATCAATTTTCTGGAACTTATGAGGCAAAGGGAGTATTTAACCATATTTGCAACCGATTTATGGAAGTGTCGCCGGGCAGAACAAGGTGGGTGGCAGATAATGAATTTAGGTTTTCTGGATTGATGGCTATTATGTCCATTTTTATGAAGAAAGCCTTTAAAAAGCAAACGGCTGTTTACTTAAAGCGGTTTAAAGAATTTGCGGAGGCATCGTAAAAGGCTTTTTAAACATTTGATTTGTTCTAATTTGGATGTATACTCTTAAACATTATAAGTATGGCAAAAGCTAATAATAGAATTCCAATTAGTAAATAATTTTGGAAGAAAGAATTGCTTTGAAGGGGGTTAAAGTTACCTGTTAACACAAATCCACTCCAATATATGGGGTGTTTTTCAAAAATTGAGGCATTGTCTAAGTACTTAATTTTTGCTTGTCTTAGTGCCTCAGACTTTGAAAACCCCTTAGCCATTGATTCATAAAAATAATCCATAATTTGAGCTGTGGCCTTATCATCCACTTTCCATAAACTATGAACTATACTTTGACAGCCAGCATACATGAATGCCCTTCCAAGGCTTATTGCGCCTTCACTTTGGATGATTTTACCTCGGCCTGTTTCACAAGCACTGAGTACGGCGAGTTGAGCGTTTAAGTTTAATGCATAAATTTCGTATGTATGCAATACTTGTTTTGTGTGTGAATTTGTAAAATAGAGTTTCGATTGTAGGCTGTTATTAGGGTTGTACTGCCCATGCATTGCTAGGTGAAGTATCTCATAATTTGGGGCCTCTCGTATAAATGTATCTTTATCACCTTGTGCACCGAAATAGTATGAACCATCAAAATACTGACTAACATTTTTAATTTCCAAAAGTGCACCTGGTAAATTTGCAAGCTGTTCATTTTTAAACTGTTTGAATGTGCCCTTATTTGATAATTTGTCTGTATAGTTTGGTGCAAAAGCTAGGCATTGAATACTGTTTATGTATTTTGATTTTTGTTTCATTTGCAACATTAATGTTGGCAAAGAGTATGTATAGCTTATTGCAAAATATTGAATTAAATATAGATTATTGGGCGTAGAATCAGTCGGTAGGTGTAGCATTTCAAATGGTAATTGAAATAGAAATCCATCAGGTTCAATGATTACTTGATCGATATCTGTTGGAAGGTGTCTTTGGATGGGATACCATAAATCTTTACTCCAATTTGAAAGCATTAATTGAAATTTTTCAGTTGATGCTTTATTAATGGACTTCTTTAAATATATTTTTTTAATAGCATGTTCACTAATTGCGTTTAATTGGATTGGAATTATTTTTAAATTGTTTTTTGTGATCAAAAAGGCAAATTGATATGTAGGCCCTATAAAATATGAAATATACGATGATTTATTTGTTAAAACATTATTTCTTAGTTGCTTGATTGGAATGGTTTGTTTCTCATAATACATATTGAAATAATTAGCATCAATTTTTCGTATTGTTTTACTTAAACTATCTAACTGTAGCTCTTTTTCTAAAATTTTTTGCTCAATTATTGCTTTATTTTCATTAGATCTTTCAAACCATTTTTTTCGGTATGTTGCGAGCTGTGCTTTTAATTCTCGCTCCTTGTACCTGATTTTTTCTGGAATTTGTTCATAAAATAGATGTTTATTTTTTATCATGCTTTGAAAAAGATTGAAGGCCTTCCTTTTTTCTGAAAGTTCGAATGCTTTTAATACAAAGTTGTCATCTCCTGTTATTTTAAATAATTCGTAGGCACATTTAATCGCGTTTTCAAATATTGGGAGTGACTTTTCAGTCAGCTGTGTTCGAGTTAATGGTGTACTAAACTCAAATCTCATTTTATTGATTGCATCTATCGCTAAATTGTAAGTACAAGAAGACAATTTAAGGTAGCGGATATCTAGGCTTTGAAGATATTGCTTATTTGCGGCATATGCCTTTTGGGTCAATAGCTCAACTAGAATGGACTTATTGTAAGAATCACCTGGCTCAGGGTTATCAAATCTAGTTGTTGCCTTCCATTTACAAATAGCTTGAATAGCTTTTTGCAATGTATCGATTGCTGTTAAATGCTGCCTTTTTTTTATTAGTACTTTTGCATAATGGTTGTAGGCATATGCTAACTTTGATATAATTTTGGCATCTTTATAAAAAGCAATTACCTTGTTGAAGTAAAATTGTGCTGAATCAATGTGCCCTAAATTGTTATAAGCGGAAGCAAGGCAATTTAAGGCGATATTTGTATGTAAATTATTTTTCTCGTATTTACTGTTAAAAATGTTTATTGCCTTGTTTGCATATTCTAATTGAAGCTTAAATTTATTAATGTCTTGATACGAAAAGGCAAGGTTTACATAGCAAATGCCTATGTTGGGGTGGTTATTTTTATAAATTTTCTTATAATAATCTAATGCTATTTTATAGTGTTTCAATGCTTTATCATTCCTGCCTGATTTTGCATAGGCATAACCAAGATTACTGTGTGCTGAAGTCAAATAATAGCTCTTTGCATCATTTTCTAATAATAGATTTATGCTTTTCTTTATGTAATAAATCCCTTTTTCAAAATCTCCAAATTCATTTAATGTAGCGCCATAATTACCATAACCAACGGCCAAATCAGGATCATTTGGTGGGCGGTATTTTTCTAAAATTTCCAATGATAACTTTATGTATTTTAGGCCTTCACTAAACTGTCCAAGGCTTATGTAAATGTTGGCTAAATCATTGAGTGTGCGATCATAGTTATCATCTACTTTGGAAATTTGAGGCAGTAATGCCTCTGATTTTTTTAAGTAATATAATTGTGAATCAATATGATGTGAAATGCTAAAGCAGGATGCTATATTATTATAGATATTTATATAATGTAGAGGTTTCACATCTTTCAATTTATTCATGGTATTAATTGCTTTTCTTGAATTACTAATGGAAGGTATGTAGTCGCCGTTCGCTGCATATGATTTGCTTAAATTACTGTAAATTAATGCTTGTTCAAGGTCATCTTTACCTTCGTAACTGATTTTCATTTCAGCCAATTTTGTATAATAAAAAATAGCCGAGTCATAGATCCCTTCTCCATAGTAATAGCTTGCCAGTAATAAATGATAAGCTCTAAATACTCTTGATGTTTCATCAAGTTTATTACTCAGTGTACTTAATTTTGATGATAACTTCTTATGGATTATTTTATGTTGTCCAAGTCGATCTTGAATGGTAATGACTTTCTTTGTGATTAGTAACATTGAATCCCATTGTTGTAAGTATTCATATTTACTTTCTAAAAGTGTATATATTTGAATAGCTTGATCATACTTTTTTTGTTTTATTAAATTGTCCGCTTGACTTATTTTAGTTGCATGTGCACTGTTACCAAATGTGTTATAAAAAATGCAATAAATGTAAAAAATTAGAGGTAAAGTGTGATTCAAATGTTTCAAAACATGGATTAATTTTAGTTAATTTGAGTATAAAGTACCATATTTTTATTACACAGCAAAACTCATATAAAAGTAAGCATCCCTGTTGTGCATTTAGAAAAAGATAGGGTGAGCTTGTTATTTTTGTAATTTTCTTTTAGTGTTTTTGATTGACTATATTTATGTAGTAATAGCCGTTTAATTATAGACCTTATTGGGTTTTGTTGTATGTTATGTTTGGAATTGTATCTGTGGTGATTTCTTATATTGTTTTTAGATGGTTGGAGAAAATAGAGAAGTAGGATGAATAAAATTTAAACACCTAAATCTTCGAAATTAATGATTTTAGTATGGTTTGGTGTAGAATTTTAATTAAATTCAATATATTTTGCTAATTTTATTGAATTAAAAGTTTTGAGACGATTGCTTATTATTGATGGGTAGTTTGTTTTAGTTTATTGAAGTGTTAGTTTTTTATGAATTTACATGATTTTAATTAATTGTTACTTTTTGCACCTTTCCGGATATTCATAATTCAACTTAACCAAAACTTAATAATTGATTCAACAGGATTGATTGTAATCTTCTTAAACAATGATTAAATTGACATATCATTCATTTTTTAAACATAATTCAATTCAACAAGATGAGTAAAAAAATATTAATAACAGGTGCCAATGGTGGGTTTGGAAAGCTTTCAGTAGCTTCATTAATTCAGCAAGGCCATGAGGTAGTAGCCACGCTGCGCAATATTTCTTCTAAAAACAAAGAGGCTGCTGAGGATTTGAAACAGCTAGGTGCGCATGTGGTTGAAATTGACGTAACTAGCACCGAAAGTGTGGACAGCGGAATCAAAGAGGCCATTGAGAAAGTTGGCTCTTTGGACGTAGTAATCAATAATGCCGGCGTTGGTGTGGCTGGCATGCAAGAGCATTTTACACCCGAGGACTATCAACGTTTGTTTGATGTCAATGTATTTGGGGTACAGCGCATTAATCGTGCAGTGCTTCCGCATTTCAGAGAAAAGGGTGCTGGGCTAGTCCTATATGTGTCGAGCTTACTTGGTCGAGTGTGTTTGCCATTTTACGGGCCGTATAATGCTTCAAAGTGGGCGTTGGAAGCTATGGCTGAGAACTACCGAGCAGAGCTTTCAACATTCGGAATTGAATCTTGCATAGTTGAGCCAGGTGGTTTTGCTACGACTTTTGCCGATAATTTGATGTCACCGTCTGATCAGTCTCGTAACGAGAGCTACGGGGAGTTTATGAAGGTGCCGGGCCAAATGTTTGAAGGCTTTATGCAAACCTTAGAAAACACCAAGGAGCAAGACCCTCAAAAAGTAGCTGATGCTATTGTTGATTTAGTAGCTGCACCTGCTGGTAAAAGACCTTTCAGAACTAGAGTAGATTTTATTGGTATGGGCGATGCCATTGCCGGATATAATGATCAGTTAGAACAAATTACCCAAGGATTATACAAAAACCTTGGAATGGAGCAAATGCTCCAACCAAGAATTTTACAAGAGAACGAATCTTAGGTCGAATCAATTTAACTATAAAGCCTGTTGCATGATGACAGGCTTTATTACCAATTATACAAGTTTTATATGGTGACTAAGTGAGGATACTTGCTCCCAATCCATATGAATGATGGGTGTTGAGTATATCTCAGGCAATACTTCAAATCCCATGTTTCTAATTTTTTCATCGATGGTGGGGAAAAGCAAGGCCTTGGTTTTCGCTAATAGTTTGAAAAGCTGAACTTTTTTGATGTCTTTTTCATCAAATACTAATCGTTGCGCATCAGTAGAAATAGAAATATCTACTGCAAGACGCTCTGCATGAATGAATTGAGCAATTTTAATAATGTTTTGCTCGTTTTTTGAAGAAATATGTAAAAGAATCATAATCGTTCATTTAGTTTACCAATGGTGTATGAATAGTGTATTACTATTTTTTGAACTTTTGTTAGATAATCAATGAATTTTACTTGAGCTTGAAGATGAACTTGTTCTCTTGAATTGACCATAAACAGAGATGATTCTCCTGCCTCAAATAAATTCACTTCGCCCACTTGAAGTTGGTAAGTATGGTCCAAATTGTCTTGACTGGTTGCTAGCTGATTTTGAAGGATTTCCCATGTATTTTTTACCTCATTGACCTGGTAATTCATTTTCGCTTGCTTTGCTAGTAAATCAAGTTCTAGTTGTTGAATCTTCAGTCGATTCATTTTTAGGCTATTACGTTCTTTTCGAAGTAAAATAGGCATTTGAAAGTTCAGTCCCCAGGCGTAATTCTGAAACGCTGTATTTTGGAATTCATTAGGCGTGGATAACAATTTATAGCTAATATCTAGTTGCGGTTTTATTCTTTCTTTTATCCAACGCTGATCGAGCCCAGTTTGACTAATCTTGAGTTGATACTGTTTAAGAATGGGATGGCGAGCAATCAAGCTATGGCTCTGGGTGGTATCTATTTTAAGAATTTGAATGGAATTAATCGCTGGTGGCGTAACATCATTTTGCAGGTAAAGTGGCTCCTTTCCATCTACCCAGAGGTAAATTTGAAGCATAGCTTTAGCATTTATTAAGATTAATTTTGCTTGCTGCTCTGCAAGTAACCTATTCTGAATTTGCACCCGAGCTTCAATGGTATCAATGGCTGGTCGATCTTCCAAAATGGCTTCCAATCGAATACCTTCATAGCGTGTTTGTGCTAGGCTAAGCGCTTCTAAAAAAACCTGATGAGTATGGTAGGCTTGAAACCAATTCCAATAAGCTTTGCTGGATTTAAAAAGTAATTCATTTATCTGCAATATTTGCTGTTGCTCTGATACTTGTGTAAGTAGCTCAGCTTGTTTTAGAGCCAACCGTCGTTTATCAAATAGGAGCCCTCTTCCAATTGGGACGGTGAGTTCACCAAACCAAAGGCCCTCATCGGGCAATTTATTTTCAGGGTTTAGCTGAATCCCCTGATTGTGTTCCATGCCCATTTTTAGGTCCAATCCTAAATAAGTCGGGATGCTAATACCACCTTGCACTAGTTGATAGTAAGTAGCTTCGTCAAAAAATTTCTGATCAACGGTAGAGAA
>JAUIFR010000134.1 GCA_030430325.1 Bacteroidia bacterium | reverse complement strand
GGCATTTTCTTGTTTGAAGAAGATTTCCCCCAAGACCCTAATCATATTGATTCGCTCACCAATAAACATCGATATGAGTTAAGTGATGAATACCCAGAGATTTATCTGGTAAAAAAGAAAAATAAATGGTTGTACTCCGATGAAACGGCAAAAGCAGTCCCACTAATTTTTAATAAAATTTATCCCCTGGGTTCTTATAAGTTAATTCAACTTATTCCAAGTTATGGTCACCAAAAATTCTTGGGACTACAAACTTGGCAGTACTTTGGGATACTGATTTTTATTTTGTTGAGTATTTTAATGCATAAAATGCTCACTTTTATCATCGAAAAAATATTTCTTCGCTTACTTTTTAGGTTTGGGTTAAAAAAAATTGCCAGCAATCTCATTATTCCTATTGCCAAGCCCTTAAGTTTCTTTTTGCTAGCATTGCTTATCAGTTTTATGATACCCATGTTGCAGTTGCCCATACAGTTAGGCAAGTATGTCATGTTAGTAATCCGAATAAGTATGCCGGTATTCCTAACAATCATGTTTTATAAGCTTGTAGATATACTTAGTGTGTATATGGAAGGAGCTGCAGCTAAAACGGAAAATACATTAGATGATCAACTCATTCCACTTGTTAGTAAAATGCTTAAGGGAATCGTATTTATTTTTGGTATCATACTGATTCTTCAAGTACTTAGCGTGCCAATATTGCCGTTAGTCGCAAGTTTATCAATAGGTGGTGTTGCTATAGCTCTGGCTTCAAAAGATACGATCGAAAACTTTTTTGGATCCATTATGATCTTTGTTGATCGGCCTTTTCAAGTAGGAGATTGGATCACCTCTGGAAACATTGATGGATCAGTAGAAGAAGTTGGAATTCGATCCACTAGGGTCCGAACATTTAGAAATTCACTTATGTATGTGCCAAATGGAAAATTAGCCAATAATATGATTGACAATCATGGCCTTAGGGTCTACAGACGTTATCATACGCAACTGGCACTAATGTATGATACACCTCCAGAGCTAATTGATGCCTTCGTTGAAGGATTAAAGAAAATAGTAGAAAGGCACCCGCATACTCGTAAGGATAGTTTTGAAATTCATTTAAATGAATTGGGAGCGTTTTCAATCAACGTTATGTTTTATATCTTTTTTCAGGTACCTACTTGGTCTGATGAACTACGCTGTAAGCATGAGATAATTCGTGATATTTTAAATCTAGCCAAGCAAATTGGGGTTCATTTTGCCTTTCCGACTCAAACACTTCACATGGAAACTTTCCCAGATAAATTAGGACTATCACCTACTTATGAAATTGGAGAAGAGCAAGTTAATGGAAAACTAAATACATTTTTTAAAGTCAATCCTTATGAAAACAAATAATTTTTTATTCCTCATCTTGGTGTTTATTGCATTGGCTTGTGAAAAAAAACAAGAACCAATAAATGAGCACGTCCCACTAAAAGAATTTAAGGAAAAATTAGCTCAAAATAATGGTATTATTTTAGATGTCAGAACACCTCAAGAATTTGAACAGGGGCATATACCTAATGCTACTTTAATTGATTTTTTAGACATAAATTTTAAGGAGAATTTAAGTCAACTCGACCAGGATAAAACCTATTTTATTTATTGTAAAGCAGGAGGGCGCAGCCAAAAAACGGCTGAACTTATGGGAAAATTAGGGTTTAAACGAATTATTGGCTTAGAAGGAGGATACACAGCTTGGAGCGAGCAAATAAACGAGTAATTTTTAATATATGTTTGCATACATTAAAGGAAAATTCCATTTAAATACACCATCAGAGGTTGTTATTGATGCACAAGGTATTGGATACAGATTATTCATCTCCCTCCAAACCTATGGTGAGATCAAAAACAAATCAGAAGGAATGTTGCATACACATTTACATATAAAAGAGGATGCACATACCTTATATGGGTTTTATACAAAACACGAATTGGATGTATTCCTTCACTTAATTTCTATTAGTGGTGTTGGCCCAAATACTGCTTTGTTGGTGCTTTCTTCCTTCTCATCAAAAGAGTTAGAATATGTCATCATTGAGCAGAATGTAGATAAATTAAAAACGGTCAAAGGTATTGGTAAAAAAACAGCCGAGCGAATCATTTTAGAATTAAAAGACAAACTTGGTAAAAATAGTGACACGGAGCATTTAAAAATAATACAGGGCTCGCACAATACTATGCATGAAGAAGCGTTATCTGCCTTAGTAACACTAGGGTTTCAGAAAAGTGTTGCGCAAAAAAGTATTGCCTTGTATTTAAGGAAAAATACTGAAGATCAAAGTGTTGAAGAAATAATTAAATTTGTACTAAAACAATCAAGATAATAAAAGTTAATTCTAAAGCAATGTAAAGAAAAAGGTATTATTCTTTACGTTGTTTAAGGTAGTACACGTAAATTGTGTCATTTTGTGTGTAATTCATGAAGCAATTGAAGGGGAAAGTAGGATATCATATTATATTAATTTTATTTGGACTTATTTGGCTACAAAATGATCAAATTTATGCACAAAATTTAGATTCATTAGAGACAGTTAAAAAAGATAGCCTGTCCCTAGTGGAACCTACCTACGAGCCTTATGAGCCGAGCCGTCAAAGTACTTTTCAACCTGAAGATCGACATTCAGATCCATTATCTGTCACACCGTCTTCTACGCCGCTATTACTAAAGGACCCTAGTCAGGTAGATATAGAAATTTCTGTCGATACTACAGTACATTATACCATTTACGAAAAAATGGGAGATATGGATTATAAACCTCCAACAACACTTACTTTTGAAGAATTTTCGAGAATTAAACACCAAGAAATCCTAAAATCGTATTGGAAGGAGCGTGCTGAAGGGCTTGATGGGCAGAGTGCCGTAAGTGGTAGACGATTAGTACCCAAAATTTATATTAACCCCGCTTTTGATAAAATTTTTGGCGGTAGTTTTATTGATATTCAACCCTCAGGGTTTATAACGTTAGATTTTGGAGCAAGATGGCAACGCATAAATAATCCTGCTCTACCCATTCGCCAACAAAAAAATGGAGCTCCAAAGTTTGATCTACACATGAGTACCAATATTATTGGAAAAGTAGGCGAAAAACTTCAAGTTACAGCCAATTTTGATAATAAAAATTCCTTCGACTTTGAAAATAATATCAAAGTGGAATACAATGGTTTTGAGGAAGATATCATCAAAAAAATTGAGCTAGGTAATGTTAGTATGCCCGTGAGCAATAGTTTAATTACGGGAGCTCAGAGTTTATTTGGTGTGAAGACACAGTTGCAATTTGGTAAATTATTCGTTACAGCAGTGGCATCCACTCAACAAGGCAAAACCGATGTGATTGAAATTGAAGGTGGTGGTGCTCAAGCAAGGGAATTTGAAATCCGTGGCTCTAATTATGATGAAAATAAACACTTCTTTTTAGGGCATTTTTTTAGAGAAAACTATGAAGCCTGGCTCAATAGAATTCCGCAGGTGATATCGGGCGTGAATGTGACACGCGTCGAAGTATACCTTTTTAACCGAAATAATGATACCGAAACACTCAGAAATTATGTTTCATTTTCAGATTTAGGTGAAAGTGAAAATGCTGTTAATACCCCAACATCGAATGATATAGAAGAGCTACTTCTATATAGTGCCATTAAGGCCAATAGCCAAGTACGAGATGTAAATGAAGCAATCGGTATACTTGAAAGTGAATTTAATTTAGCTAATGGCTCTGATTTTGAGCGCGTTACAAGTGCACGTAAATTAAAAGATTCTGAATATAGCTTTCATAGTGGATTAGGTTATATTTCATTAGTAAGGCCACTTCGTGATGACGAAGTACTTGGTGTATCCTATCAGTACACCTATAATGGAGAGGTTTATACTGTTGGTGAAATGGCAGAGGATTACTCTAAAAGAAGCGATGATGAAGTCATTTACCTAAAAATGCTACGCCCTGGTGGTGGTCCAAAGCCATATCTAAGAACTTGGGACCTCATGATGAAAAACATTTATAGACTTAATGCATCACAAATTGGACGTGAAGGCTTTGATCTACGTGTAATTTATAATGACGATCGCACAGGCCAATACAACCCAAGTTTGCATGAAGGCAAACAGACTAAAGACATCCCACTCATTGAATTGCTCAAATTAGATCGGCTCAACCGAAACAATGATCCACAAAGGGATGGAAATTTTGACTTTGTGGAAGGCATTACCATTGATGTAAATAATGGCCTACTGATTTTTCCAACTACCGAACCATTCGGAAGTACGCTGGCCAGTTATTTTGATGAAGATGAACAGGCTCTTGTTTCAAAATATGTGTATGATACCTTGTATCGTACCACCAAAGCAGATGCAGAACTATATACAACATTAAATAAATTCTATATCCGCGGAAAAGTTCAAGGAGGTAATACAAGTGAAATTACATTGCCCGGCATTAATGTAGCCGAAGGCTCCGTTGTTGTAATGGCAGGAGGACAACCCTTAGCTGAAGGCACAGACTACACTGTTGACTATACATTAGGTCGTGTAACCATCATTAATCCAGCCATCACTAATTCAGGTAAGAAAATCAGTATTTCTTATGAGAGTCAAGATTTATTCAGCTTCCAATCAAGGTCACTTGTTGGAGGGCATTTTGATTACCGCTTTTCTGATCATTTTAATGTAGGCACCACTCTACTCCACTTGAATGAACGCCCTGGAGGTACCACACGGTTTTCTACTGGCAATGAACCAACAAGTAATACTAAGTGGGGGGCTAACTTAAATTATCAAAAAGAATCCAGGACACTAACAAAATTAGTCGATGCCATCCCATTAATACAAACGAAAGCAAATTCAAGCATAAGTTTTAGTGGTGAATTTGCACAGCTTATACCAGGTACATCAAATAAAATAAACGGTGAGAGCACGGCCTATATTGATGATTTTGAAAACGCAGTTACACCTTTTAGCTTAGGTACATTTGATGCTTGGAAATTGGCAGCAACACCGCAAACATCTGATAATCAATATGATAAATCAATTGAATCTGGAGAATTAGGCTATGGTTACAAACGTGCTAAAATTGCCTGGTATCAAGTTGACCGCTCTGTATTTTATACCAATACTGGTGGTAATCGCCCAAGCAACATCAATGATAATGATCTAAAAAACCATTTTTCGAGAGAAGTAAGCACACAAGAAGTCTTTCCAAACCGCCCCCCTAAAATTGGAGCCAATCTAGAGCCTGTTTTTGATATTTCATATTTCCCAACAGAGCGTGGTCAATTTAATTATAATCCAAATCTCACTAATGCTGGGTTGCTTACAGGACCAGCCAATGAAAACTGGGGCGGCATATCAAGAGCCATAACTTCTGATGTAGATTTTGACAAATCCAATATAGAATATATTGAGTTTTGGATGATGGATCCCTTTATGGAAAGTGCTGAAGGGCACAATGCTATCATAGATGGTGTTTCAAATGCTCCAAATACTACAGGTGGGGAGTTTGTAATTAATTTAGGAGATATATCTGAAGATATTACACCTGATGGTCGACATGGTTTTGAAAACGGACTACCCATTGATAATGCCAAAACCTCTGATAAGGTTTCACAAAGTGAATGGGGTTATGTCACGCAGTCACCATATCTAAATAATGCTTTTGATAATGAGCCAAGTGCTCGCCCCAACCAGGATGTGGGGTTTGATGGCTTGAAGAATGAAGATGAAGCCAGTTTTTTCAGTGATTTTGTTAGTCAAGCACCTGCAGCTGCGCAAGATCCTTCTGCCGATAATTTCACTTACTTCTTAGGTGAACAGCTTGATCAAAATAATGCCAAAATTATAGAACGGTACAAAAATTTTAATGGTTCTGATGGCAATACCCCCATCAACACTGGTAGTGGTGTCGTACCCGTAGGTAGCACTTACCCTGATAATGAAGACCTAAACAAAGACAATACCATTTCATCACTTGAGCAATATTATGAGTATAAGGTTCAAATAAAGAAAGACCAAATGCAGGTTGGGCAAAATTATATTGTCGACCGTGTTATCAATACCATTAATGGAGATGATGTAAGTTGGTATTTATTTCGAATTCCCGTACGTGAGTACACTGATAAATTCAATAATATTGAGGGATTTAAATCCATTCGATTCATTCGTACCTATCTAACAGGTTTTACACAACCAATAGTGCTTAGAATGGTAAAATTCCAATTAGTAGGTAATCAATGGCGTAAATACCTGGATGATTTATCAGATGCAGATTTTGATGAAGCCCAAGAACAATATGATGCTGGTTTTGTGGTATCAGTAGTCAATATTGAGGAAAACGGGCAGTCGACTGAAAATACCATCCCATATAGGATTCCACCTGGTATCAACCGGGATTTTGACCAAACATCTCCAATTGAACGGCAATTAAACGAGCAATCACTTCAATTATGTGTAAATGACCTTAAAGATGGTGATGCCAAAGCAGTTTATAAAAATATTAACTTAGATTTGGTTAATTATGGGCGTATCAAGATGTTTTTGCATGCCCAAAGTAATAATGCCAATGATGACGAGTTGACTGGATTTATTCGACTTGGAAATGACTTTGAAAATAATTATTATGAAATTGAAGTACCATTAAAGATTACCCCAAACTCAGCTTCCACGGCAGAAGAAATTTGGCCAGCCGAAAATGAAATTGATTTAGCCTTAAATGAGCTTTACTCTCTTAAATCCTTAAAAAACGTTTCTGGAAATATAAAAGAATCTAAAAAAGTAGGTCGATACACCATTACGGTGGTTGGGCAACCTGTGCTAAATGCCGTACAAACAATGATGATCGGTATTAGAAACCCTAAAAATGATGCCGCACCAAAGTCGGTATGTATATGGAGTAACGAGCTGCGGCTAACCGATTTTGATAGTAATGCCGGTTGGGCTACCAATGCTCGGGCCAGTGCTCAGTTAGCTGACTTTGCTAATATTAATGGTTCCATTCGTCATTCAGCATTTGGCTTTGGCGGGATTCAGCAGCGCATCTCTGAGCGTTCAAGGGAGCAGCGAACATCGTACGATATTTCGGCCAATATAAATTTAGATAAAATATTTATTGAACGAGCAGGTATTAAACTACCCATGTATGTTAGTTATGAGCAGGAACGTGCTGTACCACAATATGATCCAAGAAGCCCAGATATACCACTTGTTGCAGCTCTAAATGCCATTGAAGATCCTGTTGAACGAGCTGAATACAAAGAAATTGTGACCGAAAAAATAGAGCGCAAGAGCATCAATTTCAGTAATGTCAGAAAAGTAAAGGTGAAGGAAGATGCCAAAAGTCATATTTATGACATCGAAAACCTAAGTTTAACGGCAGCCTACAGTGAAACAAACCAAACAAACCTAAATTTACACACCTTTGAGAATAGAATGTATAAGGCAGGCCTCGGTTATAACTACAGTCCTGGAAACTTAACCCTGGAGCCCTTCAAGAATTCGAAAAAGGTGAATTCACCATACCTTAAGCTCTTGAAAGATTTTAACCTTTCACCATTACCGAGTTCACTAAGCTTCAGAGGAGACCTTGACCGAACATTTCGTAAAACGGTTTACCGAAACGACGAATTAACTGATGTAGGTGTAACACCAAACTTCGAAAAACTATTCCTTTTTAATCGAGTTTATGATGTGAGGTGGGCTATCAGCAAAGGACTTGCCTTCGATTATTATGCCCGAGCCAACGCCACTATTGATGAACCTGATGGAGATATTAATACTACCGAAAAAAGAGATACGGTCATAAGCAACCTTCAAAATTTTGGTCGGCTCAAACAATTTGATCAAAATGCAGGGTTAAATTACAAACTACCGCTTGATAAAATTCCGTTTACCGATTGGTTAAACGCAGACATGCGTTATGCGGTAGGATATTCATGGACGGCAGGTGCACTTGATCTGGTCGATCAATTTGGTAACACCATTCAAAATAACCGTGAGATATCCTCTTCTGGTAAAATTGATATGGTTAAATTATATAATAAAGTAAAATTCCTAAATGAAATAAATTCACCCAAAAGGCGCCGCCCATCTAAGCTTGGAAGGAATAGTTTAGGGCGAACTGCCGCTGATACCACCAAGGTTCCAAGAGAAAATAAAGGCCTCAAAAAAGGTGTGCGTTTCTTAATGATGCTACGAAATATTAATGCGAATTACAGTCAACGCGAAGGCACATTACTGCCTGGGTTTGCCAAAAATGCCTTTCTATTTGGTATGGATTCGAGCTTTGCTGCTCCAGGTTGGGATTTTATTTTGGGTGATCAAAACCCTGATATTCGCTACCGGGCAGCCGAGAACAATTGGCTATCAGCAAGTGATTCCCTAACAACGCCTTTTAATCAATCCAAAACAATCAACTTAGGAATAAATGCTACAGTAGAGCCCATAACCGATCTAAGAATAAGGGTCGACCTGCGCAAAACAAAAACAGAAGGCTATCAGGAAATATTTAGGTATGATATGGACGCTAATGATTTTGCATCATTTACACCATCAAGAAATGGATCCTATTCCGTATCCAATTTTTGGTCCATACAGACCTTTTTTATACCAGACAAACCCGATAATACCTCTACCCTATTTGAGCAGTACAAAGTAAATCGGTCTATCATAAATGAGCGATTATCTAGCGCTAATCCAAATGAAGGCAATTACGATAATAACTCCCAAGATGTGCTGATACCAGCTTTTATAGCTGCTTATAGTGGCATACCTGCGGAAAATATTAACTTAACGCCATTTCCAAAAATACCTTTACCGAACTGGCGGGTGGATTATGCTGGCCTGGGTAAAATCCCTGCACTAAGCAAGACCTTCTCTTCCATCAATATCACGCATAATTATACTAATAATTACAGCGTTGGTGGGTACACCAGTTCATTAAATTATAATACAGGCGACTTATTATTATCTCAAAATATTGAGAACTACCCATACCCTACCCTAGTTGGTGATGATCAAACCTTTATCCCATTATATGTAATGGGTCAAGTATCAATAAATGAGCAATTTGCACCATTAGTCGGTATTAATTTGCGTACCAAAAGCAATATGAACATTAAAGTGGAATATAAAACGTCCAGAAACGTAGGGTTAAATGTAACTAATGCGCAAGTTACAGAGATGAAAAGCCAAGATATTGTGCTCGATTTTGGCCTTACCAAAGCTGGTATGAAGTTACCATTCCGCTATCAAGGGCGTACGATTAGTTTCAAAAATGACATGACCTTGCGTATGAGCTTTTTGATTCGGGATACTAAAACGGTACAGCGCATTTTGGATAAGGAAGACGTGGTGACCAATGGATTATTAAACATCCAATTTAGGCCTACCATCAATTATGTGATCAACCAACGCATCAACATCATGTTTTACTTCGAACGCAGCATCAACGAACCACAAATCAGTAGCTCATTTAGAAGGGCCACAACAGCAGTTGGAACGCAAATTAGGTTCAATTTAGCGCAGTGATTTCAATGATTTTTGCAAAATTGATTGAAATTAGCCAACAAACTTGATTTGCCACTTTTCCAAGCGATGAAAAGTGGCAACAAAAATCTTTTGTCAAAATAATGCTTCAGCCCACATGCCACCTCACCCTCGCTATTTTGACGGGCCACCGCGTTGTGGTAATTATAAATTTAATTGAAAATTTCATTCCTTAAAGAAACTACATTTTAGCCCTTAACACAAGTTTTGGTATCTTCCGCTAGCCAGCATTAATGTTAAACATATAATTTAATTATTATAAAAATGATATTGAATAATTATATACAAAAATATCAATAATTTAAACCAATTCTGCAAAATACATTCAAATCATCAATAAATTGCTGGGAAATTTGACGGATCCGCCTCATGCATAATGTCATACACCTTGTCGAACACCTCCTCCACATTTGGTTTAGAGAAGTAATTGCCGTCTGAGCCGTATGCGGGGCGATGCTCTGTGGCGGCGAGCGTGGCGGGTTCGCTGTCTAGCCAGTAGAAGCCACCTTGCTCCTCAATTACTTTTTGCATCATGTATGCTGTGCCGCCGCCGGGTACATCCTCATCCAAAAAGAGGATGCGGCTGGTTTTCTTGAGCGATTGGACGATACGGCCGTTTAGATCAAACGGCAGCAGCGAGCGCACATCAATCAGCTCAACTTCGATGCCTGTACGGGCCAGCATCTCAGCAGCTCGCTCTGCCACACTCACCATTGCGCCGTAGGTGACTACCGTTACGT
>JAUIFR010000133.1 GCA_030430325.1 Bacteroidia bacterium | reverse complement strand
GAGTGGCATCACAAGTTTGAAAATTGGTTTTAATAAGGTATTTGGATATTATTTGGAGGTAACACATGCCCATAAAGATAAAGTGCCTGAGCATTGGATTCGCAAGCAAACTTTAGTTAATGCTGAGCGCTACATTACGGAGGAGTTGAAAGAATTTGAAGAGAAGATCTTACATGCGGAGTCGCAGATTATTCAAATTGAGCAAAAGTTATATACCGAATTGATTGACTTTGCACAGGCATTCATTGAACCCCTTCAAAAAAATGCTCAGTTAATAGCTAAATTGGATTGTTTGATCAATTTTGCTTCACTTGCAGGTAGGCATCAGTATGTAAAACCAATGCTTACTGCTAAGCGGGAGCTTGAAATAGTGGAGGGGCGGCATCCCGTTATTGAACAACAAATGGCTGCCGGATCATCTTATATTCCAAACTCCATTCGTTTAAACGAAAGTGATCAACAAATTATTTTGATTACAGGTCCGAATATGGCTGGTAAGTCAGCTCTATTGCGCCAAACAGCGCTGATCGTCCTCATGGCTCAAATGGGAAGTTTTGTACCCGTGGAGCGGGCAAAAATTGGTTTGGTAGACCGTATTTTTACTCGGGTAGGAGCGTCAGATAATATTGCTCGGGGCGAATCTACTTTTATGGTAGAGATGAGTGAAATGGCCTCTATTCTGCATAATTTGAGTGCTCGAAGTTTGTTGCTTCTCGATGAAATAGGGCGGGGCACAAGCACCTATGATGGGATATCCATTGCTTGGTCTATACTGGAGTATCTAAGTAGTCATGCCCATCATCCTAAAACCTTGTTTGCCACGCATTATCACGAACTGGATCAGCTTAGTACATCACTTAAAGGAGTCGTCAGCAAGCATGTGAGCGTGAAAGAAGTGGATGGTAAAATGATTTTTTTACGGAAATTACGAGATGGCGGGAGTGCCCATAGCTTCGGCATAAATGTGGCTAAACTTGCCGGTATGCCCAAACAGGTAACTCATCGTGCAGAAGAAGTATTAAAAAAACTGGAGCAAGAAAAACAACAATTGCCTAAAAAGAAGAAAAAAGAAGCAGTAACGCCCCAAAATGAATTCCAACTTCAATTATTTGAGCCCTTACCTACCCATCAAAAGCTTGTGTCTGAAGTAGAAGAAATGGATATTGATCAGCTTACTCCGCTGGAGGCGCTTAATAAATTGCATGAAATTAAAAAGCAATTAAAGGAATAATGAATGTAATTGGCTGAATTTGTTTAAATAAAATTGTTATTTTTGAGATTTTAGTATTATATTTTCATTTTTTAATATCCAGGCACAGGTTTGGAGAATCTGCGCCAAGACAGATCTAATTAAAAATTATAAAAATGAACTTAAAATAATCAATATATTTAGCAAAATACGTTTAATTTAAAGACTCTTATATGTCAAATCTTTAATTTTACCTCTAAATACCCCTTTCACATCATAAAAAAGCGTTTGCTCTGTGGCCAGGTTTTTGAAGTAGGCTTCATTGTGTTGTAAATACTCCTTATGATTTACCGCCAATATAATAATATCATAGGGTGCATCTAGCTGATTTACCATATCAAAATGATACGCATGTTTCACTTCTTGATGATCAGCATAGGGGTCTGTAACATGCACAATTAGGTTATAAGAATGAAGCTCATCTACTAAATCGGCCACTTTGGAGTTGCGAATATCGCTTACGTTTTCTTTAAAAGTAACCCCAAAAATGAGTACTTTTGCTTGCTTCAGTGGTTTATCTAACTGGATAAGGTGCTTGATGATACCTGTAGCCATATTTTTGGGCATATCGTCATTAATTTGCCTTCCAGATAAGATTACTTTAGAATGATAACCAATTTCTTTTGATTTATAAGTAAGATAGTAGGGGTCTACTCCAATACAATGCCCGCCAACAAGTCCTGGGAAGAATTTTAGAAAATTCCATTTGGTGCCAGCCGCTTCCAATACTTCGAACGTATTGATCCCCATTTTGTCAAATATGAGGGACAATTCATTCATTAGAGCAATATTGACATCGCGTTGGGTGTTTTCGATGATTTTTGCCGCTTCAGCAACCTTGATGGACGAGGCAGCATACACCCCTGCTTCGATGATGCTTCCATATACTTCAGCTATTTTATCCAAGGTTGGCTGGTCAGAACCCGAAATGACCTTTTTAATTTTAGTAAGTGTGTGCTCCCGATCCCCTGGGTTGATGCGTTCTGGAGAATATCCAATCTTAAAGTCTCCCATTTTTAGGCCCGAGCCTTTCTCTAATATCGGTACACAATCCTCTTCGGTACACCCGGGGTAGACAGTCGATTCAAATACAATAATATCACCTTTGCTTATTACAGAGCCTAACATGCTACAGGCTGAGAGTAAGGGCGTCAAATTAGGGTTCTTATGTTCATCAATTGGTGTTGGTACTGCCACGACATAAAAATTAGCATCTCTTAGCTCCTCTATTTCATGTGTAAAATGAATTTTCACATCTTGAAAATCCGAAGCAGATAGTTCTTTGCTTGGGTCTTTTCCTTGGCGCATCATTTCGACACGCTCTTGGTTGATATCAAAACCGACCACATCATATTTTTTTGCAAATTCAAGAGCAATGGGTAATCCAACATATCCCAAACCAACTACTGCTATTTTTGTAGCATGATCAACTTTCTTGTGTTCCATTTTTACGCTTTTTAAATCGATTTAAAATCTTCTTACCTAAATTTTGCTTTTTTTCTTTTTGGTTATAGGTTCCATAACCATATCCGTATCCATAACCGTATCCGTACCCATAACCATACCCAAATGAGTTTTTGGAAAAATTAACATCATTAAAAATAATGGCTCCATTTTTTACTAAATTTTTATCATAAAGCTCATTAATATTACTTAAATAAGACTTATAAGAATAATTTTGCCTGATAATAAACAAGTTAACATGGGCGAACTTCATAAGCTCTAAGGCATCACTTATCAATCCGATTGGAGGGGTATCAATAATAATATATTCAAATTTACTCTGTAAGTTATCAAGTAGTTGTTTGAATTTTTCGTTTAATAATAACTCAGAAGGATTAGGTGGCACATCTCCTGATTTAATTACAAACAGATGCTCAAACTTTGTTGGTTGAATAATATCATCTTCTGTGCAAATTCCTGCTAAATAAGTGCTTAATCCAATACTGCCTGGCACTTCAAGCTCACTATATTGATTGGGCTTACGAAGGTCAGCATTTATAAGTAAGGTACGCTTGCCTGATATCGAGAATATGTAGGCTAAATTCATCGAACAAAATGTTTTGCCTTCCTTACTTACTGAAGAAGTGATTAGATAATTTTTACAGCCCTTCTTAAAATCAGATAAATACCTCAAATTGGATCGTATGGATCTAAACGACTCTGAAATAATTGATTTAGGGTTCACAAATGAAACCAAAGTTAATTGATCATTATTGTGACCAATAGTTCCTAAATAAGGTAAACGCGTGTTAGCAATAATATCGTCCTTGCCTTTAATTTTGTTGTTTAATAGATCTGCCAAATAGATCAAGCCTATGGGGCAAGCCAGCCCAAGTAATAGGGCAATCATATAATTTCTCCGCTCTTGAGGTTTAATGGGTGAGCCTGCTTGCATTGCAGGGTCAACAACCAATATATCGGAAGTATTAGATGCCTGTGATATACCTGCTTCAGCCTTTTTTCTCAGTAAGAATAAATATAACTTTTCGCTAAGATCATATAATCGCTGGATGCTAATGAATTCGCGCTCAGCCTTTGGTAAGCCTTTAAGTATCTCTGTGATATGGGCAATTCGTTCATTTAAATTTGTTAAACTGATGTTATTCGCTGCTTTTAGGTTTTGAACACTCTCCAGGATATTTTTTTTCAATTCTTTAATTTTCTTAAACCTAAATTGGAGCAATGGATTTTCTACCGTATGCTGAGCGTTAAGGGCCTTTATTTCAACTTGTTCTTGAACCAATTCATTGATCAATGCATTGAGTACCTCATCGGTTATACCAAAGGAGGAAGGAATCATGACGTGTTCTAACTCATCATCATTTTTAATGTAATTGGATAAGTAATCAAAGTATTTATTGGCAACTATATGTGTGGCTTTTTCATTCTCAAATGCTTTTATTTGATCGAAGAGCTTTTCATTTTTTAATGAAAGGTCAATGCTGGTGTTTTTGATCTTGAAATTTTCTAACATGGATTCTAAATTCTTTAAAGAATCACTAATTTCAATTAATTGTTCATTGATAAACCGAATGGTATTTGCGGCTGTTTTGTTTTTTTCCTCTAAGGCTCTTAATGAATATGTTTCGACAAGCTGATTTAGAAAGTCAATTTCTTTATTTGCATTGGTGGCCGTTAAGGATACTTCTAGTATGGATGATTCGTTTTTAACAAGCGATATTCTTAAGCGGTTTTGGTAACTGCGTGTTAAGCCTAGTAGGTTATTGGGTCTAAATATTATTTGCCTGCCCACATGGTCTTTATCACTTTTATTCAAGTCAATTTTAAAGGTAAAACCATTTAAGCTTACTAGCTCTCCAAATGCAAACTGGCCTTCATAAAGGTGAATATACTCTTCGTTTTCAGCTTGTAATTTATAATGTTTATTTGATTGTATGAGGCATTTAAGGGAGGTTTTAGGATAATGCGTGGTGCTCGAATCAATTGTGACATTGATGGGGGAATTTTTATATAATTCGGAGCGCATCATACTTCCTTCTTCAAAATAGAATACCTCGAAATTAAGTTTTTCAAGTGTTTTATTGATAATAGAGAATGATTTGAGAAGGATAGATTCATTTTTTATATTTCTTCGAATTTTGAATGTTTCCTCACCATACAATAGCTCTGATGCTGCATTGCTCACATCTTTTGGCTCTTTAACCAATACGGATGATTTAATTACAAATACCCTTGCCGTATAGCGGTTTATCAAAAAGGCTGTGGTGCAAGTTATGCAAACACAAATACCAATTATGTACCACTTACTGAGTACTTTATATACCATTTTAATTAGATCATCAATCCCATCACTTTTTTGATTATTTAGGCTCATCGTGTATTCAAAATTAAAATGCTAATTAAGGTTAAGGCTGATATAATTAGAGAAATGTTTCCGGCTTGAAAGTTCTTAAAGTTTTTAGCTTTTAGTGGTGCAATCAGTATAAGGTCATTGGGTTTTAGGTAATAGTAAGGTGAGGATATGAGCTCCTCGTCGAGAAGGTTGAGATAGACTACATGAGCGGTATTGTTTACATGTCGGATTAACTTTATGTTGGATCTATCAGCAAAATTGGTTAGCCCCTTACTCATACCGATGGCATCCATAATGCTTGTTTTGGGCATTATGGTCGAATATTTGCCTGGTGCATTGACTTCGCCGAGCAAAGTTACCTGAAAACTGATGAGCCTTACGTTTACTGTGGGGTTTTGTAAATATTTGGCAGCAAGGGTACGGATTTTTTTTTGTGTTTGAATGACAGAGAGTCCGGCTATATTTAACCTGCCAAGTACGGGCAATTCAATAAAGCCTTCTTCATCAATTTTATACCCCGCTAATATGGGATCTGATTCTTTAATCTCGTTTTCATTCTTCGAAAAAAAGTTATACTCCTGTGGTGTAATGCTGGAGCTTTTCACAGATAAAATGTCCCCAGGTTGTAATAAATAGGTACTATCATGTAGTTCCCACTTATTTGTGGGGGCATTTTTAATTAATGCCGCTGTGTCATTACCTGATTGCAAATAGATTTCTTTCTTGATTGGAATGCATGAAAATACACCTATCAAACAAATGAAAATCAAATAATGTTTTTTTAAAAAATATGTTCTCAAATTAAAAAAATATTAAAAATTTAATAAAAATTTATTAAATCATTAAAAAATACTAATTTACTTTAACTAAATAATAATTCTTTTTTCCTTTTTGTAAAAGGATGTATTTATCATCTATTAAATCAAAATTTGGCATCAAACTATCATCTAATACTTTTGATTTATTGATACTTAATCCGCCAGATTTAATCATTCTTTTAGCTTCTCCTTTAGAGTTAAAAACCAAGTTTTGTGTGCCTGAGGTCAGGAAATCCATAAATTCAGTATTCAATTCATTTTTTTGAATTTCAACTTTTGGTACTCCTTCAAATACTTCCAATAATGTTTTTTCGTCTAAAGCCTGTAGGTCTTGAGCAGTGGATCTTCCAAATAAGATGGCAGAGGCTTGTTTGGCCTTTTGCAGTTCATGATCATTATGAATGCGCTGTGTGAGTTCACTAGCGAGCTCATTTTGCAAAATACGCTGACCTGGCGCATCAATATGTTTGCTTGTAAGTTCTTCTATAGTTTGCCGATCTTTTAATGAAAATACTTTCATGAGCCGAATCACTTCATCATCTGCTCGGTTTAGCCAAAATTGATAAAAAGCATAAGGGCTCGTTTTGGCGGGATCCAGCCAAATATTACCTTGTTCTGTCTTACCAAATTTACTGCCGTCTTGCTTTGTGATGAGCGGCGCTGTGAGCGCAAAAGACTCAGCAGCACCTTTGCGTCGAATCAATTCGGTGCCTCCTACGATGTTACCCCATTGGTCAGAACCACCCATTTGAATCCTTACGTCATGATTTTTAAATAAATGATAAAAATCATAAGCCTGAAGAAGCTGATATGAAAATTCAGTAAACGACAAGCCGCTCTCCAGTCGATTCTTAACCGAATCTTTACTCATCATGTAATTTATAGTCAAGTGTTTGCCAATATCTCTTAAAAAAGTAAGTAGATGCATTTGGTCAAACCAATCTAAGTTATTGACTACTACAGCAGCATTATCATTTTGGTTGAAATCTAAGAATTTTTCCAATTGTGCCTTTACACAAGCTTGATTATGTAAAATCGTTTCCTTATCCTGTAAGTTACGTTCAGCTGATTTACCAGATGGGTCACCCACTAACCCTGTTGCGCCTCCTACTAAAATAAAGGGTTTATGGCCAGCGCGCTGAAAATGGATGAGCAACATGAGTGTGGCTAAGTTCCCTATATGTAAAGAATCAGCCGTTGGGTCAAACCCAATATATCCTCTACCCATATTTTTTGCTAAATACTGGTCAGTTCCTGGAATGACGTCATGCACCATTCCTCTCCATTTCAATTCTTCTAAAAAATTATACATGGTCTTTTAAATAAATTTGGTCGATTACTTCATTACATAAGCAACAAAGATAGTAACTCCTTTTAAAAATATCGGTCAATACCATCCAAATTGTAGGATGGCTAATGCTAGAATAAGGTATATTGTTATGAACCATTTACTGATATTTTCAATTTTATTTGATCCCTACATTGTAAGAAATATTTGATAATGTAAATAAAGGGGTTTGTCCAAAAATAAGATGTTAAAAATGAGCTAAGATCTAACCTTTGTAAGTTCAATGTCATTTTTATAACGTTCAGTTTTCTTAATTAACGTAAACTAGACTGTGGATTCAAACAATTATATTAATGAAGAAAATTAAATCTTTTTTTGTTCATAAGCTTTCATTATCTGAGAAGACAATCATCATGTACATTGCCCTAACGATGACTTGTTTGGCCCTTTTTATATTTTACCAGCAGCAGCTTAAATCCTTTAAACATCATTATTACCAGCAAGAGGTATTGCAGCAGGCCAATTTATATTTGGACATGATGGTGTCAAGTAGACAATCAATAACAGAACAAAATGATAAGGATTTGATGTTAGATTACAAGACTAATATGAGCGAATTAAAAGAAAATATGGTAGTTTGGCAGCATGGTATGGCCTGGAAAGTTGGCGTACAATCCTTTCAATTACATGCATTACCTAATTCCAAAGAAAAATGGGAGTTTCTAGAAGTTTGGTCGAACTATTTACTTAAAGTAGAGGAGATACTTGGGCAGACAGATCGCGGATTGGCTGACCCTAGCCAGGCGCTAAATAATCTTGAACTAACTAAAATGGAGCGTAATTTAAGTGACATTTTAGCTGTTTTACGGGTCAATCACAGGATTTCAATTGATAAGGCCTTTACCTATTTCTACTTCACTTCCTCCATGTTAATTTTTATATTTTTAATCATTATTGGTGTATCCATTTATTGGATCATTCAATATTTATTAAAACCATACAAGGAATTAGTGAAATCCATAAATGAGAGTGTTTCGAGTAAGCAGCTGCCCCAAATACCAAGTCATAAAGATGGAGAGATCGATGCGATGATTTCGAGTATTAACTTTTTGATTGAAAATTTACGAAGAGCAACTGAATTTACGCTTAAAATAAGTGAAGGGAAATTTGACGAAGATGCTATTTTGACGGACAGTGATGGTATAGATATTAAAAATACTGTATTGAGCAGGGCTTTGATTAGTTTAAGGGATAAGTTGGTGCTGGTTTCAGAAGAAGATCGTAGGCGTAATTGGACGAATGAAGGAATTGCGAAGTTTGGCGAGCTCTTACGAACCGATAATAGTGACATACAACTGTTTTGTGATACCATAATCAAACATTTCGTAAGTTACTTAGAAGCCAATCAGGGCGGGTTATTTCTCATTGAGGAACAGGAGGAAGAAGAACCTTGTCTAAATCTTATTTCGTGTTATGCTTGGGAGAAGAAGAAATTTGTTGAGCGGAAAGTGCTCAAAGGGGAAGGGCTCATTGGGCAAAGTTGGCAAGAAAAGGATACGCTATATGTTACAGAAGTACCAGACGACTATATTCAAATTACATCCGGGCTGGGTAAGGCCAACCCAACATGTATTTTGATTGTGCCTCTTATTGCTAATGACCAAATATTTGGCGTGATCGAACTGGCCTCATTTAGCCGATTCGAACCATATCAAATTGAATTTACACAGAAAGTGGGTGAGAGTATTGCTGCATCCATTTCTAGTGTCATTATGAATGCTAAGACCAAGACGTTATTAGCTGAATCACAAGAAAATTCTATTGAGCTTAGGCAGAAGGAGGAAGAAATGCGTCAACAAATGGAAGAGCTGCAAGCTACACAAGAGGAAATGCATAGGACGCAAACAGAAATGAATTATACCAATACACTTTTCAGTGAGAGTTTTGTTATGATGGAGGCCAATGCAAACCTGATCATAAAAGATATAAACGAACAAGCAGGTCGATTTTTAAAATATAATATGTATGAGCTAAAGGGCCAGCCCCTGAGCATGATTATTAGTAAAAGTAAATTAGATGACGGCCTAAGCATCATGAGGGAGAAGAAAATATGGCAAGAAGAGATGGAGGTCATCACCAAAGGGGGGGTGTTGAAATGGATGCGAATATCTGGTGGGATCATTCATACGGATAATGAAGAAATGTATCGCTTGCTTTTTATTCTGACTGACATACATGAAATTAAGGTTTTTGGACTAAAACTGAGAGGCATTGTTAAAGAATATAAAGATGCAGTTGAAGCATTAAAATCAGAAATTCAAGAAAAAGAAAAATCACTTAAGGAAGTCAACCTAAAATTAAAATGGTATGAAAATCAATTTAATAAATAGTTTTAACCCGCATTATTTGCCCAAGTAAACTAATTAACCAACATGTGACATGTCAATCGGGCTTGCATTGACTGATAATTAATAATATACATTCCTGATTTCCAATATTTTGATTCAATATTGAATGCTTTTTTATGCCCTGCTTCAACGGTTAATACCTCATTGCCATAGGCATCCAAAATGGTTAACGTACCAGGCTCAGCATCGTAGCTCCAAACTTCAATGTACACATCACTGCTGGTACTAGGGTTAGGGTAAACTTTAAGCTGTGCAAGTCGTTGGCTACTTACCATAATGGCCGGAAACCGTTCGTATTGGCCATCGTAATCCACTTGCGTTAACCGATAATAAATAGGGCCTTCAAGCGTGACTAGATCCAAATATTCGTAATACAACCGACTATTGGAAGTGCCAGCACCATTTACTTGAGTAATTTCTTCAAAATGTACTAAATCTGAGGAGCGCTCTATGATAAAATAATCATTATTTTGCTCTGCTGCCGTAGCCCAGCTTAATCGATTTCCTTCTTCCGTGTTCTCACCTACAAAATACAACAAACTAATGGGTAAAGGTCCTTGCTCGGAGGTATTTAAAAAAGCAATGGCCTTATTAGAATTATGCATACCTACGGCAATCATATCGTCAATACCATCGCCATCTACTTGGGCTAAAGTAAAGTCACCCACATTAGTTTCAGAATCCACACCTCCGTTCATGACATCATCTTGAAGTATAAATTGACC
>JAUIFR010000132.1 GCA_030430325.1 Bacteroidia bacterium | reverse complement strand
AAGAAGCTTAAAAATGTGCTTAAAGAAAATGAGCGGCAACTTTACAAGGCCATTTTTGATGATTTCGGCAAATCTGAATTTGAGACTTATGTTACTGAATTATCATTGATTTACCATGAAATCAATAAATTTATAAAAAATATAAAAAAATGGAGTAAACGAAAAAGGGTATACACTGGGCTGGCTAATTTTCCAGCCAGAAGCTATATCATTGCTGAACCATTAGGTGTAACTTTAGTCATTGGAGCTTGGAATTATCCTTATCAACTTTCATTAATTCCAGCTATTTCATCATTGGCCGCAGGCAATACGGTGATACTAAAACCAAGTGAGCTACCCGCTAATACTTCGGCTCTAATGGCTAAATTAATCAACGAAAATTTCCCAAGTGAATATTTTTCTGTCGTAGAAGGTGGAGTTGAAGAAACTACAGCACTTTTAGAACATCGATTTGATAAAATCTTCTTTACGGGCAGTACCGCTGTTGGTAAAATTGTTTATCAAGCAGCTGCTCAGCACCTAACCCCTGTTACGCTGGAGTTAGGTGGAAAGAGCCCGACATTCGTATTGGCGGATACCGATATTAAGATGACCTCTAGGCGGATCGTTTGGGCGAAATTTTTAAATGCGGGCCAAACTTGTGTGGCTCCTGACTATATTTTGGTTGATAAATCTATTGAATCAAAGCTACTTGCGGCATTAAAATATGAAATTGAGCAGCATTATAAAAACAGAAAGGAGATTACTGAAAATTACTTACAAATTATCAATACAGCACATTTTGAGCGTGTTTGTAAGTTAATCGACCCTGAAAAAACCTATTTTGGAGGAAAAACGAGCAAAGAAAACCGGTTTATTGCGCCAACCATACTACAAAATGTTTCATTTAAGGACGAAATTATGCGGGAGGAGATTTTTGGGCCCATTTTGCCCGTTATTACTTTTACTGAACTAGATGAGGCCATTAGGCAAGTAAAAGTACGACCGAAGCCACTGGCATGTTATATTTATTCAAAAAATAGGAAGAAGATCAATAAATTGCTCAGCGAACTATCTTTCGGAGGTGGGGCGGTCAATGATAGCGTCATGCATTTAACCAATAGTAATTTACCATTTGGAGGCGTGGGTTTTAGTGGCATGGGGAGCTACCATGGCAAATATGGTTTTGACACATTTTCGCATCATAAAAGTATATTGGATAAACCATTTTGGTTTGAATTGAACATTAAATATGCACCCTATTCGAAGAAGAAATTAAGGATCGTTAAGTGGTTGTTAGAGTGAAGAATAGGTATAATTATGAATTTATTTAAGTGATACAATTAATAAATAGTAACTATCAAATTTTTATACTAAATTAATAATTGTTAGGAGTAGTTTTTAATCATTTAAAAAAGTAAAATTTGGCTGCTTTTATACCAAAATTGGTATCTTCATAATTTACTAATGTCTTATAATTAAAAATACAATATGAGTCTAAAATTCACCGAAGAGGACATGCGCGAAATCGAGAAACAGCTCAGTTGCCCAAGCGGGCCTAACGGCATTGAGGTTGGTCATAAGATGAATGCATCGAACATTGGCATGACAATAAATTCCATTGACTATCTTGACTTAAATGGTAAGGATTATGTAATGGAACTTGGACATGGTAATTGTGGGCATTTGGACTTAATTTTTAAAGTATCAGATCGCATTAAATACTTTGGGTTGGAACTGTCCGAAACAATGTGGCAAGAAGCTCAAAAAATAAATGCAAATAGACATGCTGAATTTAGGCTTTATGATGGTCAAACAATACCTTTTCAGGATAATTGTTTCAATAAAATGTTCACGGTAAATACGGTCTATTTTTGGCCAAATCCTGTAGCGCTTTTAAATGAAATTGAAAGAATACTAACAAGTGATGGCGTTTTTGTATTGACCTTTGCCACCCCCTCTTTCATGAAGAACATGCCCTTTGTTGGAGAGAGGTTCAGGCTCTATGATGTAACGAAAGTGCAAAAGTTAGTCAAAGAATCTAATTTAATAATTAGTGATATTAGGCATAATTCAGATAAAGTTGAGCTTCAAAAAGGAGATTGGGTGACACGAAATTATATTATGGTTAAAATGAAGAGGGGTAATGTTGAATAGGATACAGCCTCAAATAATTGAATAAAATTAGCTGAATTTATTGAAATAATCATCTTTTTAATAATCAAACATTTTCAATCTCACTTTCAAACCATTTTAGGTATTGATCAAGTTGGGATGCTAAGTAATAGGGTAAGTTCAATAAATAGTAAATTTTTTGAGATGGTAACTCAATTTTAGAGATATGTAACTGATCGGGATATAAACGTATGGCCATTTTATGTGGAGCATGTTCCATAAAAAGATGGAGTGATTTTAGCTTACCTTCTTTTCCTGATTTTACTTCGATTGGAATCAATTTATTTTGATAAACATATAAAAAATCAATTTCGGCCATAGATGTTTTTTTCTCTCTTACCCAAAAATGGAGTGAATGCAAAGGGTTAAATTTTGTTGCTAACAATTCTTGGCCAATAAGGTGTTCAATCATATGACCTTGATAAATCTTATTAAGATCATCTGTATTTAGTATATCAAATTGGATTCCAAGGAAATAATTCATTAATCCTGTATCCAAAAATTGTAGTCTTGGACTCTTTTTTTGATCCGGTATGAGAGGTAACTTGAAGTCTTTATGCGGATAAATTAGTTTAACAAGCAAGGCTTTCTCAAGCATTTGAAGCGCCTCTTTCATCTCTCTTGAGCCATAATTGGAGTCGCCAAATCCAGCATATTGAATCCGTGAGCCGGCCAAAGAGATAGCCGATCTCATGGCGTGCTGAATCTGAGGTATGCGTGCCGCACTTTTTGCATATTTCTCCACATCTTCTTGGTAAGAAACCAATAATGACTCATAAATGGCACTTAGTCCAGTTAAGTCTTTATTTTTAGCATAGGAATCAACTATTTTAGGCATTCCGCCAATCAGTGAATAAGTGTGAAACAGACGTAATAATGCATCATGGGCAAACGTGTTCAATGGGATATGGTTTAGTTGCGCTAATGCTGTTTTTTCTCCAATAGCATTTAAAAATTCAGGAAAAGATACCGGGTATAATACAAGGTATTCAACTCTGCCAACAGGGAAACGAATACCTTTATCAAGTAGCATTTCCAATAATGAGCCTGCAGCAATCACATACAAATGGCCTGCTTGTTCATAAAAGTATCTCAAAATATTTAATGCCATTGGCACTTCTTGTATTTCATCGATAAAAATGAGTGTTTTTTTAGCGGCTGAATAAGTTTTTTTCTTGATGAAGAATAAATTTTGTATCAGCGTATTGATATCATTAAACTGTTCGAAAGCTTTGCGATCATCGGGTAGTTCTAAGTTAAGATAAATGTATTGTTCGAAATGTTTAGCAAATTCATTGATGACAGTTGTTTTGCCCACTTGTCGTGCTCCCCTCAAAACGATTGGCAAATGATCTTTTTGCTGTGCCCATTTTTTGAGTGTTTCTATAACATTTCGGTAAAACATGTCACAAAGTTAGGGTAATTTTTTCAAAAACATGTCACAAAGTTAGGGTAATTTTTTCAAAAACATGTCACAAAGTTAGGGTAAATGATTTTTGTGAGGTGTAATAACTACGTTTTTTGATAAAATAAGAAAAATGCTTTATTGAACAAATTCTGCAAAAAATATGCAAAATATTAAATTTAATGAATGTATTCAGCTAATTATATTTAAAAAATTAAAGATGGAATAATCAAAAAATGCAGCAAAAGTCATTTTGCTGCATTCCGATGGATCTATTATGTTTTTTTTACTTTACGAAATTTCAACGACAGTCATCTCAAAAGTGAGGTCATTACCCGCCAGCGGATGGTTTGCATCTACAATTACACTTGTATCTTTAATCTCTGCTACTTTCACTCGCATTTGTTGGCCGTCTTTTTCTTGTGAAACCAGATCCATCCCAACTTTTACATCAGGTGGCATTTGCGATTTATCTACTTCATACAGCAGCTCATTTCGAACTTCTCCATAAGCTTCGTTGCAAGGTATGGTTATCGTCTTGGTCTCATTAAGTTCCATGCCAACCACACCAGCATCAAATCCCTGAATCATCGATCCGTCTCCTACACAAAACTGCAAAGGTTCACGATTTTCTGAAGTGTCAAATAATTCTCCATTATTTAAAGTGCCTTTGTAATGAACTTTAATGGTAGCACCTTTTTCTACTTTCTTCATATTAAAGATTTTTTATTGAATATTTGATTAGTCATTCACGCTACGGGGTATACCGATAAGTTCCGATGAAGACGGAGGGCAAAAACTAATTCTTGAATGATGCAAAATTATGGTTTTAATTTACAAAACCAATGTATATTCTGATTATAAGTTACATAATTAGTGTGAATAGGCCAGCGCTAGCAATAATTTGTAGTAAATAAAATTAATGATGTTTACCTTGGTCAAGCCTTTAGTTTTGTGGATATTGCAACTACTTGAACTCGTTAAATGAAAAACATTTTTTAACATGAAAGTAATTATCACAGGGGCCACAGGTATGGTGGGGAAAGGCGTTATGCTGGAATGCCTCGATCACGATCGCATCACCGAGGTATTGTCCATATCCAGAAGGAGTTTAGGTATGACGCATCCTAAGCTCAACGAGCTCCTACATCAGGATTTTTCTGAATTTGAATCAGTTAGAGATACTCTAAAGGGATATGATGCATGCTATGCCTGCATGGGAGTGAGTGCCGCTGGAATGAAGGAGGAGGAATATACCAAACTTACCTATGATTTTACGCTGGCATTGGCTAAGGTGTTAGTTAAATTAAATCCTGATATGACCTTTACCTACGTTTCAGGTCAGGGCACTGACTCCTCCGAAAAAGGTCGAAGCATGTGGGCGAGGGTGAAGGGAAAGACCGAAAATGATCTCTTGAAGCTTGGATTTAAGCAGGCTTTCATGTTTCGGCCGGGCATGATTATCCCCAAACGAGGTGTGTCACCAAGTAGTAAGCTTTATAGGCTAATTATCAATAATATGACCTGGTTATTGAAATTAATTAAGGCGCTTGCGCCAAAATCTGTTGTAAACTCAGCTGAAATCGGCCAAGCCATGATACATGCAACGATCCAGGGATATGACAAAACGATCATTGCACCTATTGATATTCTTAAACTTTCGAAATAATTAAGATGGAAAATAAATTAATTACAATAACTGCATTAATCAATGCTTCGATTGAAAAGGTTTGGAATGAGTACGTTCAACCTGAGCATATTATGAATTGGAATTATGCTACCGATGATTGGCATTGCCCAAGTGCTTCTTGCGATCTCAAAATAGGTGGCAGTTTCTCATTTCGGATGGCTTCGAAAAATGAGGAACATGAATTTGACTTAAATGGAACCTATTCTGAAATAAACCCCAAAGAACTTATTTCTTACGAACTGGAAGATGGACGTGGGGTGAAGGTTTTATTTAAAGCAACTAATGAAGGTGTTTCAGTTGAACAAACTTTTGAGCCTGAATCTATAAATCCAATGGAAATGCAACGAGATGGCTGGCAAGCAATTTTAAATAATTTTAAAAAGTATGTCGAGAAAAATTAGTGACAAAATCACTCCAAGTTTATGGTTTCATGAAGTCAACGCAAATGTAGACCTGGTTGTTCAGTATTATAAAACTATTTTTAATGATAATCTTAGAGAGGGGGAAATTATACAGCTTGGTGAAACCCCTAGCGGTAATTCTGAAATGTGTGAACTAGAGATTTTTGGTCAGAGATATTCATTTATTTGTACAGCAAATCAGCACATGCCCTTTACTGATGTTTTTTCACTCATTCTTCATTGTGAAAACCAAGCAGAAATTGATAAATATTGGGATTACTTTTCTGAAGAAGGGGAGGAATCTATGTGTGGTTGGTGTAGGGATAAATACGGGCTACGTTGGCAAATAATTCCAAGAAATATGGGTGAGCTTTTGAGTCGCACAGGCGCAGTAAAGGTCATGATGGAGCAGAAGAAAATCATTATTTCTCAGTATTAATTTTTATTGTAAGAATGGAGAAAACACATGTGAAACATAATACTAATTTGAATAAATTCTGCAAAATACGTTTAAATTTAATTTTATTTCAATAAATTTTGCTAATTATGTTGAATTTTATTACCTTCATCAACTTTTAATTTTAGCAAATTATGGCCTAGTTTTTGTAGATTTAATGTTGTTTATAATTATTCTATTAAACTCAAATTGAATATTCAAATTCAAAAATACGACCCTGTAAAAGATTATGAAGGGCTATTAGAAATAATAATAGTGCAATTTTAAATTGAGATGAATGGCATTATAAAAGCAAATACCGTTGATAAATATTTAAGACCAATCCGTCATCAAATTGTTGAATTAATCGAACCAAATGCAACAGTAATCGAATTTGGATGTGGCAACGGAGACCTATTATTCAAACTATCGGGCAAAATAAGTTCTGGCATTGGGCTTGATCAATCCAGACAATTAATTACTTATGCACAAAATCGCTGCGAGAAGGAAAGCCTTAAAAATTTATCGTTTAGTGTGGTGGATGTAGTAACTGAATCGATCCCGATGGCCAAAAAAGACTATTCAATTACAAGCCTGTTATTTCATATATTATCATGGGAAGAAGCAATAAGTTTATTAAAAAAGCAGCTTACTATCTCTAAAACAACTATTGTGTGCGGATTCAGCAAGCCCGAAAGTTTAAAGCAAAAAATGTTGCTTTGGTTTGATCAAAGATTCACAAAGTATTACGTCAATTTCAAATTCTATCAAAAGAATGGTTATACAGAGGGCTTGTTGGGTATCATTGGAGATATTGAATATACCTGTATTGATACGTTTGATCCTGTTATTAAAATTTATAAAATAGGGAAGCAAAAAAATCAAATAAATGAATGAAATCTGCAAAAATTATTCAAAATATGATTTGAAATGATCGAAATAAGCTAAAAATTTTTAACTTATAATAAGTTGCCCTACATAAAGTTTAAATAATAAATTCAGATAATTCCAACCAAACTATTGAAACCTTTATTAGTTTTAGAACGTTTAACATAATAGTGGATTTTAACTTAACATAACAGATTGTGAATTTAAACATCCCCAATATCGATTTGCCAAGAGTGGTCATCATTGGATGTGGTTTTGCAGGGCTGAAGCTTGCCCAGAAGCTCAGTAGTAAGCATTACCAGACCGTTCTTTTGGATAAGAATAATTTCCATACTTTTCAGCCCCTGATGTATCAAGTGGCCAGTTCAGGGTTAGAGCCAGACTCTATCGTTTATCCCATCCGTAAAGTGTTTAAGGGGAAGAAGAAGTTTCATTTTAGGATGGCGGCAGTTAGCCATGTGGATACTGAGGCTAAAGTGCTCCATACCGATATTGGTGTGCTAGCATATGATGTTTTGGTCATCGCAACAGGTGCCATTACGAACTTTTTCGGTATGGAAAATATTCAAAAATATGGATATACCATGAAGACCCTACGTGCATCGCTTGATTTGAGGAGTGTTATCCTACAAAATTTTGAAAAAGCACTTAATACTTCCGACCTCCATGAGCGGGAAAGCTATATGAATTTTGTGATAGTAGGGGCCGGTGCCACAGGTGTTGAATTAGCTGGTGCGTTGGCCGAACTTAAAACAAATGTATTGCCCAATGATTATCCGGACTTGGATATTCGGCAAATGCAGATACATATCATTGAATCTTCGGACCGGGTCCTATCTGGGATGAGCGAGCATGCTTCTTCAAAATCAGAAAAATTTCTTAAGAGATTAGGAATTAATATATGGTTGAACACCACCGTAAAGGACTATGATGGTGAGACTGCCATTACCAATGCAGCTGATTTTAGAACAAAGACTTTGATTTGGTCAGCTGGAGTGCTAGGAGCACCAATTGGAAATATGCAGCCAACGCTCAATAGGGCTAACCGTATTTTGACAGATGAATGCAATAAAGTCATTGGTCTTGAAGATATTTATGCCATAGGCGATGTGGCGTGTATTGCGTCTGAAATGGAAGGACGTGGGCACCCAATGTTAGCTTCTGTAGCAGGCCAGCAAGGGTATCATTTAGGGAAGAATTTGAACAATTTGGCCAAAAAAAATAAGGAAATGACGCCTTTTCGTTACAACGACAAGGGAACCATGGCTACTGTCGGAAGAAACCTGGCCGTTGTAGACCTCCCATTTTTAAAGTTTTCTGGCCTCATAGCCTGGTTTGTATGGATGTTTTTGCATTTAATGCTACTGGTTGATTTTCGTAATCGACTCATCGTATTTGTAAACTGGGGCTGGAGTTACTTCAAGTATGATCGAGGGCTACGATTAATTGTACGTGAAGTGCGCTCACCCAAGCACGAGTGATTTTTAGACAAAATAATTTTCCTGAGGCACAGGTTCGGGGAACCTGCGCCAGAATTCGGTTGGGTATTTTAATGGGTTGTAATTTTAAAATTGAATAAAATCTGCAAAAAATGTTCAAAGTATATTATATTTTGAATAAATTCTGCTAATTATATTCAATAAAATAATAAAAGAAATAGGACTTCTTCAATAAGTAAATTTAGAATTTTGCTTCAAAAATGAGTTAAACTGGATTTATTACCTTCGACTTATCCACTTCAGCAATCAATGGTCGAGTAGATTTTTTAATTATTTTGATGAGCGCATCTTTCAATGCTTTTTTAACAAAAAAATGATTCGTAACTAGGCCAACGGACCTTACAGGTACTGGTTGCTTAAACGAAATAATATTGTTTTGGGTAGTCTTTGCCAAATGATGATAAGCTAAAAAGGGTATTATGGTGATTCCTTTCCTAGATTCAGTTATTCGAAGTAAACTTTCCATCGATCCGCTCTCAAATTTAAAATTTATAGCGCTATCATTTTGTTTTTCTGAAAGCTTGCAAATATCATATACTTGAGTTCTTAGGCAGTGCCCTTCCTCCAATAAGCAAATTTTTGTATAATCTAAATCCTTCGGTGAAACATGTTGCTTGGATTGATTTCCCGTGCAATCATATACCAAAAAAGGTTCATTATAAAGTGGGACTTCCATGAGTTCTTTATGTGCAAGGGGTAGCGCCAAAATCCCGATATCCAAACTTCGTAATAAAAGATTTTGTTTGATATGCTGGGTGGTCATCTCTTTAATTTGGATGTTTACTTTTGGGAACTGCCTAGCAAACTCTTGTATAAACAAGGGTAATAAATAGGGAGCAATTGTCGGAATAATCCCTATAGTAAGGCTGCCAATCATATCGCCTTTAATTTCTTGAACTACATTTTCAAGTTGTGCAATCTCATTAACGATAACCCTTAATCGATTAATTATTTTTTGGCCTTCCAATGTAACTGTTACGGGCTTAGTTTTTCGATTAAATAGTTCGATGCTTATTTCATTTTCTAGTTTATTAATCATCGTGCTTAAGGTGGATTGCGTAACACAGCATCTTTCTGCTGCTTCCTGAAAGTTCTTGGAGTCCACCACGGCTAGTACATATTGGAACTGTTGGATATTCATCGTAGGTAAATTATCAATAATTATAGATATTATCAATATAATTATCAATAATTTCGTTTTTATAAATAAAATCATCTCATTATGTTTGTCAAGAAATTGAAACCTAGAAAACAATGAATAAATTTTTTACACTCAGTATTGCCTCACTAATAGCATTAGGAGCCTGTACAAATCAAACTAAAGATGAAACTATGGAAAAAGAAGGAGGGTGCCCTTTCGGATTTGATAAGGGACATAAAAAAGAACAAGTGTCTATGGTTAAATCGAATGACGACTGGTGGCCCAATAAATTGAATTTGGATATTCTTGCTCAAAATTCTGAATTATCAAACCCCTTAGACGAGTCCTTTGATTACAAAAATGAATTTGAGCAATTAGATTATGATCAGCTTAAAAAAGATATAGAAGCTGTTTTAACGGATTCAAAAGATTGGTGGCCTGCGGATTACGGTCATTACGGTCCATTGATGATTCGAATGGCATGGCACAGTGCTGGAACTTATAGAACAGGTGATGGGCGTGGTGGTACTCGTATGGGGATACAGCGGTTTGCCCCTCAAAATAGCTGGCCTGATAACGTTAATCTTGATAAGGCTAGAAGGTTATTGTGGCCTGTAAAACAAAAATATGGCCAGATGATCTCATGGGCGGATTTAATGATTTTAACCGGTAATGTAGCATTGGAGTCAATGGGCT
>JAUIFR010000131.1 GCA_030430325.1 Bacteroidia bacterium | reverse complement strand
TGGCGTTTCTAAACCTAACGCTATTGAAAATATTTCTGTTGTATTTCCCATACACAAAAATATAAATCTTTTTCTTTACCCACACAATTCAACATAGAGCCAAAATTAGTTTCAAATAAACGCAGTAAATCCTTATTAATTATATTACCCGTTGTAATCATTAAAATTCGTTTGGGCTTCTGATGGAGAATATTATGTTTAAAGAAGTCACTATCTTTTGTGATGACAATTCTATCATGCCTATCTGCAGTGTGAATAATTTCTATATCAGATGTAAGCTGCTTTTTGGGTAGATCAAGCGTGTGAATGACATCTAACCCCTGACCAATAAGCCATTGCTTTAATCGATAAGGAAGTTGTGCATCTATAATAAATTTCACTATGCAGCAATAACTTTTGAAATACTAGTTACCTGAATAAGCTTTGAAGCAAATAGAAGACATGCTTTAATATCATCTTCTTCTAAACCAGGGTAATCATCAACAATTTCACTAATACTCATACCAGCACCTAACAAATCTAAAATCATTTCTACAGGGTATCGCATATTTCTTACGGTAGGTTTACCAAAGCAAATATCTGGATTTATGGTGATTCTGTTAATTAAGTTATTTTCCATGAATTGAAATTATGAATAATAAAGTTAAACTATTATTTCCAATTAAACAATTTGTCATTAAAGGAAACAATATTTAGCCGATTTTAGTTCCCAACCCCTCTTATTGCATTTGTCATGCTATAATAGGCTAAAAGTATGCGAAAGACCACTAATTCAAATTTATTTCAACAAATTCTGCAAAATTCATTGATTTTTCAAAAAATCAGCTAATTTCTCCATCACATGTTTTTTTGAATATTTGGCCTAAGAATGGTGTTTTAATTTTGGCACAAATTTTGTAAATTTGAAATAAAGCAGCTTACATGAGTAAACACCTAAATAGAATAACGATCGACCCAGAAATTTGCCACGGGAAACCTTGTATTAGAGGAATGAGATGGCCTGTGGAAGTTATTATCGATTTGTTAGGTGCTGGTATGACAACAGATCAAATCGTTGAAGATCACCCTGAGCTTGAAAAGGAAGATATATTGGCTTCCCTTAACTTTGTTAGGTTATATTTATCTGGGCATTCAGTCAAAGATGTGGCTTAATGAAATTTCTTTGTGATGTTCATATTTCTTATAAATTAGTATCTTTCTTAAGTAGCTGCGGATTTGAAGCTATTCACGTAAATACTATTTTAGATAAGTGGCGCACGAAAGATTCTGACATTTGCAAATACGCTGATGATAATAATTTTATTGTTATCACTAAGGATCAAGATTTTAAATATACTTTTTTTGTAAACCAATCACCTAAGAAACTTATTAAAATTAACCTTGGTAATGTTGCTAATCATGAGCTGATTTCTTTATTCTCGAACAATATAAAATTGTTTGAAGAACTTTATACTTCTAGCAGGTTTATGTTTGAAATAGATCAAAACCGTATTTTAATTACAGATGGTACTTCCTTAACCTCAGCTTAATTATTAATAAATCAACAAATTCTGCAAAATTCATTGATTTTTCAAAAAATCAGCTAATTTCTCCATCACATGTTTTTTTGAATATTTGGCCTCGGCAAGTGCACGTGCGTTAGTTTGATAGCTTTGAAATAGCGCTTGGTTTTCAAATATGGGCATGATCTGTTCAAAAAAGTTTGCTGGTTGGGTCGGTTCGGTATAAAAACCGCATTTTTCTTGTTCGATACACTCTTTTATCCACCCCTTAAAATTTACCACGATGAGTTTGCCCATTGCAAGGGCATCAAAAAACTTATTTGGGCAGCCAGTTTCCAACACAGGATATGGGGCATACGAAATATAACTAACATCGCTTTCGCATAAAAGCAGCCTTACTTGCTCCCGCGGGATTGTTCCTAAAAAGGTTAGGTTGTGCAGCCCCATCCTCACTGCTTTTTGTTTTAATTCTTGTAGTTGAGCCCCCCCACCTGCTATAATAAACTGATAATCTGGGTATTTGTCTAGTGCATGTGCAGTCAAATCTAACATATAAGCAAGCTCATTTGCTAACCCAATGGTCCCAAAGTATGTAATTAAATAAGGTTTGGTTTTATATGTATTTTCCTTGATTTGAACCGAATTATAAAATGACAAATCGGCCATATTATAGATAATTTCTATAGGTTTGTTGGGCACAATATCTTGAATATAATTTTTCTGAAGAGGAGATAGGGCCACGATACCACGAGCCCGTTTGTAAATGGTCCGCTCCAGCCCAAACAATATCCTTTTTAGCCAATTATTTCGAATGGCCCCAAGCTGTATGGGTGCCAAAGGCCATAAATCGCCTGTTTCAAATACAAAAGGTGTCTTTTTGATCAGTTTAAGGACCATCCCGATAATTCCTGTGGTTAAGGGTGTCGAAATCACATAATTAAGGTCTGGCTTGGGAATTTTTAGGGCATAAATGATCCCCCACAAGATAAATTTTAAAAAAGCCCATTTTCTACGAGTAAAGGGCATCTCATTTGCATAAGCGATCGGCAGGTAGTGAATTTTAAACCCCTCATATTGAACCACATCAACCCGTTCCCCTGAGCAAGTTGTTAGCACTTCAACATCAAACCCTTGCTCACTGAGCCCTTGGGCAATATAATATGACCTCAAGGCGCCTCCTTGCTTTGGCGTATTAAAATGCTGATGAATGATTAATACCCTCAAGATTTACTCTATAATTTTCCAGTTTTTATAGCCAATTACTTCCTTTTTATTAAAAAAAGTATTCTCAATATAGGTGATTAGTTGGTATTTAAGCTTTTCGTGTTTGAATTTATCCCTATTTAAATCTGCTTTCTTACTGTAATTTAATTCATCCTGCCAATCAAGCTTGGTCATGTACTCCTTCATCACATCAGGGTGCGCTCCAGGAAACTCAGGTACCTTTCCCAATGCCCCATAATCAAAATTATTACTTCGCTTAGCATACTCTTTTTCAGCGTTTTCCTCTCCCCAATACACACCATCTTGGTCCTTTTTCTTCGACTGCATCACACGCGGCGGTCTCACCCAACCATAATGGTAAATATAAGCCTCAATCGGTTTTACTTTGAGTGGCCTAGTGCCATTGATTCTAAAGGATTGAGCATCTTTTATAGATTCCACCCCAATATTGTTGCGCACCAGCCGAATTTCGTTCCTGTACCATCCATGAAACGGTAAATAGTGATTATAATCTCCCCAAAAATGGTTGTAGTGAAACAAAAAACCCTCTACATTTTTATTATTTAAATATTTCTCGCAGCTCTCTACGATAATGGGCAAATCCTGCTCATGCACGACCTCATCTGCTTGCAAATAAAAGCACCAATCACCCGAGCAGTGGGACAGGGCAAAGTTTGTTTCCTCCCTATAAATTCGCCCATCAATAAAATACTGCTCACTCCACACGCGTTTAATCAGTTTGATTTTGGGGGAATTAATTTCTTGAATCAATGCCTCGGTGCGGTCGTCATCATCATTATCCCCGAGGGCAATCACAAATTCATCCACAATCGGCAATATCGAAAGTATCGATTCTTTGATGGGGAAATAAAATTTATCTGCATTCCGAACGAAGGTAAAACCACTAATTTTCATGTATTAATTATTTAAAGCGATAAGTAAAGTAAAGCTAATGCAATTCTGCGTTTTGTCAAAAAAATGCCTGAATTGATGTGGATAATAATGGAAGCGTTGGTGCGTTTTATTTTATAAAAATAAACGTATTTTGCCAAATTCATTTAATTTTGGTGCTGAATTCCAGTAAAATTTAGCGATAATACATCATTGATAAATAAAAAGTGTTTAGATAAAACTAATTTAGCATGGATTTTGTTATATTTATATAAAAGAATGAATTATGCAGGGCATGATTAACATAAAATATCCTAAATCATTAGCAAATACGTTAAGGCTTAGTAGTAAGGAGTTTGAATCTGAAATAAAGCGAAGCGCTTTAGTCAAGCTATTTGAGTTGGGTAAAGTATCTTCTGGTGTAGCAGCCAAAGTGTTGGGGTTGTCAAGAGTTGATTTTCTCGAATTGCTCGCTAAATATAACGTTTCTATATTCAGCCAATATGGCCTTGAAGATTTAAACGAAGATATTTCCAATGCTTAATTTTCTTCATGTTTTTTTATCACTTCTTCCAGCAATTTTTCAGCATCTTGTAAGGAGTACATTTTTGCTTTTTTTTGTTCAATTTCCTCTAGTTCTTTGGCTAAAAACTTTTTGTTTTCTAAATAATTAGAATCTTCGCTAATGATTTCAACCTCTTCTTGGTCGAACTTGCCAAGCAGCCAAAGTAGCTTTTTGTATATATCATCCCTAACTCTAAGTTTTATAGTCTGCATGAATGTTGTTATTAATCATGTAAAATTAAATGTTTTTTGCAAAATTTGTTTAAAACAGTAATAATTTATTAAAACTATTCATCACTAATAACACTAAATTAGTGAAAAATAGTTCCGCAAACAGCTAATTTTATAAAACTTATTATTTGTCTACTCCGACAAATCCCCCTTAAAAGGATTAAAATCTCGAAAACGCATGCCTAGGCTGGCAGCACGTACCACAGACTGTGTCCCAAATTTTTGCTTGAGGTGGTCCATGGCCTGGTAGAGCTTGAGCATGTTTTCTTGGTCATCAAAGAGGTGGATTTGGTGAGTGCCTTGTACCAACTTACTTAACCGCACTCCTATCAGCCTTATACGCAGGCGGCGCTGAAATACCTGCTGCAATAGGCGCTTAGCTACCGGGATGAGCTGATGGTCCGCAGAGGTGTAGGGGATGGCTAGTTGCTTGGTATGAGTATCAAAGTTCGTGTAGCGGATCTTTACGGCAATGCACCCACAGACTTTTTCTGTTTTGCGTAGTTTATGAGTGAGCTCCTCGGTCATGTGTACCAATATGGCGTTAAGCTTGTGTAGGTCAATGGTGTCTTGGTCAAAAGTGCGCTCTGTGGAGATGGACTTTCGCTCATAATAAGGCTCTACCGGTGAGTGATCTATTCCATTGGCTTTTTGCCAAATCACAACGCCTACTTTGCCGAGTACGCGTTCCATAAGCTCTGCCTGAATGGCCTGTAGCGTCTTAATCTTAGCTACACCCATGCTGCGTAATAGCTGATAGGTATTCTGACCTACCATAGGTATTTTCCGAATAGAAAGAGGCGATAAAAACGACTTTTCCTCTCCTTGGTTGATGTAGAGCTTGCCATTGGGCTTGGCTTGGCCCGTAGCAATTTTAGACACCGTTTTATTGATAGATAGGCCAAACGATAGGGGTAGTCCCGTTTCTTTTGTTACCTGCTGCCGCAGCTCCGTGGCCCATTTATAGCAGCCAAAGTACTTATCCATACCGCTGAGGTCTACATAAAACTCATCGATGGAGGACTTCTCAAATAGGGGCACCTGGCTTCGGATGATCTCCGTAACTAATTTAGAGTAATAACTGTACGACTCCATATCTCCCCTAATCACAATGGCTTCGGGGCAGAGCTGGCGAGCCATACGCATGGGCATCGCTGAGCTTATACCAAAGGCTCGAGCCTCATAGCTGCAAGAAGCTACCACGCCTCGGTCGCTTACTCCACCAATGAGGATGGGCTTGCCAATAAAATCATCATTTTTGAGGCGTTCAACTGAGACAAAGAAGGTATCCAGATCGAGATGTAAGATGGATTTATTTTCCATAATTGTCGTATAATTCACCAAAATATAGCGAAAAATACGACAAAATATTAATTTTTAGGTGAAATTATTGGAGAAAATGGGGTGATGTAAGTAAAATTTTATTTATCTAACTCATGACTTAACCTTTCTCTTTCTGCTTCAATTACTTTGTGTAGCTTATTTTTCAAGACCTCTTTCGGGGGTAACTCTGTGATATACTCGGCTACCCGAATGCCAGATTTTTCTAGTTGAAGTAATTCTATTTGCTCTCTATTACCTTCAGCGCAGAGCAACATACCTATAGGTGCTTCTTCTCCTTCTTCCAATTCATATTTTTCCAAATACCTTAAATACCATTCCATTTGGCCTTTGTAAGAAGCTTTAAACCGGCCAAGTTTTAGGTCTATGGCAACTAAGCGTTTTAATTTTCGGTGGTAAAATAATAAGTCTAATTTGTAATTTTCCCCATCAATTAGTAATCTTTTTTGCCGTGCAACAAATGTAAAGCCTTGCCCCAACTCGAGGATAAACCTTTCTAGTTCTTTTAAAATGGCTTCTTCTAGTTTTTGCTCACTAAAATGACTTTCTAAACCAAGGAAATCTAATATGTATGGATCTCGAAAAACTAGATCAGGAGATAATATACTGCGTTCACTTAATTCTTTAAGTTCTTGTTTTATGTGTTCTTCTGGCTTTTTTGAAATAGCTGTTCTCTCAAACAACATAGAGTTAACCTTCTCAGTCAATACCCTCGTAGTCCACTTCTCAATCTTACACATTTCTAAGTAGAAAGCTCTACTATTTTCATTTTGAATATACATTAATATTCGAAAATGCGTCCATGTTAATTGTCTACTCAATGAGTAGACAATTTCCCTGTCATGAAAAGTCTCCTCAAAGCGGAGACAATGTCGTATTTGTTTTTCACTCCAGCCTTTACCATATTTTTGTGTTAGTCTTTTTGATAACTGAATAATAATTTGTTTCCCATATAGCGCCCTCTTATTGTGAAGAATTTCTTGGTTAATTCTATGTCCAATATTCCAGTATAAAATAGTTATAGCAGAATTAATTGTAATAGCTGCAGCACTTTTTGCATCATCAATTAGTTTTTGTAAATCTTGAATTAGAAGGTCGTCTTTTTCTTGCCAATCAAACATCATAAGGTAAAGATACTAAAGAGAAGAGAAAAAATCGATTTATTTTCCATAATTGTCGTATAATTCACCAAAATATAGCGAAAAATACGACAAAATCAATTTTATTCTTCAAAAAAACTAATCTTAGATTTATTTTATGAATTAATGTTTTAAAGCTGAATAGCGACATTAAGTGTTAAGTTTATACTTTGAATTCACATAAAATTTTAGTATATTTATTTTATAATTTACAGTAAAAATTAAGTGTTTGGCGATGGATTTACACGCTAGAAAAATATTGTTTGTTCAAGAATTTTTGAGGCTTCAAAATGAGGATATCATAGGCGGGCTAGAAAAGCTTATGAAAAAAAGAAAGGCGGAGCTTTTTGAGAAAGAACTTCAGCCTATGAGTATTGATCAATTTAATGAAGAAATTGATTTATCAGTAGAGGACTCCAAGCAGGATAATATAACTGACGTCAATACATTAAAAAATAAAATAGATCAATGGAGTTAGAGGTTTATTGGACGGCTCAAGCTGAATATAAACTTGAAGATATTTTCCATTACTACAAATCAAAAGCCACTGCTCAAGTTGCAAAAAAATATGTTCATGAGTTGGTTGATAAAACAATATTATTGAAGAAAAACCCTGAATTGGGCCCGCGAGAACCTCTTTTAACGGGTAGGTCGCAAGAGTTTCGGTACCTTGTGCATAAGAATCATAAAATAATTTATTGGGCAAGTAGGTCTAAAAATAGAATTGAAATTTCTACTATATTTGATTGCCGGCAAAACCCTTGATTTTATTGAACTTTTTTCCAAAAAAAGACTAGGCAAAGTACCTAGTCTCATTTATTGTTACAATAATTTTTTCTGAGTAATTACTCGACTGGATAATAAACAAATGTCATCCATTTAGTGGTGTCTGGCTCGCTCATCATGTCTTTAACGTATTCTTCCCAAGGAGCACCAATTACATTTAATCCATTATTAGAAATATAAGCATTTATAGCCTCATGAGTGTCTTTCAGGCCTTCATAGTGGCCCATATGGATTGCTTTAACATATTTCCCTGCTGGTATACCACTAATACCTAGTTGGTCGTCATCAACGGTTACTCCCTCAGCATTAATAGGGAAGCCTGCCTCATACTCGATGCTTTCGGGCGAATAGGCATAGTATACGCTTAGTGATGGCCCAGTTGGTTGAATTTGCTTCTCTTTTAAATAACCTGCAAGCTTAGTATAAACTTTGCCCATATCGATGCCAATGCTATCGGTTTGGCAGGTCGATTTCATACCCAAGAACTTCAAGCCAGCATGCTGTTCAACTGAAATTTCTATAGCTAGATCCTCAGGGCCAGCTGCCTCAGCTGCTGCCTTAAGGTTGGCAAGCCCTTTTTCAAAATCAGGTGCCATCCATTTATCAAAAACAAAGACAAACATGTATCTTAGTACAATATTCATTCCAGCCTCAGTATCAAAGCCCCAGGTTGCCTTTGTGCCGCCATTTTCGGTTGGTTCTAAATTCCAAAAGCCATTGCCCTTACCGTTTTCACCGAAATCCAAGGCTGTTTTTATACTTTTATTTTCAACACTTTCGATAATTTCGAGTGTACCTGAACCTACATGCTCATGATCACTTTCCCAGCTGTACTTTGCTCCATAGCCTTCTTCCCCTTCGAATGTAAGTTTCATATCTGGGTCTTTCTCAAACCAGGGTGACCAGTTTGACCAATTTTTCAAATTATTAATTTGGTTAAAAACAACTGCTTGTGGCGCATCAATTTCAGTACTTCGTTCAAAGTGATACTTTGAGGGTAAAATTAATCCAACAACAAAAAACAGTACAACTAACACGACAATAATTATTCCCAGTCTTTTCAATATTTTCATTGGTTAAAAAATTTGGTTACAAAATAAAGATTGTTACATACAAAGCTTAAAAATTTTTTTTAGATGTCAAAGGGAAATCGGTCATTTTTAACACCAAATAATGACAAAATGGCGCATTTTGATTATATTTAGGTCTAAATAATGACAAAATGACATGTTTTTTCAATTGGCATTAGGTTTGTTTTATACTGAATAAATGAAATAAATGGTTCAATTTAAAATGATATAGTTATGACAATGTTAGTTAAAAAAAGAGACAATTTCTTTGATGGTTTTCCTTCATTTTTTGATGATTTCTTTACTAAAGATATATTTCATAGGCCATCCATTAATTTATCAAAATTAGGTACTACGATGCCTGCAGTAAATGTTAGCGAAACAGAGCAAGCTTTATTGGTAGATGTAGCGGTACCTGGATTAAATAAGGAGGATATTCAAGTGGAATTTCATCAAAATGTGTTAACTATTTCATCTGAAAGTAAGCAAGAAGATGAAACAAAAGACGATGACAACACATTTACTCGAAAGGAGTTTAGTTATCAATCATTTAGGCGATCATTCACGGTAGCAGAAAACTTAGTGGATGGAGACAAGATTGAAGCACGCTATGAGAATGGAGTTTTACATATCGTGTTGCCAAAGATGGAGACTAAACAGATAGAGCCTAATCGTACTATTAAAATAAACTAAATACTGCAAGATAAAGGTCGCCTCAAAGTTTGGGGCGGCTTTTTATTTATAAGGCAATTATCCTAGTTTATAACCTACCCCTTTTACGGTATTGATATACCCACCACCAATTTTTTCTCTTACCTTACGTATATGCACATCAACTGTACGGGCCAAAACATATACATCCGAACCCCAAATGTTTTTGAGTAGCTCATCACGGCTAAATACCTTTCCTTTATTTCTTACTAAAAAATACAAAAGCTCAAACTCTTTTTTGGGCAAAATTACTTGTTTGGTGCCTACATTTACCGTAAAGCTATTTCGGTCTACAATAAGATCTTCATATTTTATCAAGTCTTCGCCTTTCATTTTCTTATATTCCCTTCGAAATAGCGCATTAATCCGCTTCATTAAAGCACGGGGCTTGATCGGTTTAGTGATATAATCATCTGCTCCTATATCAAATGCGGCAATTTCGGAGTACTCTTCGGTACGAGCTGTCAGAAAAATAATATAAATATGTTGTAAATCAGGTATTTCACGTAGTTGGCGGCAGGTTTCGACTCCGTCCTGGTTGGGCATCATGATATCGAGGATGATTAGGTCCGGATTAAATTGCATGGCAATATCAATGGCCTTTTTCCCGTTCTGACATGTTCGGACCTCAAAGCCTTCCTTTTCGAGGTTGTATTGTAGTAGCTCTAATATGTCTTTCTCATCATCTACTACTAAAACTTTACTCGGTTTGTGAGTTTCCATCTTATTTATTAAATGCCAGATCAAAGTTAAAAAAATTATTCATAAAGTAAGATGCAACGGCGATAATTCTAAGTTACTATTCGGTACATGTATGTTTAAACAACAATCTAATTAATACGTTTTAAATTTAGAATAAAATCTGCCAAAATGGCAACTGTTTTTTTGGGCCTAATTAGTAGGTTCTTGGATAAGTCGGTAGAAAAACTTTATATTATACCTGAGTTCGATTCTAAAAAAGAGTTAATTGGTTAAAGTTGGAGTTGTTTTGATATTTGATGGCTGGTTTTTTTGGTAAAAAAGAATAGGCAATGAGTCCA
>JAUIFR010000130.1 GCA_030430325.1 Bacteroidia bacterium | reverse complement strand
ATTTACGCACCTACAGCAAAGAATAGTCATCATTTTGGGTTAAAGCAAAGTCAAACGTTTAAAAGCCTCGTTTCAAAAAATGGCCCGTTTAGCCCCATATCAATGAGTGCTTCTTCTATGGCATTTGATAATCAAAAAATCATGGCTATCGCAGCTATCGAAAGTGGGTCTGCCTTTTGTGACGAAGAAATGACGCTTCAGCAGGGCTTTGAAAATTTAGAGACCATCCTGAAAAATACAGGCCCCATTTTCTATATTAGTTTAACACATCATCATGAAAATCGCTTCGGAGGTGGCAATTATACCTCAATTGGCCTGAAAAATGACGGCAAAGCACTCCTTGAGTATATAAGCGGAAGGCGTATTGCTGTTGACCTTTCCCATACAAGTGATGAACTGGCCCATGGTATCTTAACTTTTATCACTCAAAAAAATTTACAAATTCCTGTGATTGCAAGCCACTCCAATTACAGAAATATATGGTGTAATCAACGAAACTTGCCTGACGAACTAGCCCAAGAAGTCATGCAGCATGGTGGCCTGATTGGTTTGAACTTCCTACGTGCTTATGTATCTGATGAAAACCCAAATACATTATACGATCATATCGAATATGGCTTAAAACTTGGTGGTCAACAAGCCATTTGCTTTGGTGCAGACTACTTTTTTTATAAAGACCATCCAGACCCCTCTCGTATTCCGTTTTTTCATAAAGAACTTGAAAATGCAAGATGCTATCCTCATATAATTAGTGAGTTATCTAAAAGGCATGATGCATCTACCATCGAAAACATTTGTTTTAATAATGTTTGGCAGTTTTTTGAACGTATTTTGCAGAATTAATTTAAATAGTCAATTTTTTACTGATTAATCGGCCTTAAAGCGGGTTAATCCTGCTTCGAAAACCGCATCATGGGATCAATAAGATAGGATGCCCGATCACTACTTACCTCTAATACTATTTTGTCCACGCCATCAAAATATTTATGTGTTTGTTGGAATTGGGTTAAGTCAATATCATATTCCTGTAAAAAAGCGAGGCCCGCTTCGTTAACCTGATCAGGGAAGCATAATTCTGTACCTTTTGAAATTTCATAGGTATGTGCACGTCCTTTATCATAAATAATTAAATTTATGGTCGGCTTTTGATGTGAAGTTGGCATTAATCCAAGTCGAAAACTCAGCCTCGTGTTTTCTTGCATCAAATCAGTGTCGATAGATGTCTCCAAGGTCGTGAGTCCTTTCACTGCAGCAATATTTTGAGCCTTATGGTAGCTATGCTTATACAAGGGCTGTGATAACTTCTTTCTAAAAGACAACTTCCCTTTTATATTGGTGCTGTTTTTCGCATAGTGTTGCTGAAAGCAAGCGATATCTTTATAGCCTCCAAACCTTACTTTATCGGTAAAATATTTAGCACTAGCATCTTTTTTTACTAGTTGCCAATTCAAAAATTCACCTACATACTTAAATACCAAAGACCTTCGCTTTGCATCTACATCACAAGCCATGGCCTTATCATCGAGCCGTTCATCCATAAAGGAGCAATGATTAAGTCCTTGAACATATAAATGATGTTTCGTGCTTTGCTGAATTTGATCATACAAGGCAAAACTAGAGCGCCTCACAGCACTTTTCTCATCTAGCTTGCCATCTACATCTTGATCTGCACTGCCATAAACACCTAAATAAGAAGGTAGTTCACGCCACTCCCGATGCTCAGTAAAATCTACTGAAGCAGGTGCTGCCGCCAATGAAACAAGTGCCTCAAGCCCGCCATATTTATCTTTGCAAGCCTGTGCATGTGTAAGCGCTGCTGCTCCTCCCCGACTGTGTCCTGCAAGTGCATACGTACCATCCCACTGATCGTATATGGGTGATGAAGGCTCCATCAAGTAGGTTAAATGCTGCATTATAGATGCATTTACACGCTCGTGTAAAATATGATCCCATTGTTGCTGAGCATAATCAGCCGCATCCCATTTTATACTAACAAACAAGTACCCTTGTGCGGCCAAATATTTTCCTAATTCCTTATACTCCAAATACATGTTACTTTCCCAATTATAGTACCCATGTAAGAAAACCACCATCGGGAATTCTTTTTCTTCATCGGTGACAGGGCTAAAAATCACACCTTTATTATAATCATCTATAGGTTCTGGCGCACCAAACGTGTAATGCAGCTGGGCTGTTGGATAGGCCCCCCATGAGGTTTTGCATAAAATGAACAGCAAAGCCACGAAAATAAGGCTGATTTTTTTAAGCATAATTTATATATATTATATCTAAATAAATAAAATAATAACAAATATATTAATTATATTACATATTTGCAAATATATTTACAATACAGTATTTAATTTTTCATTAACTGGTTAAACTACAAGTACCTTAGCCAATTTATATTATGGTGGATGTGATTAAATGAGTGTTGTTTGTCATTGCTTGATCATGGTTTCACTTTAAATCATCATGGTATTCATTTATAAAAAAATAGGTTAAGTTGAGCCTTGAACGGTTCTTTGTTCGTTTACTACTTTATGTGGTGATTTTGGGTGAATGTTAAGGTAACAGGACTTTGAGTTGGTTTTAATTAGGTAAAAAATCTAGTTATCCTGGCGCAGATTCTCCGAACCTGTGCCTTAGAAAATTTTTACGAATTAATTATCTAGTAGTAATTTTAATAGTATTTTAAACAAAATTTGCCAATTTTATTCAAATAAAAAATGGCTGGTGGTATCAAAATTGAAAAACACCTTCATCCACACTAATTTCAACCTCATCAAAAGGTAAAACAGGCGTCGAAACATCCCATTTTTTATCATCAGATTGATCGCCTGCTGCCCAACTTGTAATCATAAGACTAGCTAGAAAAATTGATAAGCAATATTTCATAATTTAAGGTTCGTTTTTGAATAAGATTTGCCACAAAAATAGTATATTTTAGTAGAATTTTGTCGATTTATTGATTAGTGGTTTATAATGGCACATGAATGGGCAAGTCTATGCAATATTTTCAATGATTTTTGCTAATTTTGTTAAATATTTCAATTGTAGTTTTAAGTAGTTCGAACACAAATAACTTTTTTGCACGCAAAGGGTAACATTTCTTACCCATTAGGTACTTTATAATAAAATATAAATTGAAATTATGAAAACCGAAAAAACATTTGCCTTAATAATTATTACAGCACTGTTATTACGATTATTTCACATTTCTGGAACGGGATTTGTTTTGGTCATTGCCTTATCTACCCTTTCGACATTAAACTTCTTAGGTTCCCTATATTTCTTTGCAGATGGAAATTTCAAAAATCAGCAACGGGGCTTTTCGGCTGTTGCAGGATTCTTTTTTTCCATCGCTTCTATAGGCATATTATTTACTTTAATGCGCTGGCCTATGGCTATGTTTTACATTTATATTTCTGTATTACCATGTGTATTTATCTTCATTTATGCACTGATACAGCGCGAACAAGCAGCTGAAAACCTCAAGAGGTACTTTAGAAATATGCAGGTTCGGTCAATTGCCTATCTGTTATTAATTGGAGTTGCCTTTTTGTTTAAATATTTGACGAATGAAGGCTGAAGTATTCTATTACACAAAAAAATTTCTAAAATCAACATAACTTTTTAACAACCATTTGCTAGAAATGGTAAAGCATAAAGCCTGATCAATATTAGAAAAATACAATTTGAGTTAGACTACCGAGGCGGAAGCCGGAGGTACCGACCGTAGGTCTTGTTGGCCAGCCATTTATGGCTGGGTCCTTTAGGACGGAACCCAAAAGCAGCCCGGCCAGGAAATGATTTATTCATTTCACGGCAACTCCCAAATAAAAAAATAAAATATTAAATATAATTAGCTAATTTTATTCAAAATTTATTATCAAGTAATAGAACAATTATTAAAGACAACAAAACTTAAAATATCACCTAAGAATCTACTACTCAAAAAAATAAATTGAGATAAGAATGCTAATATAAAAAAAGTACAAAATTATGAAACAAATAAATCAACACTAGAAATAAACATTACCACTTCAATATAGAAAGGAAAAAATTAGTTCAAAATTTAATAATTAAACAAATAAACAAATTCAGTAAATTTTATTCAAAATCGATCAAATTCACCCTACAAATCAATATCCGGCACATAAATTACCTCATTGACCCAATGCAGCGCCTTCAAGTACATCAATGTAGTTGGTTTAATGCCTGAATCCATCTCGATGGCAAGGCACGCCATTTTATTTTTACCTTTTCTCGACACACTCATATTGGCAATATTGCACTGGTCGTTAGAGATGACATTCGCAATGAAAGCAATACTTCCCTTAACATCTTCTGCCATAATGAGTAGTGAATGCAAACTTGCACTAAAATTCGTTACAAACCCGTCTACTTCAGCAATATTAATTACACCTCCACCCAAACTTTCACCAATAACCTCTATTTGCTTATCATTTTTTTTCAACTCTAGCTTAATCGTATTTGGATGCAATGTGGAAGCATTACCTACTGATTTAAAAATATAGTGGAGCGGAAGTTCTTTGGCTAATTGCAGTGATTCCTTGATGCGCTTATCATCTGTTTTGAAGTCCATTAATCCAGCCAAAATGGCACGATCACTACCATGGCCTTCATAGGTACGAGCAAATGAATTATAAAAAGTAATTACAGCTTGCTCGGGAATTACACCCAAAAGACGTATGGCTACACGACCAATACGAACGACTCCTGCGGTATGTGAGCTTGAAGGGCCAATCATTACCGGGCCAATCATATTAAATATGCTACTCTGTTTTGCCATTGAATTAATAATTGAATGATGAAAATAACAAATAATATAGAACTAACCCAATCATTACGCTGTAATAAAATGGAAGAAATTCATCCGGTAGATCAATCAGAAACAACTAATTTGTATTTGAATGTTTTAATTATGGCTACAGATCAAGCATCCATCATTTCTTTTGAAAAAATTTATGAGCAAGGTGACCGTTTTGTAACACGCTATCTTATTGCATATGGAGTTTTTAGCTTACTACTAGCTAATGTGCATGACACTTGGGACCTTTGTATAAAATCAAACCTAGTCATCTGGGCATTATTTTTTGTATTCAAATACCTAGTCAACCACAAAACGGTGTTTAGGTACTTACTGTGCATGTTGCTCTTTACTTACCCAGCCTTGTTCATTACACAACTTAATGGATTTCCGCTTACTCATTTGTTTTATTTCATGGCAGCTACTATTTTATTGATTTACCAGCGATTCTCATTTCAAATCGTTGGCTTTATTCCTGGTATTATTCACTATGAATATAATATTTACTTAGCTATGCAAGGGCATGATATGACCTCATTTATTGGATATGCAACCATTGATGTAGATAAGTTTCTTATTTTGGGGAATTTAATTCCTATGGCTGCTGCATTTACTGGCTATAGCATTATTAAAATTACCAGGACATTTTCGAGTAGAAATATTGAAACGATCAAAGCCAGCCAAAAGCAAAACCAAATCATCGAAGTCAACAAACAACATGCCAACAAAATCTCAGAAGGAAACTTAGAAATTGAAATGTCACCAGCTGAGAATGATTCGTTGGGTCACTCGCTACTACGTATGAAAAACAGCCTACAACAAGCTGCTCAAAAGGAATTTGAAGAAAAATATATAGCTGAGGGTATTAATCAAATAGCGGAAATTTTACGCAAAAATCAACACGACCTAAAAGTGCTTGCCCAACATGTGCTTGAGAACCTGGTCAAATATACAAACTGTAACCAGGGAGCCATTTATGTAACCAGTAAAATAGATGAAAAGGATATTTTATCGCTTTATGGCTGCTATGCCTATGGTAAGAAAAAGTATATTGATCATACGATTGAATTTGGGCAAGGGCTCGCCGGGCAAATTGCTTTAGAAAAAGAAATGACCATATTAAAAAAGATCCCAACTAATTATATTCATATTACGTCAGGGCTGGGAGATGCACCTCCAGGATTTATTGTGGTGTTCCCACTAATCGAAAATGACCATGTGCATGGAGTGGTAGAGCTAGCCTCTTTTCATGAGCTTAAGGAACATCAACTTAATCTATTCAAAACGGTATCCGAAAGTATTGCTTCCACCATTCACTTTGTTAAAAATAACCAACGCACCAATGAACTATTAGAACAAGCAAAGCTCCTCACACAAGATATGCAAGAAAAAGAAGAAGAGCTTCGACAAAACATAGAAGAATTAGAAGCTAACAGAGAAGATAGTAGCCGAAGAATTAGATTTCTTGAAGAGGAAATTTCAAGGCTAAAAGAAGAAATAAATGTACTTAATGCGATTGAAAAGGATGTAAATTAAACAAATTTTGCAAAATTTGTTTAATTTACAACTACATAAAGCGTAATATCAAACTGTTTCTAAAAAATCTTTTTTTGCAAAACTTGGTGAAACCTTTAATTCTTTAGTTCCATGTTGCCACTGATAAAAACCTTCACCAGATTTAACCCCAAGTTTGCCCGCCATAACCATATTGACAAGCAATGGACAAGGCGCATATTTCGGATTCCCAAATCCATTATAAAGTACCTCCAATATGGATAAACAAACATCTAAACCAATAAAATCAGCTAATTGGAGGGGTCCCATAGGGTGAGCCATTCCGAGCTTCATCACCGTATCAATTTCCTCAACACCCGCTACCCCCTCAAACAAGGAGTAAATAGCCTCATTTATCATAGGCATCAAAATCCTATTTGCTATAAAGCCTGGGTAATCATTTGCCATCGCTGGCACCTTCCCTATTTTCTTTGATAATTCTTCGATGGTTTTAGTTACCTCTTTTGAAGTACTATAACCATTAATGATTTCTACCAACTTCATGACAGGCACTGGATTCATAAAATGCATACCAATAATTTTATCTGCCCGACTAGTAACGGAAGCCAATTTTGTGATAGAAATAGAAGATGTATTAGTCGCTAATATAGTTGTTGGAGGGCAAACTGCATCTAGTTGCTTGAAAATCTGCTGTTTAATCTCCATATTTTCAGTGGCGGCCTCAATCACTAAATCTGCCTGCTTTGCACCATTTAGGTCAGTAGCTTGCTGAATATTGGCAAGTGCACTAGCTTTGGTTTGCTCATCAATCTTGCCTTTTGATAATTGCCTGTCCAAGTTTTTTTCTATGGTTTGAATGGCTTTTGTAAGCGCATTTGGATCCCGGTCAATCAATATTACTTTGTATCCACTTTGAGCAAAAACGTGCGCTATCCCATTTCCCATTGTTCCAGCACCTATTACTGCTATTTTCTCCATAATGTTAATCTATTTTTTATATTTAAAAGTAAATTTAAGTTTAATTAATTTATTAGCTTCTCTTTTTAATACTTTAACATATTATTTTTGAAGTTTTATTTCTTTTTTTTACCTGACTATCCGCTTTTATAACCATTTGTATTTAAAACAATTGATAATCAGATATATATGGTATTATGTTTACTATTTTCTTTAATTAGATCTTTCTAGTAAATTGGTTTTAAGGTTCGTTTTTCCGATTTTTTACGAGAATTTTAGATTTTTAAGATAATTTTTGAATTAATTTTGCCAATTACATTCAATTGAAACCACTACAAAGGACTTCAACCTAAAAAATGAAATGGCTAGTCTATTCCTACCCGTCTATTAAAATCAATTCTTTTTTTGGAAAAAAAGTAATAACTAACCTTGATTTAAATAAGCCTCAATCCCACCAATTAAGTTTCGTACATGTTGGAACCCTTGCGATTGCAAGTACTTTTTCGCTGTTTCGCTACGAGCGCCAGAGCGGCAATGCACTATCACCTCTTGCTCCTTATACGCACTTATCTCTTCCAATCGATTTGGTAATTCTTGTAAGGGTAAAAGTTGTGCACCCATATTTTTTTCCTCATACTCCCAAGGCTCGCGTACATCAATTATGATGAGATCTTCACTCCCATCTATTCTCTTTTTTAACTCTTCACAGGTAATATCTTCCATATTTAATCATTTGAAAAACTAACGTCATCATTGAAAACTGGTTCCATCAACATGCGGTCTTTGCCCAAAAACTTAGGACTCTGAATGCTTATGACCTTTAGTGGATCAGAAGACAAAACCTTCACACGATGTGGCGTGTTTTTTGGGATTGTCATAAAATCGCCAGGTTTTATTATCCTTTCGTCCGAGCCAATTACCATTTCTGCCTTCCCCTCTAAAACAAGTACATGCTCTGTATGATACTGATGCATATGCAAGAGTACCTCTTTTTTCACCCAAATCAAAAAGGTAGAGCTCAAGCTATCTTCTGTTAACTTTTGTACATGGATATTATCAAATACTGCTGGAGGTTGCCATTTATTTTCATCAAAATAAAAATCTGTCGCCCCAACCAACATGACCATGCATAACAATAAAATTAAACTTAAGCTTCGCATCAATTTTTTTGGTAAAGTTAATAGATTTCACGAAAATTGATACGCAATTTTAAAAAAATACCCTTATGACTAAACCCATCATTATTTTTGGAACAGGCAATCTAGGTGAGGTAGCCTACAATATTTTGGAAGCCAACCAAATTGTTGTTTATGGTTTTTTGGAAGAATCAGAAGAGCTCATCGGACAAACGATTAATGAAGTTACGGTACTTGGGCAAATGGACGATCATGGGTTTTTAAAACTAATAGGCCAAAAATGTGATTGCTGTGTAGTGCTAAGCGATAAGGAATCTCGAAAAGGAGCTGTAGAGATGTTGATTGAGAAGCGTAAAACGATGCCCATTAACACGATTCATCCCAATGTATTGTTACCGAAATTCCATTATATAGAGCATGGGAATATCATAGATGGTAATTGTCATATTGGAGCAAGTTCAAAGATTGGATCTCATAATATCATTCATGCCGGTTGCCTCATTGGAGCAAATGTCAAAATCGGAAACTTTGTAGAAGTTGGCATGGGCAGCAATATAGGTTATGGAGCCAAAATCCACGATGATGTCGTTATTGGTATGGGAAGCACTATTTCTCCTAATTTAACCATTGAAAAAGGTGCTCAAATTGGGCCTGGCTCAGTAGTACTTAAAAATGTAAGTGAAGGCCAAGTAATGTTTGGAAATCCGGCAAAAGCCGTTTGATTTTACTAGAGTGAGGATGTGAGCAAGTTTTAAGGATATTATGGGTATATTGCTCCAAATAATTAGTAAAATTTAGTTAATTTTACATGATTTTAAATATATTCTGCAAAATTCATTGAATACAAATTCTTAAATTCATCAGTATATAATAGTTTGAATACAACCTTCCAATTCCCAATTCCTTTCAGTATATTCGCAAAAAATCTAAAAATATGAGTTTATTAGTAGTTGGTTCGGTAGCATTTGATGCCATCGAAACGCCCTTTGGTAAAATTGATCGAATAGTTGGTGGATCAGGCACCTATATATCATTGACTTCTTCCTTTTTTACATCAAATGTAAAGCTTTGTGCCGTGGTTGGTGAAGATTTTCCGCAGGCACAGATTGAAGAATTTGAGCAAAAGCGTATTGATACGGACGGGTTACAAATCAAGGCTGGAGAAAAGTCTTTCTTTTGGTCAGGTAAGTATCATAATGATATGAATTCTCGTGATACCCTCGTTACCGAGCTCAATGTACTTGGCTCATTTGATCCAGTTATACCTGAAAGCTATCAAAATTGCAAATACCTCATGCTTGGTAACCTCTCCCCACAGGTGCAACAGCTCGTCATCCAACGCCTAGATCGTAGACCTAAGCTCATCATGATGGACACCATGAATTTCTGGATGGATACCGCTATGGATGAACTTGAGCAAATTATTGGGCAAGTTGATATTCTCTCCATTAATGATGAAGAGGCACGGCAGCTATCTGGTGAATACTCCCTAGTTAAGGCTGCTCGCAAAATATTAGGCATGGGACCTCAGTATTTAATTATCAAAAAAGGAGAACATGGTGCATTGCTTTTTGATCAGCATGAAGTATTCTTTGCCCCTGCCCTACCATTAGAAGAAGTTTTTGATCCAACGGGTGCCGGTGATACATTTGCTGGTGGTTTTATTGGTTTTTTGGCAAAAACAGGTGATTTATCATTCGAAAACATGAAGCGTGCTATTATCTATGGCTCTGCAATGGCATCATTTTGTGTAGAAAAGTTTGGACCGGAGCGTTTATCAACATTAACGGAGGATGAAATAGAAAGCCGTGTTCAACAATTTATTGATCTGGTACAATTTGAAATTACCTATTAGTATTATAAATATGGAAACAAATGACCTGATTATCCAAGCCGCTTGGGGTAAGTCCGTTTCACGTGTACCCGTCTGGATGATGCGCCAGGCCGGTCGCGTTTTGCCGCAATACCGAGCCTTACGCAGTCAGGCAGGTTCATTTAAAAATTTGTTACATCACCCAGAATGGGCAGCTGAAGTCACCATCCAACCGGTTGATCACTATGGTGTTGATGCTGCAATTCTATTCTCTGATATATTAGTCATTCCAGAAGCCATGGGGTTGCCCTTCGAAATGGTAGAGAAAAAAGGCCCTTTTTTTCCAAAAAC
>JAUIFR010000129.1 GCA_030430325.1 Bacteroidia bacterium | reverse complement strand
GCGGCAGTTAAAACCATGCTCCACTCGGCCAATAGTGGGTAAAAATGACCCAGCTGTGACCCAGGAGGTTATGCAGGGAACTATTTTGCAATGGTATAGCCAAACGGAAATTTCAATCATGGAGCAGGCTGGTCATTACCCCATGTTGGAGGTACCACTTACAACTGTAAATGAGTGTGAGACCTTCATCAAAAAACATTTATTTTCTAGCGTTACTAACTAACATATTATAAACAAAATAATTACCCCATTAGCTTTTAATGGGGTTTTTTTACTCTTTCCTAGAGCTTACATTCGTACTGATTCCAGAAAATTTATATTTCATACTGATTAATAAAATGGCATTTTGCAAAAATAAAATGGATCAATGATCATTTTAAAATCATGTTGGTATAAAACGAATTTAATGAATTATGGCTCAGTTTATTGCACTAAACAATGAGGTTGAAGTTAATCAACAAACAGTTTTTTCAATCGTAAATTCAATGGAACTTGGTAAAGATGTCCGACTCAAGATATTGAATAACAATGGTATTCATGTTGGATCGCAAGAATGGTTTAACCAACAAGACTGGCTAAATGCTTTTAAGCAAGTTTCAGAGGTGTTAGGCGAGATGAATTTATTTTTAATTGGAAAGGCCATTATTGATCATGCCAAATTCCCACCGATCAATAGCCTAGAGGAAGGACTACGGTCAATTGATATTGCCTATCATATGAATCATCGTATTGACGGAAATGTTATGTATGATGGAGCCAACGGGAAGATGCTTGACGGAATTGGGCATTATCACCTAAAAAGTTACGATGAAGAACAAAGAAAGGCAGTAATGGTCTGTGATAACCCATATCCTAGTAAATTTGATGAAGGTATTATCACACAAATTGTTAGAAAATTTAAGCCGAATGATTCTAGAAGCCAATTTGTCAATCTTGACCCTGAAAAGGAAACCCGATTAAATGGGGGGAATTCTTGTACGTATAATATTAGTTGGTAAATTGTTCAGGTATTTAACCATGTTACACGGATCCAAATGGAGTAAAAATTGTACGAAATTTGATTATTGAGTACAATTTTTATTGGATCTGATATGGTCTGAATTACTTAGTCAAAGTTGCACATGGTTTACTGATAAAATATAATAAATAATTACACATAATAACTATTGAAAAATATACAAATTATTTAGCTTAACAGTTTACATATAATTAATTGATAATATATTATGAAAGTAAAATACCATTTTATTTATTTTTTTTGTCAAGTTTATTCAAAAAATATGTGTAATTAATAATTATAAAATAGAAATAGAAAATAAAAATTTCATTCTATAATTCCCAAGTGTAAAATTCTTCCACCAGATTGATTGACTGGATTAATACTTTTACCAATAACAATGCCATCTTGTGGCGCATAAAACTCTTTGATAACGTCTCCAAAAATATTTCGTAAAGTAGCGATGTGTTCACCTTCTTTTAAATGTTGACGTAGTTCACAATGTACTGTTAATAACCCACCAAGATCAGTATATATCCAATAGGATTTTGAGCATACGACTGTATTCTTATTGGAGGGCTCAACCTGGTCGGGGATAAAATGAAGGTATGAAAGTACGTTATGAATACCTTCCAGGCCGCTTTTTATGATTTTCTTCTGAAAACCACTGGGGTTTCCAACTTCGATTGTAATGGCTGGAATTTTTAACTCCTCAGCTGCTCCTCGGAGCGTTCCATCTGATGGAGGGTTATGGACAATAATATCTGCATTTTGCAAAAGGGCCAGCTGCCTCGTTTTTGGATTACTCATATCACTTCTTATATAAAATGAGTTTATCCTTCCAAAACTGGCCGTGTGTAAATCCAACAAATAATCTAGTTTTTTTATCACTTTATTAACAAAGCGAAACGCATATACATCGGCCACATCGCCATTTTGTTTGCCTGGCATAATGCGATTCAGATCATAACCCTCCTTAAACAACCTCACGCCATTTAGATAGGACGGAATATTTACTACCGGAATACTGATGATGGTGCCATTTAATTCAGAAGGATCAATTTGATGCATTAATCGTTGAATAACTGATATGCCATTTAGCTCATTTCCATGAACCGCTGCCGTCAAGCCAATTATTGGGCTCCGTTTTTTCCCCACTGCAATGATGATTGGGATTTTAATTTTATCACCTAAACCATTGGTAATTAGATTTAACCAAAATTTATGGATCGAATTTGTTTCCAATGCATCAACATCGATATCATCTATGCTCGAATAATTTAACATAATAATTATAGTGTTATTTCATCTAAAAGGACTGGGTCACTATTGAGTGATTTAAATAGCTTGGTTCTGAATTTACCTTTACTATTATATAAATTTTGGCACATCTTATCAATGGCAATGGTAGATATTACAGTTTGAATATAGGCCTCAATGAGGTCGTCTAGGCCAAACCCCAGCTTATTAAAGTCTCTGCGGTCCATTAATATTAACCGGCTGGCATCAGAATCCCATTGGTTTTCAGCAAGTTTAATGGAAAGATTCGTGCCCAACATATCCCAAGAATCAGAACCATCTTGTATTTTGTCAACAAGCGGCTTGGCAGCTTTCCGGGCATACATACATAGTGGTTTTATGCCCTCATTTGTGCTGCTTACCATCATTCTTAGATCTGACACATAGGTTTCACCATTTTTGTTAGGGATCATTCCAACATGATAAAATTTCCCTTTATTACCAATCGAGCTCCATTCATAGTTTCCAATGAGGCTTTGCACAATCAGCTGATCATAGCCCATATCTAATTCCATAAACTGATCTAATTCTTTTTCATTGATTATCGTATATACGCCTTGACCAGCATTACTATAAGGTACTTTTATGACTGCCTGACCGCCTAATTTTTTAACCCATAATGGTACTTGGTTTTTACTAACATCCCAAATGGTATCGGGTACATTAATTTTCATACCAAATTCTTCTAGTTCTGTATTATAGATATCATAAGCTTTAGAGGCAATTAGTTTGTTACGCCCACCTGCAAGACAAGCTATAATGGGATTTACTATTTTCGTGCGCGTATGCAGTGGAATCCTATTCCAGGGTTTTTGAGTGGTATATCGAAATAGACCCCGAAGTGGTATCCATTCATCATCTATGGCTACTTGGAACACGCCAGATTCTACCTTAATATGCTCATTACTTTCATTATTAAAATATGGAATTAAAAGAACATCCTCCTTAAATACATCGGCAATTACTGCTGCATAGCCTGAAGTTTCCATATAATTTTTGTCATACAATACACCCAATTTTCCTTCTATTTTGGTTTTACCCTTTAATAAATAAGGCTTAAATGTACGCTCAATTAACAGCCGGTAAGCGCCATCTTCTTTATATTCGTCCATCAATGGCATGGACTTTTGACCTGATGGACAGGAATTATTCTCTATAATAACCATTTTTCGCTCTCCTTCAGCGGAGGTAGAATTAATTAAATCTGCACCACTCCATAAGTAATGTTTGCATTCATACGATAAAATTTCCATTAATTTTACCCTATTAACCATGGGGTGTAAGTGGCAATATCGATTTATAATGCGTTGCTTATCTAAATTTAAGAAAAATCCAACCATCGGATGAATAGTTGCATTCAAAGATTTAGGGTACCAATGATGATCACGGTTAAATGAGTTCGGATGAATAATTTCGATTGTTTTCAACCTTATACAGTTTAATTTTTTATATTAAAAATAAGTTTGTTTTAACTTTTCACTAAGATAATAAAAGCGCATAATTACCAATACCAACTTTCAATAAAAATTATAGATAATCCGCCACTTAATTTCATAATCTTTCTTATTTTTACCACAAACTCAAACAATGGATCTATTTGGCTTTGTGCGCCATCATGCCAAAAGCGTACGAAAAATAACATGGGCTGGATTACTTTTTGTAGGTAGTATATCTATTGGACTGGTTGGTTTTATGCTGTTGGAGCAGTATACTCTTCTAGAGGCCATTTACATGTCTATCATTACACTTTCTACAGTTGGATTTCATGAGATTAGACCCCTTTCTGATGGTGGTAGAGTTTTTACCATAGTTTATATCATTTTAAATTTAGGTATATTTGCCTATTTTGTTTCAGTATTCACTTCATACTTTTTTGAAGGAGAATTTCGTAAATTATATCAAAATTATATGAGTGGACGTGAAGTAAAAAAACTGAAGGAGCATGTGATTGTATGTGGGTATGGTCGTAATGGTATGAAGGCCTGTGATGAACTGACAAAATGGAAGAAAACCTTTGTTTTGGTCGAAAAAGAAAAAGCAAAATTAGATGCTATGCAGCAGTCTGAAGGCAAGTTTCATTTTGTATGTGGTGATGCGACGGTGGAAGATACACTCATACAAGCGGGTATTGAGCAGGCTTCATTTATCATAACTACATTGCCAAAAGACACAGATAATGTGTATATAGTTCTTACAGCCAGAGAATTAAATCCTAATATTACTATTATTGCAAGGGCGTCAGAGGAAAATTCGGAAAAAAAACTAAGAATTGCAGGCGCACATAGAATTGTTCGGCCCGATACACTGGGGGGACTGCACATGGCTCAATTGGTGACCAAACCTGACGTAATCGAGTTTTTGGATGTATTGCATGGGCTAACTAAGGACCAATTGAGTTTAGAAGAAGTGAAGTTTCAAGAGCTAAAAGAGGAGTTTAAATTTAAAACGATTCGCGAACTTGATATTCGGAAAAAAACAGGCATAACCGTAGTGGGCTATAAAGATGACAAAAAAGGATTTTTGTTTAACCCCAGCCCAGATACGGTTGTGGGCCCTGAAGATGTGTTAATTATTTTGGGCGAACCTGGTGGAATTGAAGAATTCAGAAAACTCTATGCCAACTAAGCATCATTTTAATCAAACTTGGTATTAAAGTTGTATACTTGTTAATATGCGCAAAAGGGGCTTACTATTTTTGGTATTAATTAAGTTCACTTTAATACCAGCATTTACACAATCAAACATTAATTCTGCCGAGCTTCAGGACTCAGTGGGCTCATATTGGGTAAAAATTGACCGAATTTTTATACTTGGAAACAAGCGTACTAAGAGTAAAATTATAAGCAGGGAAATGCTTTTAACCGAGGGGGAACAATATAAAAGAGCTAGCCTTTCGGAAATCATCGAAAAGGATCAAAACAAAATTTATAATACACAACTTTTCATAGAGGTATCGATTACTCCTCTTGAAATTGAAACAGGGGTTTTTGATATTGTTGTACGTGTCTCAGAACGCTGGTATACCTTCCCAATACCAATTGTGGAGCTAGCTGATCGTGATTTTAATGAGTGGTGGTTTAATCAAAATAGAAATCTAAATCGCCTTATTTATGGTATGCGTTTTCATCAATATAATATGCGCGGCCGCAACGAAACGCTTAAAGTAACAGCTCAATTAGGTTACACACATAATTTGGAGCTTGGATATAGTGTCCCCTACATTAACCGTGCACAAACCAAAGGATTAAGTTTTGATGTAGGCTATGCCAATAACAGAAATATAGCCTTTAAAACAGAAAGCCATAAACAGCAATTTGTAGGAAATTATCGTGAAGAAATAATGAGTCAACGTATTAAAGCAAATGTGTCATATTCTATGCGTGAGTCGTTTTATAATACACATATTTTTAATGTAGGATTTAGAGAACAGCTTATTAACGATACCATTAGAACTTTGAATGGTGCTTACTTCATTAATGATAAGTTAATACAAAATTATTTCCTATTCGAATATTTATTTAGAAGAGATATGAGGGATAATGTTGGTTATCCCCTCACAGGGTTTTTAATTGATTTCAAATTTAGAAAATTTGGTTTGGGCTTGTTTGCTGATGTTGAGCAGACGGAGTTTTATTTGGAAGGGGTTAATTATTTAAAGTTAGGCCGAGGATTTTATGTTTCAAATTTTTTAGGAGGATATGCGAGTTTTGGCTCAAAACTGCCCTATACTCACCTCAATGCATTAGGTTATAATGACCGGATTGTCAGAGGTTATGAATTGTATATCGTAGAAGGTCAGCAATATGCGCTTAGCAAAAATGTGATCAAAAAAAGACTTTTCAAAAAGGTCATTAATGTAAATTGGTTTCCCTTCGAACAATTCAGGAAGATACCACTAGCCATCTACCTTAAGACCTATGCTGATGCTGCATATAGCTGGAACAATTTGAGTAATTTAGACCAGTTGGGCAATAATTTTTTGGTGAATCGATTTATTTCTGGTACGGGTATTGGATTTGATATTGTATCATTTTATGATGTCGTTTATCAGTTCGAATATTCAATAAATGATTTAGGAGAGCATGGGCTCTATTTTCATTTGAATATTAATATTTAGGTTAATTGCATTTTAATACTAATAAATATTTGCATGAAATTAGCAAAATATATTCAAAATTATAATTGATTTTTAACTTTGGTTAGCAATTGAAGAACACCATTTTGTTCTAATTCTTCGACCATTTGATGAAGTATTTGATGTGTGGCTGATAGGGGACCTTGAACTTCATTTTTGATCATTTCTTGCCCATCGAGGCTTATAATGCCTGCTGTAAATTTAATCTGTTGACGTTCATTTAGAACCATAGCATGTGCAAAAATCGGTATACTGCAACCTCCTCCAAGTTCACTTAGTAATGCCCGTTCAAGCGTAATACAAGTTTCACTTATTGGATCATTTATATGGCTTCGAATCGCCATAGTCAATTCACTTGGTAAGTGTATATGTGCCTGTATACCAATACTGCCTTGCCCAGCTGGAGGCACGAAGGTATCAATGGGTAAATGTTTAATAATGAAGGACTCCTTTTCGATTCTTTTGACACCTGCAAAGGCTAATATCAAAGCATCACAGTGTTGATCTTCTAATTTTTTAAGTCTTGTTTGCAGGTTACCTCTTACTTCAACTTGCCTGGCATTTGGAAAATAATGTTTTACAAAACCAATACGCCGAGTAGCTGAGGTGCCAATTTTTACGGATTCACGCTGTAGGGCATTTGGGTCATGGCTTAATATGACATCTTGTACCATTTCCCGATGTGTAAATGCAATAATTTGATATTGATTGGTCTGGGTCGGTATATCCTTGGCGCTGTGTACAGCAATATGAATTTCACCCTTATCCAACATAGCTTCAAGATCTTGTGTAAATACGCCCTTGCTTCCAATTTTTGCTAAACTTTTATGGAGTATTTTATCACCGGTGGAAGTGATGGGCACAAGCTCTGTTTTAAGACCATTTTGTTCAAGTTTTTGGGCAATAAAATTTGCTTGCCAAAGTGCCAATGGGCTATTGCGCGTACCTATTTTGATGGGGTTGTTCATGTAGTGCGAAACATCTCAGCTATGGCTATGCTCAGGTTTAAAAATAATATTTTGGCATGGGCATTTCGCTCCAATTGATAATAATGTGAGTTTATTAGGTTTGCTGCACAATCAATTTGATAGGCATCAATGTTTTTACTGAAATTTTGAATAAAAGTTGTTTCTTCCTCACTGGCAAACTGCATCTTAATATAAGGTGTGATCAATGCATTTCGAATCATAAATAACAAGTATGTAAGGTGTTGCTTTTGCACCATTTTACTACACTTGTGAAATTGATCGGCCAAAGTAACTAACTGATCCATTTTTTTTACATAACATAACCTAAGCCATTGCTGGCAAAACGGTACAGTTTGATTCGTTTCAGACTTATCAAGTGCTAAAATGGCCTTTTGAATATTTGGCGCCCCTAACGAAGTGGCTGTAGCAACTTTATCTTTCGAATAAGTTGGATAATTGAGGGCGAGATAATTGGACAATTCTTCATGTGTAACTAATGGTACATGAAATTGCTGTAGCCTTGATAAAATTGTGGTCAAGATCGCTTGATAATTATGGCTGGCAAGTAATATAAAAGTACCACTTGGGGGCTCTTCTATAATCTTTAATAGTGCATTTCCTGCACTTTGATGCAGGAATTCTGGGAGCCAAATGATCAAAACTTTAAACTTACCTTCAAAAGATTTTAAACTCAAATTTTTAATGATTTGTCGACTCTCTTCTCGAGGAATATTCAGCTGTTTTTTATCGCCACCATAATGCACAGCCCAGTGGGTTGACTCTCCAAAAGGTGATTGTTGAATAAAATTTCGCCATTCGCCCAAAAAGTTATGACAAATAACATCTTTACCTTTAATTTGATCAGTACTACTAATCGGAAAGGTATATGCAACATCGGGATGAATGCCCTTTTGCATTTTTTGACAGGAAGAGCATTGCCCACAACTATCTTGTTCTGAGCGGTTTTCGCAATGCAGATAGCTAGCTAATGCTAATGCAAGTGGTAGTGCGCTGCCACCAGGATTACTTGCAATGAGTAAAGCATGTGCCAAGGTGTTATTTGAAACAGCTTGGCACAACTTTGTTTGAAAATTATTTGTATTTGGAATCGATGCAAATTGCATAAAGTAAAATTCGATTAGCCCATGACTAAATTACCTTTTTTTGCTTTTTCAAACCGATTACCTACTTCAGCCCAATTTATTATGTTCCAAAATGCAGAAATATAATCTGGGCGCCTGTTTTGGTAATTTAGATAGTAGGCATGTTCCCAAACATCTAGTCCTAATATGGGCAAGCCTCTTACTTCGGCTATATCCATTAAGGGGTTATCTTGATTAGGAGAGGAGCAAACTTGTAATTTGCCTTCTGCATTTACGATAAGCCAGGCCCATCCTGACCCAAATCTTGTGGCTGCAGCCTCAGAAAATTTTTTATTTAATGCTTCCAATGATCCAAATTGATCGGTTATAGCTTGCGCTAAGTTGCCTTCAGGCTTTGAGCTTGAAGGCGATAATATACTCCAAAATAAGGAGTGATTATAATGTCCACCTCCATTATTGCGTACCGCTGCAGAGTGCCTATTAATATTTCCAAGTATGTCCTCAATCGAAAGATTGGCCAAAGGTGTATTTTCAATAGCAGCGTTCAACTTTGTCACATATCCTTGATGATGTTTTGTATGGTGGATTTGCATCGTTCGCTCGTCAAAATGCGGCTCTAATGCATCATATGCAAAAGGTAATGCTGGTAATTCAAATGCCATAAAAGTTTAAATTAAAGGGTTAAACATATTTGAAACCAAATATACTAATTTCTTTTGAATTACGCTGGGAATTGTCAATTCATATATAACAGAAAAATTTAGTAATAAAACATTATTTACTCCTAATCTTATCAAAAAAAGTCTGAAGAAGGTATTCGCTTTGTGATTGGCACAAACCAAAACTAACTTCTGTTTTGGGATGCAGCATATTGGGCTTGAATTTACTAAAACCTCTCGTTGGATCTTTGGCCGCAATAACCACTCGCTTGATTTGTGACCAAAAAAGTGCTCCTGCGCACATACAGCAGGGTTCTAAACTCACATAAAGGGTGGCATCAGGAAGGTACTTACTTCCAAAGAGGTTAAATGCGCTGGACAAGGCGATCATTTCTGCGTGTGCGGTGCAGTCCATTAATTGTTCGGTTTGATTATGGGCCTTGGCAATAATTTTATTTTCACAAGTTATAATCGCACCTACGGGCACTTCATCTTGCTCCAGAGCAACTTGAGCCTCTCTAAGGGCAAGTTCCATGAGGTATTTATCACTATTTGTATTCAATTTATTTTATCTCAATACTTTCTATAATTTCGGTTGCCGTATTTTGCCAATTAGAAATATCACGTGCTGGGCAATTAAAGTTAACGACAAACGTTTTATTTTTTTTGATTGCATAGGCAATTTTATAATATCTACTGAGGCCGCTTTTGTTAACAATAGCATTTTGATCAAATCGCAATCTACCTATAAACTCAAGTACTACAAACTTGCGATTATTTATTAGCATAATAGTGTCTTGAATCATCTCAACTTCATCGTATAAATTTTGAATGGTTGCAACTAAAAAGGAATGCATCAATTCAATATCTTTTTCTACCCATTTTGATTGAGCTTCGCTAATGCTTACATCTACTTTTCGGGTTTCATTGGAGTAATAGCCTAGCGGCTTATGCATGGATAAATGTTTTTTAATAATTTCATCATCAGTTAATATATCAAATGTAGCAGGAATATTAAGTTGAATTCCATTTAGTTTTATTTTGTTGTTCTTGGCAATGGTAAAATGACTTATAAGCATAAGCATCAATATTAAATAACGGAACAATGGCATTTTCATATTTCTAACTACAATTATGTATGATCAATATTTAATCGAACGATTCGTTGCTTTACAATATTATGTGTTTTTATTCAAATTTTAATAATCCTATCAATTTGTTACATCAAATAATTACAATAAAAAATTGTTTTTTTTTAAAATTAGGAAGCGCTTAATTACTATAAAAATGGTACGATTTAATGAGATTTTTTAATAAATTTTTGTTTTAAGTCATGATTCAAATGTTAGACTATAACTACATATAATTTAATTTTAACGAACTAACTTTTGTTTAATTTCACACAATTTTAGATGCAAATATCAAATAAATTACTGATTTACAATAATTAATATTATTGTTCATAACGAGATTAAAACTAGACTATGAATATACATTATATCA
>JAUIFR010000128.1 GCA_030430325.1 Bacteroidia bacterium | reverse complement strand
TGATAACCAAAAAAATGCAGCACTTGCAGAGGTTAAAAGTCAGGTTGCACAATTGGCCCTAGAAATAGCTGAAAAGCTTCTTCGCGAAAAACTGAATCAATCAGATGAGCAAAAAGGGCTTGTGAAAAGCTTAGTAGATGATATTCATTTAAACTAGAACGTAGAACTTATGCCCATACACCAAGTCGCCCATCGATATGCTAAATCACTCATTGATCTTGCCAATGAGCAAGGCAAGCTTGATGAAGTACATGAGGACATGCAGTTACTCCGTACCATTTGTAAGCAAAATCGTGATTTTGTGAATATGCTCAATAATCCCATTATTGTAAGTGATAAAAAATTAAGGATTATTAAGACCGTATTTAGCGATAAGGTACAAAAATTAACCTCTGCTTTTTTTGAAATTATCACAAAAAAGCATCGCGAAAATATACTACCGTCCATCGCAGAGGCTATGCACATTCAGTACAATAAAATAATGAAGATACAAGAGGCAAAAGTTACTACCACTTATGCGCTGGATGATCAAATGAGAGCCAAGTTTAAAGAAATTGTGGCACATTTCTCTGGACGCAAAGTAGCGTTAACAGAAGAAGTTAAAGAAGAACTTATTGGAGGGTTTATTTTAAATGTTGGGGATCGACAAATGGATGCTAGTATTAGCAGTCAGTTGAGTCGTCTCAATTATGAACTTACCAAAAATTTATATCAAAAGAAAATTTAAAACAGATTAAAATAAAGATATGTCAACAGTTGTAGAAATAAGACCTGATGAAGTTTCGGCAATCTTACGCGAACAGTTATCTAATTTTAAAACTGAAGCTGAGCTGGAAGAAATAGGAACCGTATTACAAGTAGGGGATGGGGTAGCAAGAATTTACGGTTTAAATCAAGCTCAAGCAGGAGAATTATTGGTATTTGAAAACGGCTTGCAAGCGATGGTACTTAACCTCGAAGAGGATAATGTAGGAGCTGTATTGCTTGGTGATTATAAAGGTATTCATGAGGGAGACACGGTAAAGCGTACTGGTGAAATTGCCTCAATTAAAGTTGGAGATGGCCTAGTGGGTAGAGTAGTTAATACGCTAGGTGAGCCCATTGATGGGAAAGGTCCTGTAGCGGGTGATTTATTTAGCATGCCATTAGAGCGAAAAGCTCCTGGTGTGATATACCGTCAACCTGTAAATGAGCCGCTTCAAACAGGTATTAAGGCCATTGACTCCATGATTCCAATTGGCCGAGGACAACGTGAATTGATCATTGGTGATCGACAAACGGGTAAAACAGCTGTTGCGATCGATACAATTATCAACCAAAGAGAGTTTTTTGAAAAAGGCGAACCAGTTTACTGCATATATGTAGCTGTAGGTCAAAAAGCATCTACTGTGGCAGGTGTTGTAGCGGCCTTAGAAAAAGGTGGGGCAATGGATTATACTACTGTGGTATCAGCAAGCGCTTCTGATCCTGCTCCAATGCAGTTTTTTGCGCCGTTCACAGGAGCTACAATTGGTGAGTTCTTTAGAGACACAGGTAGGCCAGCACTTGTTGTTTATGATGATTTATCTAAACAAGCTGTAGCTTATCGTGAAGTATCATTATTACTTCGTCGTCCTCCAGGGCGTGAGGCCTATCCTGGCGATGTATTTTATTTACACTCAAGGTTATTAGAGCGTGCCGCGAAGATCATTAATAATGATGATATTGCAAAAAACATGAATGATTTACCTGAATCATTAAAGGATAAAGTAAAAGGAGGTGGATCATTGACTGCCCTACCAATTATTGAAACACAAGCAGGTGATGTATCAGCATATATCCCGACCAATGTGATCTCAATTACGGATGGTCAGATTTTCTTAGAGACCAATTTATTTAATTCAGGTGTACGACCTGCCATTAATGTGGGTATTTCTGTTTCAAGAGTAGGAGGTTCTGCTCAAATTAAATCGATGAAGAAAGTGGCCGGTACACTTAAATTGGATCAAGCACAGTTCCGTGAACTAGAAGCATTTGCAAAGTTTGGATCTGATCTTGATGCAGCTACTCAACTAGCAATTGATCGAGGCAGGAGAAACTTGGAAGTATTGAAGCAAGCCCAGTATGCTCCAGTACCAGTTGAGCAGCAAGTAGCTATCATTTTTGCATCAACAAAAGGTTTTATTGATAAAGTTCCTGTAAATAAAGTAAAAGAGTTTGAAAGTGAATTCTTAACGTTGCTCACGGCTCAACATGAAGGCATTTTGGATTCACTTAGAGCAGGAAAATTAACGGATGAGGTTACTGATACACTTAAAAAAGTGGCCTTGGATATTGCAGGACGTTACAATTCTTAATGAAGAATTAAGTTACTATGCCAAATTTAAAGGAAGTAAAAAATAGGATACAGTCGGTAATTTCCACACAACAGATTACCAAAGCCATGAAAATGGTGGCTGCAGCCAAGCTAAAAAAAGCACAGGATCGTATCATTCAGATGCGCCCCTATGCGCATAAGCTTCATGAAATATTACAAAATGTGTCCGGTGGTGACAGAGAAAATAGTTCTGTCTTCGCCAAGGAACGCCAAGTGAAGCGAGCTATGGTGGTTGTTATTACATCTGATAGGGGGCTTTGTGGGGCATTTAATGGTAATGTGGTTAAAGCAGCAAATCGACTCCTCAAGTCTGATGAGTTTGCTCAATTAACGGATACTGAGATCATGCCTATTGGTAAAAAAGCATTGGATGCTTTTGCAAAGAGTGAGTGGACGGTACGTACTGATTATGCCGAATTATTTGCTAAACTGAACTTTGATCAAGCCAAAGTGGCCGCAGAATATGTGATGAATCAATTTGAGGAAGGTTACCTTGATAAGGTTTATTTGGTTTATAATGAGTTTAAGAACATTGCAACACAAATTATTCGTACGGAGCAGTTTTTACCAATAGAGGTGGAGCAGCAAGAGGAAGTAAGTGTTGATTTAAACTATATTTACGAACCTAGTAAGGATTTTGTGGTGGAAGAATTGATCCCCAAATCGCTTAAATTACAATTTTATAAGGCATTGGCCGAATCTAATGCTGCAGAACATGGAGCGCGTATGACGGCTATGGATAAAGCTACTGAGAATGCTGGTGAACTCTTAAAAGAACTTAGATTAAGTTATAACCGTACTCGTCAAGCAGCCATTACGACTGAAATATTGGAGATTGTTGCTGGTGCTGAAGCTTTAGCAGCTAAATAAACTCTTTGTATTTCAATATAATTTGCTAATTTTGTTGAATATATAATTTGTTTTCAGTGAAATTAGCAAAATTCATTTAAAATTCCATTTACCCACTAGAAGTGAATTTAGCGTAATCTTCGCTGTTACTTTGCCAACCAAAAGCTCATTTTGAGATAAATAAACATACACGGGACAATTATCAATATATGATACCTCGCGGCTTGCCCCGAGGTAATTCATTTTTACTGATTTTATTGAAAAAAAGAGTTATCAACGCCTTTTAGCCTGTTCAAGGAAGTATTATTTACGGCACGAAATTTGCAGCTACAATTGAAAATAATTCTTATATTTGGGTGTGTAACATATAAAAAGGATTAAACGATACAATATGACTACAGATTTAAGTGAGGAGTTTGGCTATTTAATAGAAAAAATTGAAACAGCTTCATTTTCAAAAGAGCCATTTGAGCATATATTAATTGATAATTTTTTGTCTAATGAACATTTCAAAGAAATAATAGCGGCAAAAGAATTAAAAAGGCCTAACTTTTCAACTACTGAAGACCTTATTGATGATTTGCTTAGTCAAAATTATAAACCCCAACCTTTTCCAGGTTGCTCCATTAACATTGATGAGTATATCAAAGCAATTAATTCTAATAATTGGAATGTTGACAAAGATTTACTTGAAGGTTTTGGGATGGCATTTAGACTAAAAGAATATCAAACTCCAATATTAGATCGAATTATACAATTTTTGAATTCGTCAGAATTTAAATCTACATTAGAAAAAAAATTCAACATCACTAAAGACAACTACATTGAGACTGCTATTCAAAAATATTTACAAAGATATGAAATAAGTCCACATCCAGATATTAGAAAAAAGGCAGCCACATACATGTTGAATATTAATACGGATCAAGATGCTGAAAATATTGATATCCATACATACTTATGTAAATTCAAACCAGAAAAATCATACATCTATGATTTTTGGAAAAACAATAAGGATGTGGACAGATGCTGGGTTCCATGGGACTGGTGTGATAGTGTAATTAAAACCAACAAGAATAACTGTATTGTTTTATTTTCGCCCTCTGACGAATCTTTGCATGCGGTAAAACTGGACTATAACCATTTAGACTATCAGAGAACGCAAATTTATGGCAACCTCTGGTATCATGAAATAACCACAAAATATAGTCCAACATACAAAAGCATAGCATCACCAAATATTGATATAGAAGCGATAAAAAAAGAGGCAGTGCATAATTCAAAAAACATCAAACAAAGAATAATTTCTAAAATCCCAACTCGATTAATGCATTTGATAAAAAAACAACATTAATAAATAATGTATTAGAACATTGTATAAAAGGGTATTAAAAACTCACCTCCGTGTGCGTCAATCTAAAAGAAACGACATGCTAAAATTTAATAAAATCTAAAGGATAGACATGAAGAATGCTTTTTAACTCCATTGACTTTGCGATCTTCCTACCGTTAGTTTTTTTACTCTATTGGTTTGTGACAAATAAAAACTTGAAACTGCAGAATTTTCTGATTGTTGCTGCGAGTTACTTATTTTATGGTTGGTGGGACTGGAGGTTTCTATCACTGATATTTTTCAGTACAATAGTTGACTACACAGTGGGAGTCAAATTGAATAATGAGGAAAATAATTTTAAAAGAAAAGCTTTATTATGGACAAGTATTTTTGTTAATCTTGGATTTTTAGGATTTTTCAAATACTATAATTTCTTCCAGGATAACTTTATAACTGCTTTTTCATTCTTTGGCGCTGAAATAAAGACCAATTCCTTGAATATTATTCTTCCAGTTGGAATAAGCTTCTATACTTTCCAAACCTTAAGTTACACTATTGACGTTTACAAACGAAAACTTACGCCTACAAAAGATTTCATTGCATTCTTAGCATTTGTTAGTTTCTTTCCACAATTAGTTGCGGGTCCGATTGAAAGGGCCAAACATTTACTTCCTCAGTTTTATAAAAAGCGGACTTTTTATTATTCAAAAGCGGCTGATGGAATGCGACAAATACTTTGGGGGTTATTTAAGAAAATTGTGATTGCAGACAATTCTGCAGATTACGTAAATCAGATTTTTAATAACTCAGCAGATAAGAATGGAAGTGCTCTTATTTTAGGAGCTTTATTCTTTGCTTTTCAGATTTATGGTGACTTTTCAGGTTACTCAGATATTGCGATAGGTACCTCTAGACTCTTCGGCTTTGACTTAAGGCAAAACTTTAATTTTCCATATTTTTCAAGAGATATTGCGGAATTTTGGAGACGTTGGCATATATCTCTTTCCACTTGGTTTAGAGATTATCTATATATTCCTTTAGGTGGTAGCCGTGGCAGAACTTGGGTAAAAGTTAGAAACACACTTATTGTTTTCATAGTTAGCGGTTTTTGGCATGGTGCAAATTGGACATTTATTGTTTGGGGAGCATTAAATGCTATTTACTTTTTGCCACTCTTGCTCACCAATAAAAATAGAAGTAATATAGAAATAGTAGCACAAGGAAGATTTTTTCCAACTTTAAAAGAATTATTGCTAATGATTTTAACTTTTTGCTTAACTGTTTTAGCTTGGATATTCTTTAGGGCTGAAAACATCAGTCACGCTTTCAGTTACATTTCGGGAATTTTCACAAAAACTCTTTTTGAAATTCCTGAGATTAACAATTTACGAAGGGCTTTAGTTACTCTGATAATAATAGGATTTTTTGTTATAGTTGAATGGCTTGGAAGACATCAACAATTTGCTTTGGAAAATATTAGATCAATAAAAATTCAACCTTTACGCTGGCTATGTTACTTCATAATTATACTATGTATTTATTTTTATGGAAATTCTGATGACACCATTGAGTTTATATATTTCCAATTTTGAAAGATCGATTGATGAAAACATTTTTGTATAAAACAGCTAAAATTTTCTTTATTTTTTTGTTATTTAATACTGTTTTATTCTTCTTTTCAAGAATCAATTATTACGAAGGGTATAAAAAATATCCAGACAAAAATTTTAAGACTTTTATATTTTCGGATTCTCATGGAATACCAATTGGTACTCTTTCAGAAAAATATAACGTATTTAACTTTTCAGCAAAGAGTGACTCATATTTTGACATGAAAAGGAAAATATTGTACTTATTGGCAAATGGGTTTAATATAGACACCGTATTCATTACAGTTGATGACTATACTTTAAGCCCTTACAGAGAGAAAGTTAATAATTTTGATAAGAGCTCAATCTACTCTTTACCATTTGAATATGAAAATTATTATACATACATAAAAGGCAAATATTTAAATTACTATCTACCAATTTTTCAACCAAAAGTTACAGCTCTCTTTAAATCTTACTTAAAGGCCAAGTTGAAAGACATATATCAACCAAACAATACCTCATTAAAAATGGAGCTATGGTGCGATTACAGTGAGGATGAAAGAGCTCTAAAAGCAGAAAAAAGAATAAAATCACAATTTCCCATAAAAAACAAAAGTAAAAAATTAGAAAATACGCTTTTGGAAATCATTCATTTATGTCAATTGAATGAAATTGAATTAATAGGCATAAAATTCCCGGTCTCAAGTTCATATGTAGATGTATTAAAAAGCAAAAGTTATGGAGCTGATAAAATATTCACTACAAATGGTTTAAGAGTAGAAGACTACAAAGAAATTTTTCTGTTTTATCCAGCGTACTTTTCTGATCAAGACCATTTAAATTCTAGAGGAGGAGAAATTTTTGCAGCAAGGTTACTAGCTAATTAATTAAGATACGAACACACAATAATTTAGTCTACCTTAAGCTTTAGCAAATCTAATTCTCTTGAGTTGTAAGCTTCCCCAAATTAGAACTGTTTGTTTTTTTAGGTACTAAAATCTGCTAAAAATGTAGTAATTAGGAAAGATAATGATTGTATTTTGCTAAAATCATTCATTTTATACTTCCAAAATAGGCAAATCTGGCAATTCTTCAATGCTGGACAATCCAAAATAAGTTAAAAACTGAGTAGAAGTTCCATATAGCAGGGGTTGCCCAACTTTATCAGAGCGACCTACTACCTCAATCAATTCTTTGTCCAATAATTTTTGAACACTGTAATCAGAATTAACACCACGGATCTTTTCGATGTCTAGCTTCGTTACAGGTTGGCGATAAGCTATAATTGCCAATGTTTCCAGTGCAGCCTTTGAGAGTTTCTTTTGTTCAATTTGCAATAATGATTTCAGTATCGAAGCATATTTTGGCTTGGTCTTAAATTGATAACCATGCGCTACTTCAATGATTTGAAATGAAAATTGATCCTGATCATACTTTTTCAGTAAAGCATAGATAAATTTCTCAATTTCATCTAAATCAATCCATCTATTCAACTCTTGTTCTAGGCAATACTGAATTTGAGCTGGAGTTATAGGCTCTTTTGCACAAAAAATAAGGGATTCAATATAGGGTTCAGGGTTCAATTGGAGAAATAGCTGTTTTTATATTTACTTTTTATTCAGCTTAGCCTCAATCGAGTGCATGGTATGTGGAACTACCTTTAGTCTTTCTTTAGCTATTAATTTTCCTGTATCTACACAAATTCCATACGTTCCATTTTTAATCCGTGCCAATGCATGCTGAAGTTGCTGTATAAATTTTTGCTGACGGGCAGCAAGCTGATTTAAATTTTCTTTTTCAGAAGTATCTGCACTGTCTTCTAATAATTTTGTACCTCCTACAGTGCTATCAGTGCCACTTTCGTTGCTTCTTGTGAGCGACTCTTTAATATATGCAAGCTCCTTTTGTGCTTTCTCAAGTTTTTCAAGAATGATTTGCTCAAACTCATTTAATTCTTGTTGGGAATATCGATTTTTCTCTGCGGAACTCATGTGTAATACTTTTTCGCAAAGGTACAGATTTTCTAGTTTCAATCAAAAATTATTTAACGTATTTTGTTTGATAAAAAAAATCAAGCTGATGTATCACTATTTAACAATAATCTACCAATTTGGTATAATAATTGATCTCAATTGAATCTATTTAATTATATTTGCAACATGATTATTTTAAGGTCATTTATAGTTTTCTTTTTAATCATATACATACTTGATTTACAGGCTGTTAATCCCAACTATTGTAGCCTATCAGGTCAAGTTTACATTGAGGAGTCTGCTCAGCGAGCCATGTATCTAGTGTATGAAGAAGAGAGTGAATCATTTGCCGATTTATTGGTCTTTGAAGAAACAAACCAATTATTGGCTGATCAGCCCGGTATATGGTTTGTTACAGAAAATATTGAACAAGCAGACTTCACCATTGCATTTGTTAAACAAAAAAGACAAGCTGAGTTTAGTATATTTATCACTGAATGGGCCTCAATGGCTGGTTGTACCAGATGAATGATTACTTTAGATACCATTTTATATGCCCTTTAGAATGGGGCGATTTTGTTATTGCAGAATTAATGCAATGGGACTTTGAAGCATTTGAACAACAACAAGAGCACATTTTTGGATTTGTTCAGAAGCAAGTTGATGTGGACAGGCTCATTGACCAATTAAACCATAAATATGGTGAGCATGGAGTAATATCGTGCCCAGATTTTGAATTTATAACGGGTAAGAATTGGAATAAAATATGGGAGTCCCAGTTTAATCCTATTGCAATTGATCAGTTTTGCTATATTCGAGCACCATTTCATGAGCCCTCAACAGGTTATGCATTAGAAATCATCATCCATCCTAAAATGTCATTTGGTACGGGGCATCACGAAACAACTGGCCTGATGATAAGCGCTATGCAGCATCTTGCTTTAGAAAACAGTAAGGTTTGTGATATTGGTTGTGGTACAGGAATTTTGGCCATTGCAGCTTCAAAATTAGGTGCTCATTCATGTTATGCCATTGATAATGATCCAAATTGTATTGAAAACACAACTGAAAACGCCAAACTCAATCAAATTTCAAATATTAGTGTTTCGTTAGAAGACATTCATTTTTTTAAAAATGATTTGGCTCCATTTGATTTAATATGCTCCAATATTACCAAAAACATCCATCTGGACCATTTTGAAGTATACAAGAAATTACTTAAACCAAAGGGTATTCTTTTGTTAAGTGGATTTTTTAAGGAAGATCAAAAGGCACTTGAAGATGAAGCTCAAAATCATGGGCTCATATTTATCGATCAGAAAGATAAAAATAAGTGGTGTTTATTAAAATTTAAAAATGCATGATTATTTATCAAGTTGAAGTTGAGATAGATCCTGCTTGTTCATTGGAATGGCAAGAATGGATGATCGAAAAGCATATTCCAGCTGTACTTCAAACAGGGTGCTTTCTAAATCACTATAATTTTGTTACAAAAATTAATCAACCAAATATATTTATTATACAGTATTTTCTTGAACATCAAACCAATTTAGAACGTTATTTTGAGCAATTTGCTCCGGCACTGCAAAAGGAACATGCACAACGTTACCAATCAAAATTTAAAGCGAGCAGACGGGTATTACAAGAAATTACCTAAGTGTTTGCATTGGTTTATCTAAAATATTTGATATTTTTACGTTAATAATCGATTTATTGTATTAAATATTTGATAATGAGCGTATTAGTTAACAAAAGTTCTAAAATATTAATTCAGGGTTTTACAGGGTCAGAAGGTACATTTCATGCCAAACAAATGATAGAGTATGGTACCAATATAGTAGGAGGGGTTACACCTGGCAAAGGTGGGATAGAACACCTTGATAAGCCTGTGTTCAACACCGTTCAAGAAGCAGTAAATCAAACAGGTGCAGATGTTTCAATTATTTTTGTACCGCCTGCATTTGCAGCAGATGCCATTTTAGAGGCTGCCATGGCAGGTATTCAGACTATTATAACTATTACGGAAGGTATACCTGTAAAAGATATGATCCGTGTTAAGCAATATATTAAAAATAAAAATATCACCTTAATAGGTCCTAATTGTCCGGGGGTTATTACACCGAATGAAGCCAAAGTTGGCATTATGCCTGGTTTTATTCATAGGCCTGGTACGATTGGTATTGTATCACGATCAGGTACATTAACTTATGAGGCTGTTGATCAAATTACCAAGGCTGGTTTTGGTCAATCAACTTGTATTGGCATTGGTGGAGATCCCATTATTGGCACAACAACATTAGATGCTGTAAAATTACTTATGAACGATCCAGATACAGAAGGCATTGTTATGATAGGAGAAATTGGTGGAAATATGGAAACCGATGCAGCAAAATGGATAAAAGATCATGCAACAAAGCCTGTAGTTGGCTTTATTGCAGGTCAGACGGCACCTCCAGGTAGGCGAATGGGCCATGCTGGTGCAATAATAGGAGGAGCGAATGATACTGCTGAAGCGAAAATGAAAGTCATGAAGGAATGTGGCATTCACGTTGTAGCATCTCCTGCTGAAATTGGGT
>JAUIFR010000127.1 GCA_030430325.1 Bacteroidia bacterium | reverse complement strand
CAGCGTCATTTGATGAAATTATTGGGCTGTTTACCTTACCTGATTTTAGTCAATTAAGTAATTATTTAATATATTTTATTGCTGCCAAAATAGCTATTGTTGCTAGCTTAGAAACACTACTTTGTGTAGAAGCTACAGATAAATTAGACCCCCAAAAAAGAACTACGCCTACCAATAGAGAGTTAATCGCTCAAGGAGCAGGTAATATGATTTCTGGGCTTATCGGTGGGTTACCCATTACACAGGTAATTGTAAGAAGCTCAGCCAATATTCAATCTGGCGGTAAAACGAAGGCCTCCGCCTTTATACATGGTATATTATTATTGGTTTGCGTATTGAGTATTCCACATGTATTAAACCTTATCCCGAAATCAAGTTTAGCAGGCATTTTAATTATTGTAGGTTATAAACTTGCCAAACCCGCTATATTTAAAGAGATGCTTCGCAAGGGACCTGCACAGTATATTCCCTTCATAGTGACAATTGTAGGGATTGTATTTACTGATTTACTAACAGGAATAGGGCTTGGCATGGCCGTGGCCATTATTCAAATATTATGGAATAATTATAAGTTACCCTATCACTTTGATCCTGAAAAATATAAAGAAGGAGAGCCCGTAAATATTGAACTTTCTGAAGATGTAAGTTTTTTAAATAAGGCTAGTATACATCGCACAGTTGATCTAATACCAAATGGTGCAAATGTGAATATTGATGCTACTAAAACCAAAAGTATACACCCTGATATATTAGAAATATTTGAAGAATTCAATCAATTAGCGCCTTCTAAGAATATCACTGTTAAAATGATAGGTTTTGAGAAAAAAGCTAAATTTAATGCGGTGAAGGAGTTTGGAATGTCAATGAATAATTAGTTTTTGAACAAAATTAGCAAATTACGTTCAAAAAATTGACATTTTATACTTAAATCCGCATTTTTCAGTAAATAATGCGGGTTAAAATCTAAACTGTACATTGGCTTTTACACCAAATTTGGTGACATTGGGCCCGTCTAGGTAAGTCAGTCGATGATAAGCATCAACACGGATGATCTTAAAGATGTTTTCAATACCATACCCTAATTCAATATAGGGCAGCTCTCCCAGTGAATTTAATTCAAGATTAGGGATGATTTCTTTGTTTTCAGTTCGTAGTTGGCCATATAATATATTCGCAACTCCTACTAAACGAAGCTTTAACTTTCGAATGATTGGCAAGCGATTCAGTAAAAATCCTTCAAAATGATGCTCAATGCGTAAAGCTGCGTAGGCATCGCTAGTAAACTCTCGAAGGTTCATCAAATTATATGCGGCAGTAGAATAAAAGAAGGTCTCATTACCTAAGTGCACGTACAGCAAAGGATACGGTAAGGTGGAAAATACATAACCCCCAGATAATCTTACATCGGATCGCCCAAGCAATCCGACGGTAAAGTATTTTTCCAATGCAAAGTTAATTTTATAATAGTCAAAATCACTTTCAAGTACATTGCCAACCCCCATGGCATAACCTAATCGAATGATGGGCCATTTATTGGTCGACAGGAGAATACGATCATTCCCATTTATGACATAATTTACATCAGTTGCAATCTGCAATTGTAACCCTATCTCAGTATTGATATAAGAATGGGTAAGTGTAGAGTCTCCTTCACCTAAATTATTATAAAATTGAAAATTAAATTGTGGCTCGAAACTCTCATTTTTGATATAGACCGATTGTGTTACTCCTTTTAGAACCTCTGAAGACAAGCTTGCCTTGTTTTTTACCGAATAATAGGGGTCCATAATTCTACCAAATCGTGTTGATGCGTAAAACATCCCTCCCCTGCCCTGCAACTCATCTTCAATAATACCGACCTGCCCCATATCATAGCCTCTACTTATACTCAGTGTTGACCAGCGCTTTCGAGATAAAATACACTTTAACGCCGCATTATACTTAAAACGCTCATCTTTAGTACCATAAGCAGCAAAACCTTTGAACTCAAAGTGTTTACTGAAGTACTCGTTGGTGCGAAGACCTAATTGAAAACGGCTTCCCTCTACCTCATTTACGGCATAGGTGAGCAAATAAGGTCCCAAATCAATTTTACCGATACGTTTATGCCCATTTATAGCAATTTTTGCCAGCTCTACATATGATTTTACTACTGGAATATTCGATAGCGTATCAATCATAGCATAAACATGTAGCTCTGTATCAGAGAGTTTCTCATGTCGATTTGCTTGCCAAAATTCATCGTCCTTTTTATAGGCTAATTTATCCACCTCTACGGGAACTTGATAAAAACGCGGGTCTTTCGGATCATTGACCTCAAAATTTTTGTTGGACGTATAAAACTTGGCTAGCATACCGGCTGCATACTTTGATAATTCCCCAATATCAATTAATATTCTGGTTTTATCGGCCAGCCATGGCCCTGCTGAAGTGGGCAATAAGCTTTGTTGAATTTTAATTTTATCTATAAAGTTCAGGTTGGCAGACTTTCCAAGGCTTGCATCAATTTGCTTAAGTGCATATTCCTTTTTTGTGATCCACATGGAACCCTGAAAGGCCAAATCTTGTTCACTTTTTTGTGTAAAATCGATTCGGTAACAAAAATGCCCATCCACCACCATGCTATCCATTAAATCATAGTTATAATAAACTCGGCCTATATCTGAAATAGGCGAAATGAATTTTTTACGTAATACACCGATCCATTCCTGATAAAAATTAATTTCCCGAAAACTTGTCCCGATTAATTGGGATACAAATGAACCATCCTCCAAACCAACTCCTGTAATATTGCTTTTGTGAATATATTCCTTAACTAAACTAGGGTTTTTCCGGTAATAATAGGATGACAAGCTCTCTGAAATAAATACCGGGATAATGGGATTGCCATCTTCCCCTACCACCTTTTCCATGCTATCTAAAACATGGTATATTTTTTTCATGAATTTCCGTTTTTTTACACGGTCCGATATATTATCTATATCAACCTCCGTTTTATTATAACTCTCAAACGAATACGCACTTAAACTTCGTTTATCATTCATTTTACTGTTTTTCCGTAACTTTCTTAATATTTCAAATGCAGGATTTTCGCCCGCCACTATGACAATCTCTTCAAGATTCATCACATCGGGTTGAAGTTGAAAGTTAATTTGCTGATTACTTAATTCTTGGACCTTTTTTGCTCTCCATTTATATCCTATATAGGAGGCAACCAGGGAGTCTGCTAACTGGCTCGTAACTATTTTATAAAGCCCATCAAAATCAGTTGTAGCACCAGTTTGAGTGCCCAATAAATAAACATTTGCAAATGGTACCGGATCGCCTGTAGTGGCATCGGTAACCTTGCCTGTAATGGTATAAGGCTGCGCCAACCCAGCAGTAACGATTACCAACTGTAAAGTAACTAACCAATATCTAATTTGTATGCTAAATAGTACGTGTTGCATAAGAGCATTTATATATAATATATTACAAATATAAATTATTTTAAAATATATTTATATATATATGTTATAAGTTTCTTTTTCTTTAATGACAAAATTAAAACCAAAGCGTTTCAATCTTCAATATGCACTTGGATCCTATCTCCAAGATGTTTTGGTTCTCGATTAAGTACATATAAATCAAATACAGCCAATGGTCGCGCTAAAAACTCTCTTAATTTTGTTTTGATAGATGAATAAATGGATATATCATTAGCAGCAAAGGCATGCATTTCCATTTTATAATATTGACCAATAAATACCGCTCGATAGGCATGAAATTGCTGAGTGATAACTAATATTTTATTTTGCCCAAAGATTTTCTTACTTCTAATGACCGAATCTAAGGTCCTCAGTCCAGCATAATCAAGTGTAATGGCATGATTTGGTATACCTTTGGCCCGCATAGCATCCAGCATATCCATGGGCTCATTATAATAGGGTGTTTGATTATCACCACTTAAAATAAAATGCTTTACCTTACCAGCATTATAAAGTCTGGCAGCCGCATTAATACGTTCGGTAAAAAATGGATTACGCCCTCCTCCAACTAATCCCTTACTAGTACCTAGCACTAAGGCAACACGATAAGGTGCAATCTCTAGCTCGGATTGATGTATGTATTTATTCGTTTTTAATATCACCCAAATATTACAAATTATTAGACATAGTAGTATTATACTAACACTATAAAGCTTTAGTTTAATAAACCTCTTAAACCACTTTTTACGCCACATCATCCAGTTTATTTGCATAATTATTCGGTTGATTATTTTGAGTAATGATGCTCATAATTTTTTTCCAATATTTCTGCGTTTCTCACTGATTTTTTATACCAATCTAATCGAAGCGCCTCTTTTTCATGTTCAAATAACTGCCAATGTAACTCAGAGGCATGTAACTTATGAATTAAAACTTGCAAACACAGTGCCACACTTACAGATAAATTAAAACTTTCTGTAAAACCAAGCATAGGCAAGTAAACAAATCGATCTGCTAGCTCACAAACTTCTTGGCTTATACCAGTATATTCCGTTCCAAAAACCAAGGCCACTTTACTTGTAAATTGAAACATTGCTATATTTTCACTGCTAGGGTTAATCTTTGGGCTCGTAGCCACAATCTGATACCCTTGCTGCTTTAAATTTACTAAGCATGCTTCTGTATTTTGTTCTTGCTCCGAATAATTATAAATATCTACCCATTTAGATGATCCTTGGGTGACTTGTTCATTCACCTCAAATCGATTTGAATTTTCAATAATATGAAGATCCTGAACACCAAAACAGTCACAATTTCTCACAACCGCACTTGCGTTATGTGGTTGATAGATATCCTCTAAAACCACACTAAGGAATCGGGTCCGTTTACTCAAAACTTCTTCTATCCTTTCCTGTCTACTAATAGTTATGTATTGTTTGAGGTACTCTGTAAACATCATTTAACCAAAAATTTAAAAAGGAGGCTCATCGGGCGATGGATCTATTGGCTCTGATGACTCAAAAGGATCGTCATCATTCAATTTACTACTTTTTATGACCGTACCTGATTCGAAATTAGAAGTATAGTTTTGAGATGGAAAAGATTGCCCTTGATCAGGAAACCCTCCACCAGCTTGATCAACATCTGAAAATTTAGTGTATTTACCTATGAATTTAAGAATGGCGGTATCGAGTGAGCCATTGCGATGTTTGGCAATAATGACCTCGCCTAACCCTTGCACGGGCATGCCATTTTCATCTTCCATAATTCCGTAATACTCTGGACGATATAAAAACATTACCATATCAGCATCTTGCTCAATAGAACCTGATTCACGTAGGTCGGATAATTGAGGCCGCTTATCCCCTCCCCGAGTCTCTACGGCCCTGCTTAACTGAGATAAAGCAATTACAGGAACATTTAACTCTTTGGCAATATTTTTTAAGGCTCTGGAGATAGCCGCTATTTCTTGTTCTCGGTTACCACCACCACTTTTGGAATGATCACCTGACATGAGCTGAAGATAATCAATGATAATGAGCTCAATATCATGTTTTACTTTAAGTCGCCGACATTTCGCTCTTAATTCTAAGATGGATAAAGCAGGTGTATCATCGATATAAATGGGCGCTTTGGTGAGCAAGGAGGTTTTATAAACAAGTTGCTCCCATTCGTAATCGGCTAAATTACCTTTTTTAATTTTTTCACTTTCTAGCTCTGCCTCAGCCGAAATCAATCGGTTTACAAGTTGAACAGATGACATTTCTAGTGAGAACAATGCCACTGGCTTTTGGAATTCAACGGCTGCATTTCGTAAGGCTGATAATACAAAGGCCGTCTTTCCCATACCTGGCCTCGCTGCAATAATGACAAGGTCCGATTTTTGCCAACCACTGGTAAGGCGGTCAAGCGCTGTAAAGCCACTGGGGACTCCTGTAAGGCCATCCTGATGATCTTTTCGTGCTTCAAGCTCAGTTAAAGCTTCCTTCATCACACTGCGTATGTCAGCATAATTTTTTCGAATATTTGATTCTGATACTTCAAATAAGGATTGCTCTGCCTTATCTAATAACTGAAATACATCAATGGAGTCTTCAAAAGCTTCACGCTGAATTTCACCAGAGATTCGAATAAGCTCCCGCTTGATGGCAAATTGCACTACATACCTAGCATGAACCTCAATATGGGCCGCAGAATTTACTTTTGTGGTTAGTTGTGTAAGATAATAAGACCCACCCACAAACTCTAGCTTACCCACACTACGCAATCGATTATTAACTGTAAGTAAATCGATAGGTTCAGAATCATTGAATAGATCTACAATCGCCTTATAAATTTCTTGATGCTGATCCTTATAAAAGCTTTCGGGGTGCAAAATATCAATGACATGGGTAACGGCATCTTTTTCGAGCATAAGTGCTCCGAGAATTGCTTCTTCAAGCTCAACGGCTTGGGGAGGTACTTTTCCTAATTCAAGAAGATTTCCATTGCCCGTTTTTTTTTGTATTTCTAAGGAAGATCGGATCATAAAATTCAATTAATAAATGAATAACCAAAACTAATGGTTAACATAATATGCTTTTCCACAATTTATTCACATCAAAGTGTTTGGTGCTGCTCAAAAAAAACCTTATTTTAGCCCAGATTACTAGAATAAGATTGATTGGCGTTCTAGATAAATATAACAAAAATTAAGGAATATATGGCCAGATCAATATTTTTTTATTGGATACAGAACATAAAAATTTACATTCGTAAATAATGAAAATACATTTAATAGCCATAGGTGGAAGTGTTATGCATAACCTTGCCATTGCGCTTAAGCAAAATGGGCATGAAGTAAGTGGTTCAGATGATTCCATACATGAACCCTCTAAAAGTAGATTGGCCAATCACGGGTTATTACCTGATGAATTTGGTTGGAATAAAGACAGAATCGATACTTCCATTGATATGATTATCTTGGGTATGCATGCGAAACTAGATAACCCAGAATTAAAGCAAGCACAAATGCTCCATATTCCTATATACTCTTTTCCGGATTTTATATATGAGCATAGTAAAAACAAGCAACGCATCGTTATCGCAGGGAGCCATGGCAAAACAACTGTTACAGCCATGATACTGCATGTATTGAGGTACTTTAATCGATCATTTGATTATTTAGTAGGTGCACAACTTGATGGGTTTGATACCATGGTAAAGTTAAGTGATGCACCCATTATAGTAATTGAAGGAGACGAATACTTATCCTCACCGCTTGATTCCACACCGAAATTTTTAAAGTACCATCATCATATTGGTGTAATAACAGGAATAGCTTGGGACCATTATAATGTATACCCTACATTTGAGGATTATCTGAAGCCTTTTGACACCTTTGCTGATAGCTCAGTTAAAGCAGGGACCCTCATTTATTGTGAGGAAGATCCACTGGCTAGCGTAATCTGTACCAAAGAACGAGAGGATGTAACTAATATAGAATATCGAACACACCCCTACGAAATTGTAGATGGTCAACCGCAACTGGTCACTGAAGATAAATTAATACCAATTAAAGTCTTTGGCCAACATAATATGCAAAATCTAAGCTGCGCCAAAATGGTACTTAAACGAATTGGTATCACTGATGAACAATTTTATGAAGCCATCCAAACATTTCAAGGGGCTGCCTTGCGTTTGGAAGTGGTAAAAGAAGGAGATTCGACAACAATTTATAGGGATTTTGCGCATGCCCCCTCTAAAGTTGAAGCCTCAACCAAAGCCGTAAAAGATTTACATCAACAACGGCAAATAGTAACTTGCCTGGAATTGCATACCTTTAGTAGTTTAAATAAATCCTTTATCGAGCAATATCAGGGTGCCTTGAATGAATCAGACATGCCCATCATCTATTATAATCCTGAAGTTAGCGAACAAAAAAACTTAGAAACACTCTCTGGGCAAGATATTAAAAGTGCCTTTAGTAGGGATGATGTAAGAATATTTAATAACGTGGATGAGTTGGAGGAGTGTTTGCAATCGATAGAATGGCAAGCAAAAGATTTATTATTTATGAGTTCAGGGAATCTTGGTGGATTAAATATCAACCAACTTGCCGATCATATTATTCAATAGTTCTATGTATTTGAAAATCACAAGACCGATTGCTGTATTCGATTTAGAGACAACAGGTACAAATGCCATTACGGATCGTATTGTTGAAGTGGCCATTATTAAAATAATGCCCAATCAGACACGATTGGAAAAAAACCTTCGAATAAATCCACAAGTGCCTATTCCTGAGGAGGTTAGCAAAATTCATGGCATATATAACAAAGATGTACGCCATGCACCAACCTTCAAAGATATGGCCACAGAACTTAATGAATTTCTGGTAGATTGTGACTTGGCAGGCTATAACGTATTACGTTTTGATATACCTATCCTTATTGAAGAATTTCTGAGAGCAGGTATCGAATTCCATATTGATAATCGGCGCATAATCGATGTGCAAAAATTGTTTCACCTCATGGAGAAACGTACTTTATCAGCGGCATACCTGTATTATTGTGATAAGAAATTAGAAGAGGCGCATAGTGCTATGGGAGACACTGTTGCCACATTAGAAATTTTAGATGCACAAATCAAGCGCTACGAAAACCAAATGGCCTATGATAACCTTGGCAATGAAATGGAAATCATAAAAAATAATGTACAGCAGTTACATACCCTTTGTAAATCTAATCAAGTTGACCTTGCTGGCCGCATGATTTATAATGATAAAGGCGAAGAAGTCCTGAATTTTGGTAAACATAAAGGTAAAAAAGTAAGCGAGGTATTAGATAGAGAGCCCGGGTTTTATGACTGGGTGATGCGGGGTGATTTTGCACTAGATACGAAAAGAAAACTAACTCAAATAAGGCTTCGTAATATTGGTAATATCAAAAATTAATCAATATATTTAGCTAATTTTATTCATTAATAGCTAAAAATTCAAGAAACTAAACTACTCCACTACCAATTTCTCTGGTCTCGAGCCTTTATCTTCCAATTTCTTAAGAAAAAGCTTTGATTTACCTTTGGCCAAATCCAGTGGTCGCTGTTTCGCTCTATTTTGAAGAGAAAGGTTGGCTCCTTGTTGAATTAGAAATTTCACCATCTCAAGGTGATCTAATTGCGCTGCAAAGTGCAAGGGGCTATTACGGTAATAGGGTATTTGATTATTGATGAGCGCACCTTTGGACACAATTATTTTAACTTGCTCTAAATTATTCTGCTCAATAGCCTCAAATAATTCTTCCATCAGCCGTGGTTCAATAGTTTGATACAAATAGTCTCGTGTTTCACCTACAGCAATTTCAAAAGCCATTTGCCCATCTTGATTCCGAAGATAGCTATTAATACCTTTTTGCAACAAATATTTTATAGTAGGTAGATTTTCGCTGGAGTTGGAGTCCTTAACCACATAATGTAATGCATTTTCTCCCCGATAATCCAATAAATTGACCGGAATGCTATCTCGTTCAATCATGATCTTGATCACCTCAAGTTGATGAAAATGGGCAGCACAATGCAATGGAGCAATATTGTAGTTGGCCTTAGTTACTATAGGTTCATTTTTCAAATATTCAATTACCGAGTCGTTATTATTCGCTAAGGAAATACACCAAATATTCTGATTATCAATAGTTTCACTAGTTGGATTAACTCCTTCATCGATCAGATATTTTACTAACCTTTGATCTGCATATTGCGCAGCAATGTGAAGCAAATTCTGCTCATTTTTATCCCTAATTTTTAAATGACCACCAAAGGTTTTATACCACTGCAAAGCATCTAATTTATTTAATTTTACAATTGCATAAGCAATAGATTGCCCATTAACAGGGTCAATTGCATTGGGGTTTGCCTTATATTCCAGAAGCGGAAGAGCAATTTGTTGCCAATGCTTGGCCATATTTACTTTTAATAATGGACTTATCCCTTGGTCATCCAATTTGTTAGGATTGGCTCCTCGTTTTAATAGCGGCACAACCCATCGAGGAGCATTTTGCACAGCCAGATGCAGTGCCGTCTCACCAGTAACTGGATCCTGCAAGGTTAAATCAATGTCGTATTGAAGAAGGATGGGAAAAGCATCAAAATAAGTGCCTTTTGCCAAGGCTCGCTCAGATAGTGTGTAACCTAAGCTGTCTCTAATCATATAGTTAGCTCCCTGTTGGATTAGAAACTGGGTTATTTCGCTATTGCCTGATAACCAACTTTTTACCAAAACAGATTGGCCAAAATGATTACGATGGGCAATGTTGGCGCCCTTTTCGATCAAAATTTTAGCCACTTCTTGCGACTCATGTTGCACACTAGTAAACAATGGCCCCTCACCATTTGTTTTTAATACTAAATTAGGATCTGCTTCTTGTTCTAAGAGCCATAAAATGATTTTTAAAACTTCTTCTCTACTTGTGTGATCTGCACTTAGTAATCCATATCGATTTACTGCAAAATATAGTGGTGTAGCTCCATGTATATTTTTTGCATTAACAGAAGCACCTTTACCTACTAAAAATTTGACCATTTCAAGGCTTGATTTCTGACAAGCGACATGAATGAGCTGTGTGCTATCACCTACTTGAAGCTCAACTGGATCTTTCTCGGTTAAAAAATGCTTGGCAATAATTGAGTCTGGTAAACTTACTGCTGCAAATTTAGCTGAAGTACTAGGTACTACTCCTCTTTTTTTAAGCCAGGTAATACATGTTATATAATGCTCTTGAG
>JAUIFR010000126.1 GCA_030430325.1 Bacteroidia bacterium | reverse complement strand
CGCTGGAATGATCCTTACAAATGATAAAAAGCTAGCGGATCAATGCAGAGCTTTTGCCAATCATGGCGCAGTTACCAAACATCAGTACCACATGCATGGGATCAACAGCCGCCTGGATACGTTGCAAGCTACACTTTTGAAGGTTAAATTGGATTATTTGCCAACGTGGAATAAGCTTCGGCAAAAACATGCAAGGCAATACCAACAAGGTCTAGCTGGTCTTCAGGCCATTCAATTGCCCAAGACGCAACCAGCTGCCGATCATGTCTATCACCTCTATGTGATTCAGGCTAACCGACGTGATGAATTAAAACAGTTTTTATCTAAAAAAGGGACCCAAACAGCCATTCACTACCCTGTAGCCCTACCTTTTTTACCTATTTATAAGGAATTGGGTTATAACCGCCATAGCTTTCCTAATGCAACCAAGTGGGAAGAGACCATCCTATCCTTACCGATGTATCCAGAGCTGACCGAAGCACAAATTGATTGTGTTTGTGAGGGAGTGAGGGCGTTTTATAATTAAGAGTTTACAGACGTAAAATATCAAGAAATGAATGCAAATTGATGATTCAATAATATTGGAAAAGTACAATCGGGTTAGACTACCGAGGCGGAAGCCGGAGGTACCGACCATTATCGAGTCATGAGAATGACGAAGATACCGGACGAAGTCCTTCTAAAAGGCCAGCCGTTTACGGCTGGGTCCCTTGGGACGGCACCCTTTTGTAGCCCGGCCTAGGACATGCCGTTAATAAATGATACTCGATGTATCATTTTAGGCATGGGCCAGCCTGCAGCGGGGGCTTGTTATCTTTCAGGCAACCCCCAAAACCAAAATAAAAAATTTATAATCAATAACTTAATTTTATTTTAAATAATAAAAATACCTTTTCTTATATCCTAATCTCTATTTTCAAAGAAAACAAGTATTCTAAGTTTGAAGACCTAATAAAATAATAAAAAATATAGTAAAAGTACAAAAATATTATTAAATTTATACTCAAGAATCAAATTTCAAAATCTAAGCGCAACAGATTAAAATTATGAAAAATCTAGCACATGAACCTCAAAAAACAACACTTACAACCAATATGGATGTTGGTACGAGTGGTTTTGATGAGTTACAAATGATTTTATTAAAAAAAGCAAGTGAGCAAACAGAGGCTCAAAAGAGAAAATTGGACTTACTTGCACTAAGATATCAAATGGAAGATTACATAAACTCAGATGCAAGTGAGCTTAAAACTGTTGGTGATTTTCTAAATTTAATATTAGCAACACTTCAAATAAAGAAGAACCTATTTGCAAATTATATTGGACTCAAACCAGCTAATTTTAGTAAGTTAATTCGTGGTGATAGGCCCATAAACTATGACTTGGCCATGATATTTGGTAAATTATTTCATCACGAACCTATGCTTTGGCTGGAGATTCAGGCCAAAAATGCGCTCATTAAATTGAATGCAAATCAAGATAAATACGCTCATTTGTCCTTAAGAGATTTAGTAAATAGACAAAAGAGTGCTTAGTTTTTTTAGAAATAGTTAACAATCCAAAATGGCGTTTTTGAACAAATTATGCAAAAAACATTCAAAATATTGCTTAAATTTTCATTATTGCCTAATTTTGCACCATGCAAACCCTACAATTAGATATCAACCCATCCGTACCAGACAAATTTGATCAGTATCCAGATGAAATACGAAGTAAAATGGTTGCCTTGCGTGATCTTATTATCTCATCTGCCGAAGAGCTTGAGCAGATCACCAAATTAGAAGAAACACTCAAATGGGGAGAGCCGAGCTATATTACGAAAATTGGAAGTACGATTCGTATTGATTGGAAGGAAAAGAAGCCCGACCAATATGCCATTTATTTTAAGTGCACGAGTAGGCTTGTGCCTACCTTTAAGGTGGTATTTGGGGATTTATTTACCTACGAAGGTAATCGAGCCATTGTATTTCAGCTTAATGAGCCAATTCCGACAAACGAGCTCAAAAAATGCATCCAAGCTGGCCTAACATATCACAAAATCAAACATTTGCCGTTGTTGGGGTTTTGAATCTAATTGATACACCTTAACAATTGTTGATATTGTTTACATTAATAGCTAAAATTAAATCTAATTTATGTTACTATTTTTTGCAGTTGGCGGATCATCATCTATTTGGTATCTTGTGCTCTATATAGCTCTTATTCTACCTGGAATTATATGGCTACTAAATTTGGGCATTTTTGCACTTACTATGTCTAACCGAAAGGTAAATGGTATTTTATTTTGGAGTATCATATTGATAAATATTCTTTTAAGTTTTATTTCTTTGATTCCTGTACTTGAAGATTTACAAAGTTCACAACATGATGATTTTAGTGATTATGGTTTAGTACTTATTTTACTAGTTTTAATCCCATTAATATGTGCATTTTGTGCTATTGGGGTGCGTAATAAGATAATTAAGGTCTAATAAGAACTCTGGATTTGATTATACTTTAAATCTGCCACCTTTCTTGCTTTGTATTACCAAAACAAATCCCTAACTTGCAGAAAAAAGTTATCATGGAGTTTATATTAGCATTTACCCTTGGTGGGCCTGAGATTCTAATCATTCTTTTTGCTATTTTGCTCTTGTTTGGTGCCAAAAAAATTCCCGAACTTGCTCGTGGAATGGGCAAGGGCATCAGAGAGTTTAAAGATGCTACCAAAGAAGTAAAGGATAATTTAGAAGAGGATACCACCAAAAAGTAGGGAGATTGAAGGCTTATACCGCATTAGCAGAGATTCAGAAGGGCCTGGCTAAGGGCGAGGTTACGGTTGTACAGCTCGTTAGGCATTATTTAGATCAAATTGAGCAAAAAAAAGACCTCAATGCCTTTGTTCACGTATTTGAGCAGGAGGCTTTGGAGCGAGCTCAGGAAGTAGATCAGAGAATTGCTAAAGGCAACGCCGGGAAGCTAGCAGGCATGGTATTGGGGATTAAAGATGTGCTTTGTTATAAAGATCACCCTGTACAGGCGGCCAGCAAAATATTATCGGGGTTTGAGTCACAATTCACGGCTACGGCTATTCAACGGTTGATCGATGAGGATGTAATTATTATCGGTTCATTGAATTGTGATGAGTTTGCAATGGGGTCCACCAACGAGCATTCTACTTATGGCCCTGCAAAAAATGCGGATTTTCCAGATTGCGTACCAGGTGGTTCTTCAGGTGGCTCAGCCGTGGCTGTGCAGGCAGGGCTTTGTTTGGCTTCATTAGGTACTGATACCGGTGGCTCTGTACGTCAGCCTGCTGCATTTTGTGATGTAATAGGTTTAAAACCAACTTATTCTAGGATTTCACGTTATGGGCTCATTGCTTATGCTTCCTCCTTTGATACCATAGGTATTTTTACTAAAAACATTGAAGATAATGCATTGTTACTCGAAATTATGGCGGGTAAAGATGATTTTGATAGCACCGCATCACAGCAACCAGTGCCCAAATATTCTCAGCACACACAATGGGAGGGTAAAGCTAGGGTAGCTTATCTAAAGGAAACCATTGAGCATGAGGGGCTATCACCTGCAATTCGAGCTGAAATGGAACAGGTCCTAAATCGGCTTAGGGAGGAGGGGCATCATGTTGAACCGGTGTCATTTCCATTGTTGGATTATGTATTACCCACATACTATATACTGACAACTGCTGAGGCGAGCTCCAATTTATCTCGGTTTGACGGGGTAAGGTATGGTTATAGGGCAGAGGCTCAAAATTTAGATCAGATGTATACGCAGACCCGCTCAGAGGGTTTTGGAGAAGAAGTAATTCGTCGAATCTTATTGGGTACATTTGTATTGAGTGCCAGTTATTATGATGCATATTATACCAAGGCTCAAAAACTCAGGCGACTCATTCAAGATAGTACTCGAGAGATCTTCAAACAGTATGATTTTATCTTGCTGCCTACAACACCTACTACGGCTTTTGAGCTGGGTAAAAAACTACAATCACCCATCGAAATGTACTTGGCGGATTTATATACGGTACAAGCTTCCGTAGCTGGGATTCCTTCTATATCGATTCCGGTTGGTAAAGATGAACAAGGTAAGTCGATAGGCCTTCAAGTAATGGCTGATTTTTTTCAAGAACAAAAAATCTTTGCATTTGCCAATGAGTTAATCAGCCTTCAAAAAACTCATGTAAACACCCTTTAATTCCTACGAAAGTAGGTTTTTTATTCAAATTAAAGTTTGTAAGTGGCATAATTTTTCTAATTTAATTTAAACTCAATTCTATTTTTATATGAATTTGGAATAGTATTTGTTTTGTGTTTTTTTTGTATATTGTATAGTATCACTAAAACTGACTATTTTACATGATTAACAAGGTTTTTATTTGTTTTATACTAATTTATGTAGCAGCTTGGGGAGCCGCTGCTATAACTGAAAAAGCGACTGATGCACCTCAAGTCCCCGAAACTAATATTCCTGTTGCAGATTTTGATCTCATACAAGACCGAATGAGTTGTTTGGATACGGATATTCCAATGCATTTTAACGAAACGGTAAAATCTTTCGTAGATTATTTCTGTATAAAAAAGAGAGAATATATCCCAAAAGTTGCGGGTAAGACAAGTATTTATTTTCCATTATTTGAAAAAAAACTAGCGGAATATGGTCTGCCAGATGAGCTAAAGTACTTGGCCATTGTTGAGTCAGCGCTCAATACGCAAGCAGTATCACGAGTTGGTGCTGTTGGTTTGTGGCAATTTATGCCTGCTACTGGCCGTTTATATGGTTTGAAGCAAAACTGGTTTCTGGATGAGCGTAGAGATCCAGAGCAGGCTACCGAAGCTGCCTGTAAATATTTAAAAGAGCTGCATGGGATTTTTGATGATTGGGAGCTGGCACTAGCTGCCTATAATGCAGGACCTGGTAATGTGCGTCGTGCGATCCGCAGGTCTGGTAAACGCAAGTTTTGGGAATTGTACCGGTATTTGCCTCGTGAGACACGCTCTTATGTACCTCAATTTGTGGCTATTACCTATACTATGAACTACCTACAAGAGCATAATTTTAGTAATAAAATATTTTATGAATATTTGATGGAGACCGATACGGTGCATCTTCATAAACCTATTAGCCTAAAAGTACTAGGGGAGCAGCTTAATGTATGTGAACAAGACCTCAGGTTAATAAACCCTCAGCTTAGGCATGCAATTACTCCTGAAGGTAATCAACGTTTTGCTCTAAATTTACCTAGTGATATGGTCGATTATTTTAGAGGCTATCGTGCTGAAATTATGGACTCAGCAACAAAGGCAGCCAATAAGGATATCTCATATATTACTAGAAATCAAGTGGGTAGCACCTACGGGCGTGATCGGATAGTGTACCGAGTGCGACCTGGTGATGTACTAGGGCGTATTGCCGGGCGCCATGGTGTGAGAGTATCAGATATACGAAGCTGGAATAGGATCCGGGGCAATTTGATCAAACCCAATCAGCGCCTTGTATTGTGGGTAAAACCAAGCTATAGCCAGCCTAAAACGGCAGTTGCTAAAAAGACAAACCATACACCGCAACGTCCAGTCATACCCAATGGAAACATGCATTTAGTTGAACCAGGTGACTCACTTTGGAGCATTGCCCGTAAATATGAGAATGTTACTGTGGATAAAATTAAAAAGTTAAACAAACTTAAAAGCAACCGCATCAAGCCGGGTCAGAAGCTCATCATTGGTTAGTATTTTTTCAATAAAATAGGCAAAATTGGTTTAAAATGAAAGTTATATTTACTAAATGGTTAAATACCTCGACCCTTGGGTCGAAAAGTACTTGTTCAGCTTGCTGAACTCAAATTAATACTTCGGGGCTTGCCCCGGAGTAGTTTATTCAATGTAATTTGCTAAATTTATTGAAATTAGTGTAAGCACCTTATTCGATCAAATTTCAGCATCACCTCACAAGAAATTGGAAAAATTTAACTACTTTTTCTTTTATTAAACATTTAAAATCACTAACTTAAATTTGTGACTTTAAATTTTAAATTTTTTTAATGAACAGCTTAACGCTGGGGATTTTTTATACATTATATTATAAGAGAAGCTTTTTAATAATCAATAATCATCAATAGCTATGGGTAATTATTTTATAAAAACCGTCGTATTCCTGTTTTTTCTAATTTTTAGCTTGGAGGGTTTTGGGTTTTGGGTGATTGCAGAAGAGCCCATGTCACAGAATAAATGTGGAGATTTTGACATTACTATGCCTGTAAACGTTGGATTTATTAGAGTATATGAAACTAATAAACCAGACTGGGGTAAGGATGATGTTAATCCTTTGCTAATTATTTTTCCACCAGAAGGTTATATAATCGATACTAACTCTCCAGTTTCTGCCTCAACAAATTACTATAATGACATTGATGTTGATGCTGTTGCTTTATTGTTTGAAGATAGGGTTGAAGTGCCTGTAAAAGTAGACAAGGAAAATCGAATTTCATTTATTAATGTTCTGGGAATTAAACTAAAAAGACATCCAAATTATACAGAGAATTTAGATTGTAAAAAAATGAGAGTAATAAAACGGGAAGGAGAAGGAGAAGATATAGTTGATACAATAATAGATGATATTGGTTGTTTTTCTATCACCAGCCCAAAAGTTTATTTAGTGCCAGATGAAACTCCTGATGAAGAAAATATAATAACCATTTGCGAGGGGGAATCTGTAATTTTTAACGTTTTTCCAGCAGATGGGAGTAAACATCAAGTAAATATACAACCGGATTTTAATCCACAGATTACTATTTTTGAGGAATCTGGAAATGAGGTCCAATTTGATAATTTTGGTACGTATATAGTTAAAGGTGGAGTTATTATTGAAAACTGTGGCGAAGATATTCCTAGATGGTCGAAACCATTAACAGTAGAGGTAAAAGCATCACCTAATCTCGAATTGGATGAAGATGCAAATACTTCATTTGAGAATGGTAGTAATACCCCGATTAATCTATTTGATTATATCACCAATTATGATGAAAAGTATATATACGATATAAAATGTGATTGTGATGAGGAATTTATCAATAAAAAAAGTGAAACAAATTATGAGATCATACCTTCTGCTATTGAGGATATAGGGGAGTATCCGATAATTTTTTCGGCTAAGTACAATGATGAAAATGCCTGTATCTCTCAGAAGGTACTTAAAATTTCTATATGGGACGGAGTATTTGATTTACTCCCTTCTTATTGTTATTCTGATGTTGTAGTTAATAATAATGGATTGCTTGAGCTTAATATAGATTTTAAGGGTTTAAATTATAGTATATACTATGAATTTGATGAACTAATACTTATGGTGAATGATCAGGATGTATCGGAGGATTTTTTAGTGGAAGATTTTAATAAATTTAATAAGGAGAATCCGAAATATACCTTTAACATTATAGACATGTTTAATAAATTGGGATTCAATGAATTCGAAATGAGCTTTAAGCTAGCCAAATATTCAAATTCAAGTTGTGCTAAATATTGTAATCCATATAGCAGTGACTATGATGCCACGGCATGTGAGAATGCAAAAGATAATTATGGTGGTTGTCCAACCAGTACATATTATTACTACAATATTTATAAAAGTAATATTTATGAATCAGCTGATGATATTGGTGTAATTGAAGATATAGAGGAAGCTAAAAAATTAGAGGAAGCTTACTGTGTTGCGTATAATAAGGTAATTTATTTAAAAGGTGATCAGGAAGCAGATCAGGAAGCAGAAGATGATTTTACTGGTAAGCTATATGATGATCAAAATGTTATTGTTGATTCTGATTATGATTTAGATCCAAATGATAATGGCACTTATCAATTTAATCCATTTAAACTAACTGATAAATTGGAAGATTTCACTACTGAGTACATCGACTTAGTAATCACCTATAACTATTTAGTTGGTGATTGTGAGGGCACCTCACAAGATACAGTTAGAATTTACAATGAACCACCATCTCCCACGGTTACACCATTAACTTATTGCGTTGGTGACGAACTTAAGCCGATATTTACCGATGAGTCTATAGAGGGGGCTACCATTAAGTGGTATGATGGGTTGCTTGACCAAGATGGTTTACCTCAAGACTTCTTAGCGGAAGGGGATACGATCTTACCAGTAATTGATCCCTATCAAAATGGGCAATATGCTTTTCATGTCACACAGACGCTTAGCGGGTGTCAATCAAAGCCAGCAACTATGTATATTACATACAATGCATTACCAGATGTGAAGTTTAAGCCATTTAGCACCACTAAGTTTTGTAATAATAATGAAGTCAGAGATTTTAGTAATATCATCCCAGATGGCTATCACGGCAATGGAATCTCAACATTTGGATATCTAATATTAGAATCTCAAGAAATTATTTTAACCGATACGCTCGAAAACTATTTCTTTAACCCTTCCCTGTACCCGGTAGGAGAATACAATCTTCGTTTCGAGTATGTTGCGAATGGGGGCTGTGGTGGAATTGATCAAGAGGAAATCGAGATCATTAATTCTGCACCTGTTATACAATTTGAATTTGCAGACCCATGTGATGATGGACAGGTTATTTTTACAAATACCTCTGAAATAGACGATGATGATGTGGTTTCTTGGAAATGGGATTTTGACGGTCAAAATATCCATACATCTAATGATAAGAATACATCTTTTACTTATAGTGGAACAGGTGTTTACCCGGTGACGTTGGAAGTCGAGACTTCAGGTGCTTGTGTTAGTTCTGTGACAAAGTATGTTAGTGTATTCCCCATGTATGAATTAAACAGTGATTTAACTTATTTCGAACATTTTGATGATAATGAACATGATTGGGTAACAAGTGCGCAAACGCATAGAGGGGCCAATTCTAGTTGGCAGTTGATGCATCCCGTTGGTCAATTTATCTCTAAAGAAAGACCATCAGATTTAGCATTTATTACTTATTCTGATGAGGAATCTTCTCACAACAAAAATGAGCAGTCTTGGGTGGAGAGCCCTTGTTTTATCATCGATGATTTGGTGGCACCTATGCTTTCATTTAAATACAATATGGCCGTTCAAAAGGATGTGGATGGTGCTGTGCTTCAATACACCGTGAATAATGGCAAGAGTTGGCGGGTACTTGGAGAAATGGAAGAAGGAGTAAATTGGTTTAATGCCCGGGGTATCAATACCTCTCCAGGTAATCAATCTAGCGTTGACTTGGGTTGGTCTACAGAGGGGGATAGCTTATGGTACGAAGCTAAGTTTAACTTGGATCAAATTCAAGCGAATTTATTGGAGCAGGGTAAGGGGCAATCTATACGATTTAGGTTTGCATTTAGTTCTGATGACTTTACACCGTCTGATTTAGTGGTAGAAGGCTTTGCTTTTGATGATTTCTTTATAGGTGAACGTAAGCGTGTCGTACTTGTAGAGCACTTTTCTAATATTTACGAAACAACCGAAACTTCTAAAATTAATCAATATATTAGTGGCCAACAAGGCGTCATTCATATAAACTACTTTATGGATCACCCTGGTTATGAGAATCATAAAAAGTACAAATCTACCTATTCTGATGATCCCATTTATCTAGCTAATACAGCTGCACACAGTTCCCGAGCCCTAAATTACAATATCGGTGATTTAGAGCAGACCGTTGTTGATGGAATTTATCATCAAGATGATCCTTTTTCAGCTTGGGGGGAAGAAATCATTATTCAGCAGTCATTAAGTGAGGCACCATTTAATATTGAGTTGACAGCACAATCGAATACCATACATGCTGATATTTCGGCTATTGCGACCATAAATAAAATTGATCTTCAAAACCCCATAAGGGTATACGGCATACTTGCCCAAAAGAAGTTTAACCTTGGCAATGAGGCTTATGTGCATCATGTCATGCGTACTATTTTACCTTCCACAAATGGGCAACTATATACTGGGGCTTGGCAGGTAGATGGAAATTTTAGAAAAGAGTCCTTGTTGATGAATTATAATCTTGCTGAATTGCCACAAGGCGAATATATGTTAATACTATATATTCAAGATGCTGTTAGTAATGAGGTATATCAAACTGCCTATTTGGATCTAGATAAAGAGTTGCAAAGCAGAATTAATCATCAAAATAAGGAGCAAAGTGTGATGATTGGTAACAGTGATTATCGACTTTTCCCGAATCCAGCCAATCATCAATTATTTATAAAAAATAATGTGAAGCAGTCATCTTTGAGCTGGCGTTTAACGGCTTTAAATGGTATTCAGCTTCAAGAAGGGGTGACTATTGATGAGCAAATAATTGATATTAGCGAGCTGCCAGCAGGAACATACATATGGAGTTATGTGATGGGAAATCATGTAGGGCAGCAGAAAATAGTTGTAATGAGATGATCATTGATGACAGACCTGATCTTATCATAAGAGCGTAGTGTTTTTAATCAAAATGGGCAAAATATATTCAAAATTTCATGAGTATCTGTAAAGATGCATATTTGAATTTAGTAACAAATGATACTCAATGTATCATTTTAGGTTTACTGCAGGGACTTCTACTAATTTTAATGGCCTGCAGTGAATCGAATTCAGCTATAATTAAAATTTCAAATATTTTGATTCGATTTGAGCCAGGTTGTGGGGAGGTTGAAAATTAGCCTTAGGCCCCCGCTGCAGGCTGGCCCACGTCTGCTCCCCCTACACGCTGGCCCAACTCTAAAATAATCCAAAGGGATTATTTATTAACGAGTTGTCCTTCCACTAGAGCATTTCTTAA
>JAUIFR010000125.1 GCA_030430325.1 Bacteroidia bacterium | reverse complement strand
GCGCTACGTAATTGTGGAGTGTCTCCAGAAAAACTTCCAGAAGTTAAATTCCCCAATCCTATCTGACTAGCAAATTGTGTATACCTTTGATTTACACCTCCCGTATTTGATGTATAATAATCAATCAGGTTTTGAGTTAGTGTTTTATTTCTATCTAAAACTAATGAATAAGAATCTACATTTCCATCCATATCTGGCTCACTTGCATAATCATTATATGCAGTATTTAAGATACTATTATTTCTCTCCATTGCCACATCTCTGAAACTCCCATTATGCAAATTCATATATTCAACAACTACACTTCCTAAATCACCTATAAATGTTACCGCTTCTTTATTAGACCTAAAATTAATCATAGCTGCAACTGAAATGCTTGAAGGATGTTCATGAGCATCCATTCCTGTTAATAAGTGTCCTACATCAAAATCGCCGTGACCTGAGAGGTTTAATGATTTATTATCTCTTAGATAATTTTGCGCATCTATTAGGTTTTGCTGACTTGTCCAAGACTGGGGTAATTGAGTTTCAGTAGCATCGGGTATTAGAATATTCCAAGTACCGCCACCAACTGCCGAACCACCATAATTTCTTGCTGGATTAGCTGAATCATAATAAACTTTTCTAAAAGCTGTAATACGTTGTGTAAGATTGTAACCATCTGTAATTGCAGCATCTTCAAGGAGTTTAAATTTTTCCATGAATGTGTCAAAATTAGCCCCAGCTGAAGTTGGTTGTGATATTTGAACAGGTTGAGTAGTTTGAGAATTTTGAGATTGTACCTTTTCAATTAGTTCATGTGAGATAAAACCTGTAAATTGTTGATTTCCAAGCGTGGTTTCAACCGAAATCCATGCACCCCCTCCTAATACAGTAACCGTATGACCTCGTGGTAAATCGGCTAAAATATGTCCTGAAAGTGAAGGTGTTTCTCTTAATGCAGCACTCCACGGGAGAATCGTCCCTTGAAATGGCGTATCATTAGGATTTTTAGGAATTCTCTGAATCACATCATTTAAAGCCGTCCCAATATTTCCATTATTATTTGGTGGAATTGGACTCATTGGAGCTTCTACCTTGAACTGAGCAGCTTTTTCCCCCATTTCATCTGCCTCTTTCTCTAAGGCCTCATCGGTATTGACAGATATTCCTTTCTTTTGAATAGTTGGTTCAACACGGCCCTGTTTTTGCTGAGCTACATGCCAAGCCTCATGAGGTAAATGTTTTTCCTGTGCTGGCCCTAAGTGAATATCTGTGCCTTGTGCATAAGCATGCGCTCCAAACTGCTCTGGGTTTGGAGAGTTATAATGTACTTTAACATCATCCATTTTTTGCCCAGATAAGGATTCCACTCCTTGTTGCAGTTGAGTCGACATGGGGCCTCCTACTTTTGATGAGGACATCATTTGCATCAACTTTCCATCTTCAGAGCCTTCGGTACTACGCTGCATTAGCTGTATGATACCAGTATCCTCGCCCGTAGAAATTTGCAATTTTCCAAAGGTAGGAGTTTCTTTATCTTGTTTTTTATAAATTCTATCTTGGCTTATTTCTTTTTCTGAACTCAAATTATGTTCCATGCTTAATAAGATTAAGAAATTAGTGATATTCCCAATTATACCAATAAATTGAACCTGTTTATAGAAATTATGTATTATATATTAATACCAATTCACTCTGAAATGTTACCCTCTTTGTATTTTTAATTTTTATAAGTGCTATTATTCAATAATTTTTGCAAATTATGTTCAAAATTAAGATGCTTTATCAGAAACAAGGGGTGGGTTGATAAGCACTCGAATACGCTTAATTCTGCGGCTATCTAAGGACACCACCGTAAATACAAATTTGTCAAAGTAAATCTTCTCTCCTACTCTCGGGAATTTTGACGAAAGCTCCAACAAAAGCCCGCCCAATGATTCGCTCTCACCCTTTACTTCTTCAAAAATCGTACTCTCTTCTCCAATAATTTTACAAAAGTCATGTAAGGATGTCTTTCCTTCAAACACAAAAGTATTATCATCAAGCCGATTAAAGGCTATATCATCATCATCAAATTCATCGTTTATCTCACCTACGATTTCTTCAATGATATCTTCAAGTGTAATTAAGCCCGATGTGCCCCCGTATTCATCGACAACAATAGCCATGTGAACCCTTTTTTCTTGAAAATCTCTGAGTAATGTATCTATTTTCTTTGATTCTGGTACAAAGTACCCAGGACGCAGGAGTTTTTGCCACTTGAATTGCTCATCGGATTCTAAATATGGAAGTAAGTCCTTCACATACAATATTCCTTCAATATTATCAACCGTATCACTAAATACAGGAATTCTAGAATAATTGCAATTATTGACTCCATTCATGAGCTCGTGGTAATCAGAGGTAATATCAAAAGCTGTTATGTCAAGCCTAGAACGCATTACCTGTGTAACTGACAACATACTGAAATTTACAATTCCTTTTAGAATTTCCTTTTCCTCATCGCTGGAGTTTTTGCCCGTAATTTCCAAAGCGTGATTGAGCTCATCGATAGATAAATCGTAACTCTTCTTTTTGATACGATGCTCAACAGCTTTGCTAAATGTCATGAGCAACCAAGATAATGGATGAAACAAAGCATTGGCAACAGTTATAAAACCGGCTGTTTTCTTTGCAAAGCCAAGACGATTTTGATTGGCAAATATCTTGGGTAATACCTCGCCAAAGAACACAATCGCTGCAGTAACAACAATAGTTAGCCCAATTATCAACATTCCAGTAGTACTTTTACTACCTGCTAGCTCCCAAGAGAGGTACGTAGATAAAGTTACAATCGCAACATTTATTAAATTATTAAGTATTAAAATAGTAGCCAAAAGTTGCTTAGGTGATTTAAGTAACTTCGCAATTCGCCGTAAGTTACCACGGTCACTCTTTTTGCAGATAATGATCTCTTTCTGACTCAGAGAAAAAAAAGCTACTTCTGACCCTGAAATTAACGCAGATAATAACAACAGAAATACCAGCATCGCTAGTATTATTGAAAAGAACAACCAAGACGATTCCAGTATTTCTGTTAGTAGTATAATTGTCCCGGGCAGGGGGTCGTCGTCTATACTTATTTCCAAAATATCCTGTTTAGTTCAAAAAATTAAAATGGCAAATCATCCGTTTGCTCTTCGAGCGGTTGATTTTGCGCTGTTGACGCCTGCTGTTGTTGAGTGCCTTGGTTTTGATTATAACCATTATCATCATAGCCATTACTTTCACTCCTTCCACCCAGCATGGTCATACTTTGAGTGACAATCTCTGTGATGTATCGCTTATTACCATCTCTATCATCATAGGAACGCGTAGTAATGCGCCCTTCAATATATACTTTATTGCCTTTTTTAAGGTATTTTTCAGCTATTTCGGCCAATGGAGACCATAGTACAATATTGTGCCATTCCGTTTGACTAACACGCTGACCTTCTCTATTTTTATACGATTCACTTGTTGCAAGTGAGAAGGTCGTTCTGGCACGTCCGTTATCAAGGTGTCTAACTTCTGGATCCTTTCCTAAATTACCGATTAGGATTACTTTATTTACTGACATATTCTAAATTTTAGTTAAATTTAATGAAAAAACACAATGTTCCAAATATTTATGGATCAAAATTGGCTTCGGAAGTTGCCTAATTTCTTCTATTGTGTATAAACTATAATTACTTGGTAAAACATTCTCTACACAAGCATTGGGGGTGTTTAGATGATAAAAACGAACATGTAAGTGCTGATGGGACAACACATGTTTGTAAAGTCGCGACTTACTTTCTAATACGAAGTCTGGAAATAAAGGTTTCAATTTTGGCAAAAAAATTTCAAAATTTTCTACAAGCTCCTCACTTTCAATCAAATAAAATTCGAATAAATTTTTCCAGATATCTTTATCCTGTCGCTGCCGAAGCCAAAATCGTTCACCATCGCCAATTATAAAATAGTTTAAATAACGCTGACGAGCCTGTGGTTTTTTCTTTTTCAAAGGCAATTTGTCAACGAGTTTGTGTTGTAATGCATGGCATTGACTCGCCAAGCCACATTCACCACACTTAGCTCCCTTTGGCTGACAATGCAATGCCCCAAACTCCATTATAGCCTGATTATAATCTCCAACTCGATTGGCCGGCACTAGTTCATTTGCCAAATTGGTAAAGGTCTTTTTACCTGAAGTAGAGTTAATTTCAAGTTGAATACCCCAAACTCTTGCCAGCACTCGAAATACATTCCCATCAACCACCGCAGTTGCTTCATCAAACGCAAATGAGGCGATGGCCGCCGCCGTGTATGGGCCAATACCTGGCAACTTGATTAGTTCAGCGTATGTTTTAGGGAAGTTTCCACCTAACTCATCATAAATATACTTTGCACAGCGGTGTAAGTTCCGGGCTCTTGTATAATACCCAAGCCCTTGCCAAAGTCTAAGTACCTGTTCTTCATTAGCATGAGCCAAGTCTTGTATCCGAGGAAATGTTTCAATAAAAGCCCGGTAATATGGCATTCCTTGATCCACCCTAGTTTGCTGTAGTATGATTTCAGAAAGCCAAATTTTGTAGGGGTCTTTTGTATCTCGCCAAGGCAGCTTCCTTTTATTTTTGTCATACCAATCAAGCAAGTATTGTGCAAAATACGTTTTTTGTTGAGGTGTAATTTGATCAAGGCTGTTCATGGAAGAAAACTTTCTACAAAGTTAGCCTAAATTAATGAAACAAATTAAAAATTCTTACATTTAAGTTAATCATAAATAATTGAACGATACATTCATTAATATGTGAATTTGCAATAAATAGCCAAATAATAGTTTACAGTGTATGGTGAACACGTATTTTTTTATCTTTTTTTAAATAAATGCATTAACATATTTAAATTTTCATACATGAGTAAGATATAAGACTAATATTGACAGTACGGACCAACTTAAACTTAAACTATTATGAGCTACAATAAGTATGGCATGGTACTGTCAATCCTCTGCCTTTTTCAATCGATTAATTTACTAGCCAATGGTAATGGGCAAATATCAATTATCGGTAACTCCGAAGACAATGTTTGTTTTAACAGTGAAGGTAATGGCAGCATAATTAATATTGGTACATTATCAATAATGGAAGGAGCTGTAGATGACTTTGAGTCTACAGATGGAGTCAAAAGTTTTGAGATTCAGCCACCTGATGGCTTTGAGTTTACAAATAGCGGTTCTGTAAGCATGGAGACAATTGGATTCTCTGAAGAACATGTTTTTACTGAGATAAATGCTACTACCTCAAAAATCACCTTCAATTATAACATATTAAATGAATCTGATTTTGGCGGTGTTGTCATTAAAAACGTAAAAATTAAAAGAGTAGATAACGTAGCTCAAACAAGTAGTTTAAAATTATTAGATAATGGTGGTAAACTATTGCCTAGTCAAATGATTGAATTGGGTGAATATGTAATTACCAAATATGACCTTGGAATTAATACTACAGCTGATGAGTTCGAAGATAATAAAGTCATTTGGTGTGAAGGAAATCCATTGAAATTTTTCATAACTGGAGGTGATGGAGTATGCGAAATAAAGGTATATAATGATGAAGATAGTAAGGTATTTCATCAGGTCCATACGTTAGATATGAATGAAATGGATTTACCATTTGACTTTGATGACAAATTATATATATATGGTTACGATTATATTGATGGGTGTGAATTTGAAACTGATGAAATTGAAGTTATCATAGATCAAATTCCATATTTTGAGTTTTCGGAAGATACAATTGGACGTTTTACAAACGATGAAAAATTTTCTCTGGAAGAATATGTGATTAATGAAGTTGGAGATGGCATCATAAATGTAGAAGGTGAAGGAGTGGTGAAAGAAATAGTAGATGGTCAGACGAAACATTTTTTTATGCCAAGTCTATTTGAAAATCAAGAGTTTGATGGAGCATATAAGCTAGTAGACGTTGAATTTGAGAGAGTTGGTACAAATTGTGATCACAAGGATACCCTAGAAGTTAAGGTATATTCTAGTTTAGTTACTTTGACGACTAAATTATGTGCCTATGATGGTAATGAACAAAACAAGTATGAAACTTTCACTTTGAAAAAATTAAATGATGAATATCCCCCTGATCAATTTGAATGGTTTTTAGAACTTCAAGGATATAAGAATAATGCGTGGCAGTTACCTAGTTTGGTTACTTTTGAAAACAAAGAAGACAATCCGTATCTAGAATCTATAAATGATCAAGATCAAGAAGTAAATTACCAGCTCAATAAAGAAAATATTTCAGCTGAAGGTTATTCGCAACTTAAACTCCTTATAAATGTAGCTAATAATAATAGTAATGAAATATCTACAATTGGTTCTACTATTTCAAACATTATTTATCCTAATGCAGGGGGGTTTATCTATTTAGAAGATGAGTATTGTCGTCATCAAGAGCAAAAAGAAATTTATTTTAAAACTACATTAGAAGCGGAGAATATTTTTGTTTATCACAATGGTAATCTTGTAATTAATAATAGTCCTGTTATAAAAGACGAAGACAGTGATGATTGGATTCTAAATTTAAATAAAGTATCCATGCAGAATCAAAAAAGTATAGAACTAAGATTAGAATACATTAATGAAAATTTAGGATGTAACTCAACAATAAGTCAAATTATAACTATTAATAATAGACCAGCAATACTTTCTATTCAAGATGTTGACTATTGTGTAGGAGATAATGTTATCCCAGTAAATTTTTCAGAATATAATGCCGAAGGTTCAACTTTTACTTGGTATAAAACATCTGATCTAGTAGATGACAATATTATTGGGGTGGGTAACGAATTTACACCACCAGTGGATACCAGTTATCCTCATGATGTAATTGTATATATAACACAAACCATCGACGGTTGTGAAAGTTTGTCTAATCCTGTTAAATTCATAGTACATGACACCCCGGAGATAAACCTAAAAGAGCTCCCAACCAATACATTCTGTAATACACCTGGGGAAGCTTTTGATCTAACTCCCTATTTAATGGATACGAATGTGGAAGAAGGTGGGTTCAGAGCACTCATGCTTATTGGAGATGGTATCGAGGGCGATACCCTTCATAATAATTTACTCATACCAAGCCAATATCCACTCGGAGCGTATATATTACGTTATTTTCAAACAACTGAGCATGGCTGCTTGGGTGTTGATGATACTGAAATTGAAATAATAAATTGGAAACCAAGCTTGCAAGTAAGCTATACTGACCCTTGTTTGGGACAAAAAGTGGAGTTTAAAAATAATACAACAATAGATCAAGATTTGGTAACTTATTGGAAATGGGAGGTAGAAGGCGAAGTTTTAAGTAATTCAAAAGATTTTAGCCATACATTTAATACACCTGGCGTATATGCTGTGACGTTATCCTTGATGACGGTGGGTTTATGTACAAATGATACCACTGTTTTTGTTAGTGTATTTCCTGAATTTATTTTGACAGATGACTCACCTTATTTGGAGCAGTTTGAAAATAACAACCATTTTTGGGTAGAAAGTGGCCAAAGTGGACGAGGAAGTCATTCGAGTTGGAAGATAGGGTCTATCAATGGGGATATTATTAATGGAGAGGCTAACTATTGGGTTACTGAAAATGGCTCAGGATCATACAATGGCAATGAACGCTCCTGGGTAGAAAGCCCCTGCTTCGACTTAAGCGGGCTTGATAAACCCATGCTTTCATTCCAATACAATATTGCTATGCAAGAGGGTGTAGATGGAATCGTACTCGAATACACCTTGGACAATGGCTACACTTGGAACACATTAGGAGATCAAGGTGCTGGTATTAATTGGTACAATGCCCGAGGTATCACTACAACACCAGGTGCTCAGGGTGGGGCAAGTGTTGGATGGACAGGTACAACAGTTGACTCAACATGGCAAATTGCTCGAGTTGATTTAAATGATGTTCGATTAGCTAGCTTGGACCACAACCACAACGTTCGATTCCGGTTTGCCCTTGCTTCAAATGAAAACAACCCTAATAATATCATTGCGGAGGGTTTTGCCTTTGACGACTTTTTTATTGGTAATCGAAACCAAAATATTTTAATCGAACACTTTACCAATATCCATGATAATTCGCAAGACCTCTTCCTCGAAAATTGGATGGCTGATAAAAATGATGTTGTAGTTATCAACTACCATATAGATGTGCCTGGTACTGAAGATGATCCGCTCTACATTGCTAACACAGCACCACCAACTGCTAGAGCATTACACCATGGCAATAACGGTACAAATAATGCCATCATGAACGGAATGTTTATCAGCGATCTTCCATTTAACAAATGGGGCACCGAGCATTATGATGACCAAAAACTTCGCGAGGCTTCTTTTAGCATTGACATCGGCCTTCAAGCCGATAATATCATCGCTCAAATCAAGCGCATTGAAAATATCATCGACCATGATTCCATCGAAAGCGTCCTAACTGTTCATACTGCCATTGTAGAAAAAAGTGCTTCTGTAGCAGGAATCGAGGCTCCTTACACGCTTAAAACATTATTGCCAAATGCAGCTGGCATTAAATTCTCTGGAAATTGGCCAATTGGAGAGCAAAAAGAGTTCAAACAACCGATCAATGTACCTCTTGAAGCGGGTAAAGAATATATGGCGATTGTTTTTGTAGAGGGCGCTCGTTCAAAACAAATTTATCAGGTTGGCTTTAAATTATTTATTGGAAAACAAGGCAACGACTATAGTCGTGAAAATAATACCATAGTTATGCCACTCCAAAATTCTTTTACACTGTGGCCAAATCCTGCTCAAGATTATGTAAACATTAACTTTATTGAGCAACAAGAGCAGCTCAGTTACAGCATAGTTGATGCACGAGGCAACACTATCCTAAATGGGCAACAACAAGATACTAAGCAGCTCAATATTAATATTGAAAGCTTAAAACCCGGGCTATTTATGATTAGGTTATATTCGAAACAGTTGGGTAACGTTACTAAAGCAATTGTTGTAAATAAGTAGGAATTATAATCTGGGCTAATGGTATGAGGTTTGCAAATTGCATGCAATACTATTAGCCCTTTTATCTGTCTAACCCTCTTTATTTATCACAACATTGTTATGAGGGTTCAATCAAAATTATGTTGCTATAAAGCACAATAAATACACTCAACCATTTAAATTGAGCTAAAAGCTATAAAATAATAAATTCGGAACGTAAACTTATGATATTAACTATGCCTCAGCAGCAACCTCCATCGGGTGCACACTTACGTACGAACGTTTCTTGAGGCCTTTTTTAAAGACAACTGTGCCGTCGATCAAAGCGAATAGTGTATGGTCCTTCCCCATTCCAACATTTTCACCAGCATGGTGCTTAGTACCTCTTTGACGCACGATGATATTCCCTGCCTTAGCAAACTGGCCACCAAATACTTTAACGCCCAAGCGTTTACTTTCTGATTCTCTACCGTTTTTAGAACTACCTGCTCCTTTTTTGTGTGCCATCTTTAATTATTTTGAAATGTCTTCAATCAATACCTTTGAAAATAACTGGCGGTGGCCATTTCTAACTTTATAACCTTTACGCCTTTTCTTTTTAAATACAATCACTTTATCCCCCTTCACGTGGTCAAGCACCTTACCTTTCACAGATGCCCCAGCTACATTAGGAGCTCCCACGGATACATCATCTCCATCCTCAATCAATTTAACTTGATCAAAAGTAACTTCCTGACCAGCTTCTTGATCTAGCCTGTGTGTGTAGATAAACTTATCTTTCTCTACTTTGAATTGCTGACCTGCTATCTCTACTATTGCGTACATGATATCCAATTTTTTAATGGTTTGCAAAGTTAAGGCACTTTTAAAAAAAAACCAAATGAACGGTAAATTTGTTGAAAAAAAGAATAGTTTTATAATGTTTACGTTTTACAATTGATACTTAAACAAAATTCGATGAAAGCTTATCTCGTAATAGTAACTTTTCTAATGGTAAATTTAACAAATACGTTTGGGTCATTCAAAGAAGAGCAAAAAAAATACCCACGTGTGCGACAAGCCTATAATGAAAAATGGCCTTGGTTAATTGATTTGTTAGAGCAACATAATATTGATCAAGCCAAAATTAATGTTTATATAAGGGCATTTAAGGCAGAACAAATTATTGAAGTATGGGCAAAAAATGATTCAGACTCTACGTTTAAATTATTTGTTCAGTATGATATCTGTGCGTCATCAGGAACCTTAGGGCCCAAAAGACAGCAAGGGGACCTTCAAGTTCCAGAAGGCTTTTATGTAATTGACCGATTTAATCCAGCAAGCAATTACCATTTGTCATTAGGAATTAATTATCCTAATATGGCCGATCGAATTTTGGGCGTGAATGGCGAGCTTGGTGGTGATATTTTTATACACGGAAATTGCGTAACCATTGGCTGCCTACCCATTACCGATGAAAAAATAAAAGAGTTATATCTGATATGCGTGGAGGCCAAAAATAATGGGCAAAAAAATATACCTGTTACGATTTACCCTTGTAAACTCACAGACGAAAACTACAATCAAATCAAGCAAAATACTGATGCCAAAGGCACTTTACAACTTTGGTCGGCACTAAAAGACGAGTACACCTATTTTGAGCGTTCAAACAAAATCTCAGAATACAAGGTATTAAAAAGCGGCGCATACCAATTAATAACCAAGTAATTTTAAATAAATTGGTAAAAATTAACGCTTAATTGCTCCATTGTAGCCACAAAATATTACCTGATTTATTGGTATACCTTCAATAAATGAACGTATTTTGCAGAATTTGATTAACCCGCATTATTTATCACAGTATCGGGATGAGAGCCAAAAGTTCAATAAAAGCAAGGATT
>JAUIFR010000124.1 GCA_030430325.1 Bacteroidia bacterium | reverse complement strand
ACAACCTATTAGCAATAAAGATCTAACACGATTTGCCTCTGGTTTTGGCATGCGCATGCACCCAATTCTGAAGCAAAAAAGAATGCACAATGGTTGTGATTTTACAGCTACAAGAGGTACTCCAATTTATGCCACAGGAGACGGCAAAGTAGTTAGTGTAAAAACTAGCCTTGGTGGATTTGGTAAATTGGTTATCATTGACCATGGTTATGGATATATTACTCGGTATGCCCACTTACAGAAATTTAATGTGAAAGAAGGCCAAAAAATTAAGCGTGGGGAGTGCTTAGGCTATGTTGGCAATACTGGTTTATCTACAGCACCGCATTTACACTATGAGATTTTGAAAGATAGTAGGCCTGTCAATCCTGTATACTATTTTTATAATGATCTTAATGATCAAGAATATGAAATATTACTCGAAAAAGCGGCAATAGAGAATCAATCGCTTGGATAATGAACACGTTGATATGCGTTTAGCCCATTCTTTTTTAAAATTTTATTTGAAATTTAAATTATTCCGTCTAAATTTGCGCGTTCGTAACAGTTTTGATGTTAATTTTAATCACTAAATAGGAGGGAAAAAAAATTAGACCTAAGAAGAATTTTCGGCATAATCGTAATCGTAAAGAAGAGCCATACAAAGTAAATAAAGCTATTAGAGCATATAAAGTTCGTGTGGTTGGCGAAAATGTAAACGTTGGCATTTATAAAATTGATGATGCAATAGAGATGGCCAAAAAAGCGGGGTTAGATCTCGTTGAGATTTCACCAAAGGCAGACCCCCCTGTTTGTAAAGTGATTGATTATTCAAAATTTAAATACGAACAAAAAAAGAAACAAAAGGAAATTAAGTCTAAGGCCCATAAAACGGTGATAAAAGAAATTCGTTTTGGCCCTAATACAGATGACCATGACTTTAATTTTAAATTAGAGCATGCAAAAAAATTCTTAGCAGACGGCGCTAAAGTAAAGGCTTTTGTGCATTTCCATGGTCGCAGCATTGTATTTGCCGAAAGAGGAGAATTATTATTATTACGTTTTGCTAAAGAATTGGAAGAACATGGTAAAGTAGAGCAACTTCCTAAATTAGAAGGAAAGCGAATGAATTTAATAATTTCTTCGAAAGTTTCAAGTAAGAAAAAATAGTTTAATAATATGCCAAAAGTAAAAACAAACTCAGGTGCTAAGAAGCGCTTTAAGCTTACTGGTTCGGGTAAAATTAAACGAAAAAAAGCGTTTAAAAGACACATCCTAACCAAAAAGACAACAAAACAAAAGCGTGCATTAGGTAACATGGGACTCGTTCATCGGTCAGATGAACCAAGAATCAAAGATTTATTAGGAATTTAGGTTAATTGTTTCACCAGTATTGAGGCAACTAAGAATTTGAAAAAATCGCCTCCTTACAAAAATAATATAATATGTCAAAAGCAAATAATCGGGTAGCATCAAGGGCCCGTAGAAAAGCAGTAATGAAGCATGCCAAGGGGTACTTTGGCAGAAGAAAAAATGTATGGACGGTAGCCAAAAACGCCGTTGAAAAAGGTTGGGAATACGCTTACCGTGATCGAAAAGCCAAAAAAAGGGATTTTAGAAGTTTGTGGATTCAGCGAATTAATGCTGGTGCACGTGAGCATGGCATGTCTTATTCACAATTTATGGGAAAAGTAGGTAAAGCAGGGTTAGATATTAACCGAAAAGCCCTGGCAGATTTAGCCATGAATCATCCCAATGCCTTCAAAGCAATTGTTGATAAAGTAAAATAAGTACGATATTCAATAAAAGAACAATCTACCCTTCCTGATTGTTCTTTTTTTAATTATATTTAGCAAATTTCGTTTATAAATAGGGAATTTGTTGGATAATTGTCATTATTATATTGGGCCTTTTTGATTCCCGATCATTTATCTAATTTATTAACATTGAATTTTTTTGATATGATGAGGTCCCTCTTTTTCTTTTTATTATTAATAATAAATCTGGTTGGTTTTTACCTATTAAGTGCACGTATGGGAGATACACCAGCACTCGGTGAATTGTTTGATCCATTCAACGGTATATGGCAACAACAAGTTGATGAACTATCAGAAACTAAAAAACCAATTGTAGGTACAAAACAACCCGTTCAAATTTTATATGATTCGATGTTGATCCCCCATGTTTATGCCAATAATGAGCAGGATCTTTTTTGGGCGCAGGGATACATCACGGCCAAACATCGATTATGGCAAATGGAGTTTCAAACACATGCAGCGGCTGGAAGAATATCAGAAATATTAGGTGCTAAAGAAGGTGTACTGAATTATGACCGTGAAAAAAGAAGAAAAGGAATGGTATTCGGTGCCAAAAGAGCCTTGGCTAAAATGAGGGAACATACCCAGATCAATGATTATATGAATGCCTATACCGCAGGCGTAAATGCCTATATTACTTCGCTGCAAAAGAAGGACCTACCAATAGAATACAAGTTGCTTGGTTATGAACCAGAGCCCTGGACTGCACTTAAATCTGCCTTGCTATTAATGTATATGGCTGACGACTTATCCGGGTACGAAGTGGATGCTCAAAATAACATGCTTATTCAAAAATTGGGTAAAGAAATGTTCGATTTTCTATTCCCAGATCGATCGCCTCAAGGAATTGATCCGGTAATCCCAGTTGGTACCAAATGGGATTTTGAAGCACAACCCATGCCTGAGGCAGATACAGCCTATTGGCGAGCAAATAATTTAACACAAGTAGAAGCAACAAGATGGTATACTAATCAGTATAAATTAGGTAGTAATAATTGGGCCATAAGTGGTAAGAAATCTAAATCTGGTAAGCCCATACTTGCCAATGATCCTCATTTAAAAATGAGTTTGCCGGCTTTGTGGTTTGTTATGCATCTTAAGAGCCCAAATATCAATGTTTTGGGGGCTACTTTGCCAGGAGCACTAGGTGTAATCATTGGATTTAACGAACAAATATCTTGGGGGGTAACTAATGCCTATTGGGATGTAAAAGACTGGTACAAAATTACTTTTAAGGACAATAGACGTAAAGAATATTTGCACGATGGTAAATGGCTTAAAACGCAAATGGTGCTCGACACCATTCGTATCAGGGGTGCGCAACCATTCATTGATACCTTAATTTATACGCACCATGGCCCCATTAGCTATGATCGAAACTTTAAGCCCACCAATAATCATTATAACCAAGCATTGAAATGGCTGGCGCATGAGCTAAATTTAGAACAACTGACTTTTATAAAAATTAATCAGGCTAACCATTATGATGATTTTGTAGGTGCCTTAAAATATTACAGTTGCCCAGCACAAAACTTTGCTTTTGCTTCCATACAAGGTGATATTGCCTTTTGGGTAAATGGAAAAATGCCTTTAAAATGGACCGAACAAGGTAAGTTTATTTTGGACGGGAATAATCCAAAACATGATTGGCAGGGGTTCGTACCAGCTACGCATAACCCGCATGTACTAAACCCTCCAAGAGAATTTGTAAGTTCGGCCAATCAGCATAGTGTAGCTGAGGATTACCCCTATTATCTTTATTTCAATAAGGTTGAATATTACAGAAACAGAATGATCAATGAACTTCTCGATAGCAATCAAGTATTCTCAGTGGAAGATATCATGACCATGCAACAAAATAGTACTAGCCTAAAAGCTAGGGAGTTTATCCCCTATTTACTTACTAAATTAGATAGCCTGCCTCCATTAAAAAGTAAACACAAAAAAATCATCCAATTATTAGAAAATTGGGACTACAATTATACAAAAGATTCGCGTGCAGCCACTGTTTTTGATATCATGTGGAATCAACTTTATGCATCAATTTGGGAACAACTTAGAAGTGAAGCAGATTATATTCCGTCCGCATTTCATACCATTTATTTAATAAAAGAATTTGATGGATTGAGCAGTGAGCACCAGAAAATGTTCCCAAATTTTGAAAAAATGGATAATTTAATTGCAGATGCATTGCAAGTAACAGAGGATTCCATCAACAAATTATCAGAAGATGCGCTACCTTGGAAAAAGGCGAACCCAACACTGGTACAACACCTGGCCAGATTAGCGCCATTCAGTTTGGACAGCGTACAAGTCGATGGACACCCTGATTGCATCAATGCCATTGGTAAGCAACATGGGCCATCCTGGCGAATGGTAGTAACCTTTGATGATGAGCAGGCGATTGGTTATGGAATTTACCCAGGTGGGCAATCTGGTAATCCATTTAGCCCCTATTATTCGAATTGGGTGACTCGATGGGCAAATGGACAGTACCTGCCACTCAGATTATATTCAAAAGAAGAGATTCAGTCCCAAATTATTTCTTCTGCCACCATTAATCCAAATGCCTTATGAAATCAATATTTATATTTTTAGTAACGATCATTCTGTGTTTTTTGTTCCAACGTTATATTGAGTTATGGTGGATCTTTGCTCTTCCCACCTTTATTATTCATGCTATAATTGCTAAAAAAGGCCATTTTGCCTTTTTACAAGGGTTTTTCGCGATATTTGTACTTTGGCTTGGCTATGCTTGGTGGCTCAATCAAGCTGGAGACCAAATTATTTCCTTGAAAATGGGGCAGCTTATTTTAGGTGATTTACCGCATCAATTATTACTCCTTGCTACAGGATTTATTGGTGGATTGATGGGTGGTTTTGTTGCCCTTTGTGGCAAACAATTCGGCTTAATTATTCGCAAAAAGAACAAAAAATCGAGCTTTCATTATAATTGATACCAATCAGGTAATTCTAATACTTTAAACTAATTTAGCAAAATTTGTTCATTATTTGATATTATTTTGATTGTATTTAGCAGAATTTATTGATTTTTAAAACTCGTTACCTATTGTTTACAATTGATATCGTATCGGCCCCCATACTTACCAAATAGTCTTTAACATCAGTATTACTTGCTGGAACTTCCATTATAGGCATTTTTCTTTCCTTTAAATTTACATAATTAATAGCTGCGCCAGCTTGAATTAGAATCTTAATGAGGTCAATTCGTTGTATATTCTGCTTGCAAACATGCCACAAATACATGCATAAACATATAAATGAAGTCATTGAAAATAATAGTACCTAATTTATAAAAAATTATTACTGTTTTGATTCAAAAAAATAATGTAATTTGGAGGGCAGTTTAACGATCAAAATTTTAAACGATGACCTACTACTATAAACTAGGAAAAATACCTCCAAAAAGACATATTCAATTCCGGGATGAACAACATGCGCTGTACCAAGAAGAACTTGTCAGTTCAAAGGGGTTTTCAGGCGTATATTCCATTTTATATCATAAATATCCACCCACGGCCATACAAGAAATAAAAAGGCCCGTTGCATTAAAAGAAAAGATACTTGAAGATTATCCTTTGCAACCCATTCATTTAAAAACATCGACAGTCCAAACAACCGGGCAGGATTACCTAGATGCGCGTAAAATATTACTCAAAAATAATGATTGCGCTATTGGTATTTGTAACCCTGAGCTTCGGAAAATGGACTATTTCTATAAAAATGGGGAAGCCGATGAGTTAGTATTTGTGCATGAAGGAAGTGGTTATCTTATTTCTCAATTTGGTCGATTAAGAGTAGTACCAGGTGATTATGTTGTTATTCCACGTACCACAGTTTATAAATTTACTTGGGATGAGGCTCCGGTCCGTTTGCAAATTACTGAAATATACTCTCCAATTGAGACTGTTTCACGTTACAGAAATGAATTAGGCCAACTGCTCGAGCATTCACCCTATTGTGAGCGTGACATCAGGCCACCAGAAGAGCTCGTTCCTGACCTAAAGAAGGGTGAGCATCGCATTAAAATCAAGAAAGGTGGTTTATTGCATGAATATGTGTATCATCATAGTCCTTTAGATATAGTTGGGTGGGATGGCTACTTATATCCTTATGCCCTATCTATCAAAGAGTTTGAACCAATTACAGGGCGTATCCACCAACCACCACCTGTGCATCAAACGTTTCAGGCACATAACCTAGTGGTATGTTCTTTTGTGCCCCGATTATTTGATTATCATCCGTTAGCTATACCCGCTCCCTACAATCACTCTAATATTGATTCGGATGAAGTATTATATTATGTGGAAGGTAATTTTATGAGCCGTAAGGGTATAGATGTGGGTTCATTCACCTTGCATCCTGGAGGTATCCCTCACGGGCCACATCCTGGCACTATTGAGAAAAGCATTGGCGCTAAGGAAACGAAGGAACTCGCTGTCATGATTGACACGTTCAAGCCCTTGTACTTGACTGAAACTGGACTGGAATATGTCGTTGAAGATTATCCCCAAAGTTGGTTAACGTAGTAATATTTGAATATATTTAGCAAAATTTAATGAACTATCCCAAGGAAGACATCCGATTAAATTTTTCTAAGATTAGAAATCTTGGTTTTCTACAAAATTTTGGACATTTGGGTATTTTCATTGTATTTTATTGTGATTTTTTCTTGGTTAAGTGCAATTTTTTGAAATAAGGAAAAGTTTAATAAGCTACCTTTCTTTAGGTCGTCCCTTCACCTCAATTTTGACGGGCCACCGCATTATAGCCTAACTTTAGCGACTGGGTCGCTTAGGACGGTAGCATTTTGTAGCCTGGTCTTATTATCAAATTTATTTTGATAATAAGAATCGCCCAAATAAACCATAAAAAATTACATAATATTTTAATTATCAAAAGTATAACTCAATTATTATAATAATAAAAAAATAAGAATATCGATTATAAAAACTATATCTAATCTACAAATATTCTTCAACAACATGGAGGATAAACCAAACAAATCATCTACTATAATCTTGTAAAATCTGAAGAAAACAAAAAGACAAAATAAGTCCTTACATTCAAATAAACTACCCACATTTCAACAAAATTATTTGTGTAATTAATAATTATAATTTGTGTAATTAATTTATCCCAAAATAAGCAATAGAACTTGTAATGATGGCATAAAGTGCCAAAAATCAGGATTATTAGGTGAAAAGCATTGCAGCGCTATGGTTTGAAGCTAATATGAAGCACAGCAACTGATTTGAAGCAACTTATGGCTGTAATAGAATCTCTATTGCTTAGTTTAGGTTTATATAATATCATTTCTTAACGAGCTGACCAATCCGTAATTCAAATTGATATGACTGATTCACCCCACCCTACTTGGATTCTGATTTACAAAGGCCTTCCAGCTGCTTGGTTTATTTTTAATCGTCCCATTTTGATAATAATGGCAAAGGGCTACCGCCAAGGCATCTGTTGCATCAAGTAATTTATTTTCACCTTTAAACTTAAGCAATTGCTCCAGCATGCGGGCAACCTGCTGCTTGGAGGCATTTCCATTTCCAGTAACTGATTTTTTAACCAATTTTGGTGCATATTCCGTAATAGGTACCTCTCTAAACAGTGCAGCGGCCATGGCCACACCTTGTGCGCGTCCCAGCTTCAGCATGGATTGTACATTTTTACCATAAAAGGGCGCCTCCAATGCTACTTCATCCGGAGCATATTCATCGAGGATACCGAGCACCCGTTCAAATATTTTCTTTAGTTTCAGCTCATGATTTGTATATTTGCTCAAGTGAATGACACCATACTGTATGAGCTGTATGGGCTGCTTGGGTTTCACACAAATAAGCCCATAACCCATCACGCTCGTACCGGGGTCTATTCCTAGTATTAATTTTTCAGAAGGAGTTGCCGAATCTACCATACATGCAATATATCCAAATTCGAACATATTTAAAAAAAACGACCTTTTGGATCAAACTTTTATTATGGATAAGCCTGATGGTATTTATTTTCATGAAGCTGAGGCAATCCACCTACAAAATTCAAGATGTCTTAAAACTTTTTGAAGATCGTACCAATGAAGAGTATGGTATCATGCTCTTTCCTTTTTTATTAGTTCCTATTAATTGGCTATTAGAAGCTCGCAAGTGGCAGTTACTTATTAACCCCATTCAACAAATCACCCTAAAACAGGCCCTGCAAGGCGTATTAGTAGGACTAAGCCTTGGTTTTATTACTCCCCACAGCCTGGGGGACTATGCCGGGAGGATCGGACTGCTTGAGCATACAAAAAGAATACAAGGCATTGGTTCCCTGATGATTAGCCGAGTAGCTGGTTTACTCCCCACCCTAATTTTTGGGGCATTTGGGTTATGGTATATGCCACAAGTGATGCGCACCCCGCTTCCTAATTTTTATCAATTTTGGACAGCCGTTTGTGGTGTATTTATATTACTCATTCTTATATTTCATAAGTTTTTGTTAAAAAAGGCGAAACAGGACTTAAAGAAATGGTATTCCTTCATTAGTATTATCGAGCAAATCCCAAAGTCTACCATTTATCAAGTAGCTTTTCTAGCTTTTTTCCGTTACCTTATATTTTTGATGCAATTATTCAGTATTTTATATATTTTCACTCATAGCTTTAGTGTTTTAGACCTGCTTGGGGGCTGTACATGGATCTTTTTGGCCAAATCCATCCTGCCCACCTTTAATTTTTTAAGCGACTTAGGCATCAGAGAAACTGCTGCTCTAGCCTATTTTAGTGCCTATCCACAAGAATCATTGCCCATTGTTTTATCTTGCTTTTTAATTTGGATCATTAATATATTAATACCCAGCATGGTGGGTGGCTCCCTCATTTGGAACTTGAAAATTAAACTATGGAAATAGTGCTCATCACACATATAGGTATTTATGGTTTATTTATACTCACTTTATATGTGGGCTGGCTTAAATTACCTCGTGTTAAAAATCAGGTTAATATTGATGAAACAATAACTTTCAGCATCATCATACCCATTCGAAATGAGGCAAAAAATCTGCCAAAATTACTAGCGCAACTAGAAAATCAGCATTTTCAGAAACAACAGTTTGAGCTTATTCTGGTTAATGACCACTCTAATGACGAAAGTGTAGATCTCATTGAGGCATTTCAGGCCAAATCAACCATGTGCATACAACTTTTTCATACCGAAAAGGAGCGTCAAAGCCCTAAAAAACAGGCTTTGCAACTTGGAATCAGTAAGGCCAGTGGGAATTACATCATTACAACTGATGGGGATTGCCGGTTTGGTTCAGATTGGTTAGCCAGCTTGGTCTCAAGCATACAAAACCACCCTAAAATGATTTGTGGGCCGGTTTGCTTTACTTCAAATGACAGTCTTTTTGAAAATTGCCTGCAAATTGAGTTTGCCAGCCTCATAGGGAGTAGCGCGGCTTTAATTGCTCTAGGTAGGCCCACTATGTGCAACGGTGCCAATTTATTATTTGAAAAACAGGCATTCTATGAAGTTGGAGGGTATGAAGATAACCTCAGTATCGCTTCAGGCGACGATGAGTTTCTACTAGCTAAGTTTCAAAGGAATTTTCCTGGGCAAATCCATTTTTTGAAAGATGCACGTGCTATAGTAAAAACTGCACCGCCAAAAACGATTAAAAGTCTTATTCAACAAAGACTCCGATGGGCCAGCAAATGGCGACACCATCGTATGAATAGAATTATGGCCATAGGAATTTTCTTATGGCACGCAGGTATGATTGCATGTTATGCCTTACCCTTTTTGAGTATAATAAGTTTCCAATTATTAGGTATTATTTTAATTTGTAAATTATTTTTAGAAGGGCTATTTCTGGGATCAGTACTGCTATTTTTAGGAGCACCGCTGAGGCCCTTCTCCTTTTTATTTACAAGCTTCATTCATAGTTTTTATGTGGTGTTTATTGGCATAAGGTCGTTGTGGCCTAGGTTTAAATGGAAGGGGAGGAGTTATTAGATAATTGACTGTCTGCTAAATTGCCCAACTGACTCCTGGAGCAGGCTGTGACCAATATGACGCTCATATAATTTGAACAAAATGGAATAGTATATAATTAAATAGAACAGCCCATTGCCAAATAAGCATCCAACAACCTAAATTAAAGGTTGGAAATCAATGTTAGAATAATTAATATTAAACTATGAACATTTCTATTCAAGATATTCTAAAAGCACAAAGAAGAATAGCACCATTTATTTTAGAAACACCAATAGAATATACTAATGAACTATCAGATGAAGTTGGTGCAGCAGTTTACCTCAAGTTAGAAAACTTACAATTATCTGGAAGTTTTAAACCACGAGGAGGATTCAATAAAATTCTTAAAACACTTGAACATCAACCTAATGCTGAATTTATAGCTCCGACTGCTGGGGGCCACGGAGTTGGCTTATCTTATGCCGCCAACATTTTGAATTCGAAAGCGCATATTTTTATGCCCGCCAACGCAGATATAGGGAGATTTCAAGATATTAAAAAAAATGGAGCTACCATACGTACATTTAAGTCCATAATAGAAGCGAGAAATCAAGCTAAAGCATTAGAAAAAGAAAAAGGATATGTATTTGTATCGGCATATAATGATGTTGAAATGATAGAAGGTGCTGGTACTATGGGACTTGAACTTATAAAACAGGCACCAGATATAGATTGTTTAGTCTGTGGTGTTGGAGGTGGTGGATATTTAGCCGGCATTGGAATTGTAATTAAAGCGATAAACCCTGACATCAAAATTTATGGTGTACAGCAGGAAAATGCGCCATTTCTAGCAGAATGGTTTAAGACAAAAGAATACCCTAAAAATTTGCAAATTAAACCCTCTGTAGCAGAGGGTATAGGAGCTGAAGTAGAAATTGATACCATTACATGGCCTTATTTAAATAAATTTTTGGAAGATTTTCTGATAGTCAGCGAAAATGAAATCATAGACACTGTTAAATGGACCATTAAAAACCACAAGTATTATATAGAACCTTCAGGAGTTGTTGGCTTGGCGGGTATTCGAAAATATGCCTATCTTTTTAAAAAATATAGTAAGGTTGTAACAGTCTTAACTGGAAGGAATATGTCTTCTGCTAAATTTTTAAAAATTTTAGAATAGAGAAAATGACAACAAGTAACTTGAATTA
>JAUIFR010000317.1 GCA_030430325.1 Bacteroidia bacterium | reverse complement strand
GGCTGGCACTAGTGATGTAGTGAAGGACATTTTACAAGATATCAATGTACAAGATACGGCAATTGCTCCAGCTGGTGATATGTTTGAAATTGGTGCCAAAGTTCAGGTATTAAAAAAAGGCATCCTATTCCCAACAAGAGCTAATCATCTATTTGAATTGTATAGACAACATCATGATATAGCTGATTTAGATGTAAAATTAAAAGAACGGATACAAACAAAGTATTTTCAAAAAAATTTAGAACAAGTTTGGGATGAAACAAAAACCTATTACGAGCAGTCTAACCCCAATGAAATTATTAAAGCTCAGCAGAATCCCAAACATAAAATGGCGTTGATTTTTAAATGGTACTTTGCCAATACAACCAAGCTTGCTTTAAATGGGAATTCGGAAAAAAAAATAAATTTTCAAATTCATACAGGACCCGCATTAGGTGCTTTTAATCAATGGGTTAAAGGAACTGAATTAGAAAATTGGCGAAACCGCCATGTCGATAAAATTGGGATATTACTGATGCAAAAAACCGCTGAATTACTAGAGGAAAGAATCAATAAGTTATTAAAACATGAAAAGAGAAGAAATACTTAAACTAATAGAAAGGAATGTGCAAGAAATCCTTTTTGTGGATTTAGAAGTTGAACCGCATCAAAGCCTAAAAGATCTTGGAGCAAACTCCATTGATCGGGCAGATATAATCATGCAAACCTTAGAGGAATTAGCCTTAAAAGTGCCATTGGTTGAATTTGCAGGAGCAGGCAATATTGAAGGAATTATATCGATTATTGATGGTCATTTAAATAAACCGTAAGTTACCTATGAGTGTTATGATCACGGGTGTAGGTATTTTTAGCGCTGCAGGTAAGGATATCCCTACATTCTTAGAGGCATTGAAACTGGGAAAAAGTGCTATTACTTTTCGCAAGGATACTATACCGCAGATAGCAGCTTATATTAATGAGTTTGACTTTGTAGAAGAACTCCATGCGCTTCAGGTATCAGATGAACTTAAAAAAAGAGCCCTAAAATTAGGTAAAAGGGCGCCATTTTCTTTGCAGACATCGATTATTTCGGCACTTGAAGCAGTTACACAAGCCCATTTGGAAATAGAAAGTGAATTGGGGCTACGCACCAGTGTAATAATTGGGGGACAAAATATTAACCAAAACTATGTGAATCAGCAGTATGCCAAGTATGAGAAAGAACCAGCATTTACGCTTCCTAATTTTGCATTGCGCTTTATGGATACCGATCATGTAGGTGTGCTCAGCGCATTGTTACAAATTAAGGGTGAAGGATTTACAGTTGGCGGAGCTTCAGCAAGTGGTAATATGGCCATTATTCAAGGCTTTAGGCAGATCCAAGGCGGTCATTATGACCGATGCCTTGTTATTGGTACTTTGGCGGACCTATCACCCATTGAAGTACATGCCTTTATTAATGCTGGAGCCATGTACAATATGCCGGCAGCTGCTATTATAAATCCCTCAACAGTTTGTAGGCCATTTGATGAACTACATGCAGGTTTTGTATATGGTCAAGCCAGTGGGTGTATTTTATTAGAGTCGTCTGAGGCTGCAATGCAGCGAGGTGGCAAAATTTTAGCCGAATTAGCAGGAGGAGCTATTGCGTTAGATGCCAATCATTTACCAAATCCAAATTGGGAAGGCGAACAACGTGTGATGGCAAAGGCTTTAGACGAAGCCTCCTTATCGATGGATGATATTGATTATATTAATACACATGGCACTTCTTCACCTGCAGGCGATCGTGCTGAAATCAATGCATTAGAAGCCTTGTTTGGGGATAGGTTGAATAAAGTTTATATCAATGCAACCAAAGCGATTACGGGGCATTGTTTATGGTCTGCTGGCGTGGTTGAAGCTATTGCTACCATTCTCCAGATGAACCATCAATTTGTTCATCCAAATATTCAACTTGATAACCCCATTAGCCCGGCAGGTAGATGGGCTGGTAAAATGGCAGAAAATAGGATAATTAAAGCTGCCTTGAGTAATTCTTTTGGGTTTGGTGGTATAAATACGTCTATTGTACTAAAA
>JAUIFR010000123.1 GCA_030430325.1 Bacteroidia bacterium | reverse complement strand
ATGGCGTTTCTAAACCTAACGCTATTGAAAATATTTCTGTTGTATTTCCCATACACAAAAATATAAATCTTTTTCTTTACCCACACAATTCAACATAGAGCCGAAATTTTAAATGGATTGATAAAATTTAATACCCAATTCCAATTCGAAGCTGGTGAAAAATGTGAATTTGGACCGGATAACCCATTTGCTGACTTACCTATCATAGCTGATATTATGCCTGAAGACAAGAGTAAAGATGTACATGTATTTACTGAGCCTCAGCTCGCCTTCAACTTCTCTCCATCATTTGAGATAGAGTATATTTCTGATGATCAATCTCCTGAGTGGGAGCCTATTTGGGATGATGAGCAAGACCAAATGCAATTACAAACCGAAACAAGATACTTTTATTATGAATTAGAGTATTTTAAGTTAACGTATGAAGATAAAAACGGTGAAGAAGTAGTATGGGATATTCGCCCTCATATGAATTACAATGATGGCATGCAAGATGCAACCTTTGAATTCACTGAATATTTACCGCCAAATCAGGTTATTGCTTATGAGATCAAAGCAACAGGTTGGGAAAATAAAAATGTAGATGAAAAAATACACACAGAAATTCATGAAGGAACCTTTACCACTGGTGACCTACCTGATATTATAGAAGATTTTAATATTGTAAAAAGAACGCCCGAGTATCGACAAAGGTATTTCTTAAAGGGTGACCATTCTGAAGGTACGGTGGAATTAAAGAAAAGTCAGGATTACTTGTTTGACAAAGGCAGTTTAGCAAATGGAACGTTTAAACATGTTGCTAGATTCACCCACCTTATTACAAATGAAAAAGTTGAATCACCTGCAACGATTAATGAAGAGGGTGACCTTGTGAAGTTTAACTTACCGCAGTCACTCCATAATAATAGTATCTATGCGCTTGATATTGTAACAATCTTTACACCTCCTATTAATCAGATTGTATCGAACAGCTCTGGCTCAGACGCTGAATATGTTGATATTGACTTCAGTCAAGAGCCAATTGAAGGTAAAATAGTATTTCCAGAGCAAGGCGGTCAAGAGCCAAAGATTGGCCAAATTGTATTACCAGGTCAAAACAATGGTCCAAATAATGGTAATGGATTGAACTTAAATTTAAATGCCATCAACAATGTGAATAATAACAATAACAACATTCAAATGGCACAGTTTAATCCTAATTTGATTCAACAGTTGCAAAATAATAACAACAATAATAATAACGGAATTCAGCCAATTCAAGCACAGTTGATCAATAAAAACATACCGAATGCTCAGGACATGATCTTAAAAGGAAATGACTATGATCAGAAAAATGATCTGCATTTCAAAGCTGCCCCGATGGGTAAAATTGAAAAATTAGAGCGTTCATTAAATGGGCAAAAGAAAAAAGTGAAAAAATTCGAAAAAGTAATACTGAATTACCATTTTAGGACAAGTAAATTTAATACCATGCAAGAAAAAATTGCAACGGTAGAGACCAAGGAGTATGATGATTTAAATGCGATTAAAACATTTGAATTCCCAACTGAAGAACCAAACGTTGTTTCAAATATTCCGGTAATTTACCTAACCGTGGAAGAAAACTTCGATGTGTATGACGTCTATGGTTATAAAAAGCAAATTTCAGGCAAAGTAAACCCAATCTTTCAAGTGAAGCACTTAGAAAGCGGTAATATTAATTCACCCGATAAGTGGGCATCTAAGTTCTGGACAGAGACATATACCACCGAGCGACCTACTCAGTATGAATGGAAGCAAATGAACTTCATGGATATAGAACCTTATCAGCAAAATGGTGAAGACTTGGAGGTAGATCCCGATATTATAACCGTACCTAATTGGAATAATTATTATCCTGCAATGAGTGATTATCATTTTGCACGATATGCGGGTAAACCATATGCATTTAGCCGTAATCACCCAAGTCCTGATGATATCACACAGGGTATCACTGATCCATTTATCGAGTTTTATAACCCCAAAAAGCATGGCTATTTAAGCTTTGGCACTAGCTACATGAAACCCCAAGAGCCACTATATACCCATGAGATTAAGCAAGCTGAGCAAATTGGTAATCCACCAGAAAATAACCAGCCGAATCCTAATCCTGGGCTGAATAACATCCAATTGAATTTGAATGTTATGAATAATAACAATAATCAGCCTAATAATGGTATGCTGAACAATATGAACTTGAACTTGCAGAATAATGCAAAAATCATCCCAATGTTGGATTATACAGAGTGGCTAAGTACGCGTGATTTCTACACTTTAAGGGAACATGTCAGGCTTAGAAATGATTTTTATGCCTTCCACCCTGATGGAGGAACATATGCAGAGCGCGAAGCCTATAAGGTAACATATTTCCCAATGATCGAAACATTTGTGGAACATTATTTGCTATACAATCCAAGACCAGCTAACCATAATTACCGGTTCAATTTGGCAGGTAAGACACTGTTTTACTGTGCACCTGAGCTCGAGCATGAGATTGGAAACAAAATTCATTAAAAACTAAATTTACGGGAAGTAGTTTGATTTAAACTACTTCCTTTTATTAAACAAACTGATAATTAAAATAATAGCTTTAAAGCATTGTTTATAAATCACAACAAAATGAAGAAATATTGTATTGTATTTTTTTACATAATTATTTTTAAGGCCTTTACTTCATTTGCTCAAGATAGTTTAGCCAACCAAACTAAGGATCTGTACATGATATCAAGGTCCTACGGTGACTCGATCGTGTTGAGATGGGCACCAAGTACGGCTAATCATTGGCAAATAGCTAATCACTATGGTTATAAGTTGCAGCGCCGCCAATTGACCCAAGCAACGTACAAGGACATTGGTGAACGAACTTTCAGGCCCTATTCCCTAAGTGAATGGAAGTCAAAATTTGACACAACAGATGTATTTGTAGCTACAGCAGCTCAGACCATATATGGCAAATTTGATATCAATAAACCCTTGGATTATCAGGGGCCCATGGCCCAACTTTATATGGCCTCGCAAGAACTGCAGGTGAGGTATGGTTTTGCGTTAATGAGTGCTGACTTTTCATCACAAGCTGCTGAAGGATTAGGGTTAGGATTCGTTGATAAAGACATTGAAAAGGGCAAAACTTATGTGTATAGATTATTTATTAATGATCCCTCAGGAGAACGACAACTTGATACCATTACGCATATCGTGCGCACAAGTTATATTTATGAGCCGAAGCCCGTCATGCATGTAACGGCCAAAGAAGGTGATCACAACATCACTTTATTATGGAATAAACCAATAAACTCAGCTAGTTTTAGTGGGTATGATGTAGAGCGTTCAGAAGATGGCCAAAATTTTACAAAATTAAATGAATATATATTAAGATTTGATGCTGGAAATGACCAATCAGCCAACTGCGTTTATTTAGATACATTAGTCGAAAATTATAAGCCTTATTATTACAGAGTTATTGGGCATACTAGTTTTGGAGATGTTGGTAAACCGTCTGAAGTCATTAAAATAATGGCTAGAGACTTGAATGGACCCATACCTCCACATACAATAAAAGCTGAGGAATTTGAAGCAGGAAAAATTAAAATTACTTGGGAAGCCGATACTCGAACATCCGACCATAACGGATTTTATGTAGGAAAAAGTATTAGTGCAACGGGGCCATTCGCCAAACTTAATGAAAAACCGCTCCCACTTGATGCCACCTCCTTTATTGATGAAGAACCCGTATCGATATTCACCAATTATTATACTTTATTTGCTGTAGATACGGCAGGAAATGAAAATATGGGCCCAATTGTAAGTGTTATATTAGTGGATTCCATTCCTCCAGCTCAGCCTGAGAACTTAGTGGGGTCGATTGATTCGACAGGAGTAGTATCGTTGGCTTGGAACCTAGGTCCTGAACAAGACCTTCAAGGTTATAGAGTATATAAAGCCAATGCCAGAAACCGTGACTTTATCCAACTTACAAGCGCGCCAGTATCTGGTAACTTTTATATGGATAAGGTGGCTCTTAATACGCTTACCGAAAATATTTATTATAAAATTGTAGCGGTGGATTTAAATTATAACCCATCTCCATACTCCGAAATCTTAGAACTAAAGCGACCCGATACCATACCCCCTACTCAACCGCTGATTACAGGCTTCAAAGTGCTTGACAAAAGCATTCACCTAACCTGGGAAAACAGCAAAAGTGAGGATATTTTCCAACATATACTTTATCGAAAGCAAGAAGGTGGCGACTGGGAAAAAATCATGTCATACGGTGATAGTACAAGTCAATATTCGGACACCAATGTAAAGTTAGGTAGAAACTATGCCTATGCTTTGGAATCAATTGATGATGATGGACTTAGCTCAGGCTTAACACCACCCTTTCATGTAAATGCGATAGATAGAGGACTCCGACCAGCCGTGAATGACCTAAAGGGCACTTTTAATAAAAAAGATCAAACCTTATCTTTAACATGGACCTACCCTGGTGAAGGTGAATATAAGTTTATGATTTTAAAAGGTGAAAATTCAGAAAAGCTTGCCGCATATAAGGCCATTGAGCAAGGTACAACGCAGTTTGAAGATAAGGAATTTTACTATAAAGACGGACAACAAGGTGTAAATTATGCCATTAAAGTAATTTATAATGACGGCGGGGAATCTACACTAAGTAATTTAGTTCAAATTAATTTTAAGCAATAATATCAACTTACTTTAGGTAATTTGTAAATGAAATGGTAAGAATTTACTGTTAAGGATATAAAATATAATAAATAATTACACATATATTAAATTGAAAATTTGGAAATATTTTAGTGTAATTTATGATACGCTTTACCACCTAATCCGCGTTAAGGATACCTGATTTTGATATTTAAGTAATTGTAATATAGGTCATTATTTTTTTTGTTGTTTTGCTTTTGAGAATATTTTAAAGTATATTCAATATATTTTGCTAATTATATTCATTTTTTAGTTATTTTCTTGCACTTTCTTCCTTTTTATAAATTTTGCAACTACAATTAATTGTACTTTTTTTATTCACTAATTGTAATCATCTAATAGCATTCCATAAAACCTAAACTAAACATAAAGCTAAAAAAGGCTCAAAATTTTCACCTATCACCACATAATAACAACTATTTTTTTGTGTAATTAATTATTAGACTTAATGTATTAATAGTTGGCCATTTTTTTATAAATAATCAACAAAACCGATAAACACTAAAAATAATAAAGGTCTCAATCAATCAGATCGGTTCACTGAAGGCCTATAAAATCATTGTTTTACTGAAGCAAATTAGCAAAATACCTTCAAATATCAAGCCACTCTTGAAGAAAATACACCTTCAACTTCGTCCAAAACCTGATATAACTCTTGCTCATTTGGCGCTTCTACAAGTCGCATACGATACGGCTTGAAGCCATGAATTCCTCTAAAATAATTCGTATAGTGTCGCCGCATTTCAAAAATCCCTTTACGATCACCCTTCCACTGTAACGAAAATTTGACATGTCTACGAACTACATCAAGGCGCTCAGCTAATGTTGGAGGAGGTAGTAATTCGCCTGTTTTGAAATAATGCTTAATTTCCCTAAAAATCCAAGGATAGCCTATGGCAGCCCTACCAATCATAATGCCATCAACACCATATTTATTTTTGTATTCCAATGCCTTTTGTGGGCTATCAATATCGCCATTGCCAATGATAGGAATTTTAATGCGATCATCTTTTTTGAGTGCTGCAATGGGCTCCCAATTTGCTACTCCTTTATACATTTGTTGACGGGTACGTCCGTGCACAGTAAGTGCATGTATACCCACATCTTGAAGCCTCAATGCCACTTCATCAATTTTTATGGTATTTTCGTCCCAGCCCAGGCGGGTTTTCACTGTAACGGGCAAGCTCACCTGATCCACAATTTCCTTGGTCATCGCCTGCATTTTAGGTAGATCTAATAATATACCTGCACCAGCACCTTTGCAAGCTACTTTTTTGACGGGGCAACCATAATTAATATCCAATAACTCTGGCTGAGCCTGCTCCACTCGAGCTGCAGCTTGGCGCATCGATTCTATCTTTTCACCAAAAATTTGGATCCCAATAGGTCGCTCGTAAGGGTATATATCAAGCTTCTGAAGGCTTTTGTGGGCATCTCGGATGAGTCCTTCTGCCGAAATAAATTCCGTATAAAGTAAATCTGCCCCAAGCTCCTTGCAGACAGCACGAAATGGAGGATCGCTCACATCTTCCATAGGTGCCAGCAATAGCGGGAACGAATCAAACTGGATGTGGCCAATTTTTAGCATGACCCTGAATAGGGAATATCGTTAGTAAACTACTTTTATGCCTCTTGAGCTACTTCTTCCTCCTCTAGCTCATCGGCTGACTTACCTTTCATAGCTCTCGGAATACTAACTGTAGCAATAGTAACGGAGTTATTATTCAAGATTTCGAAATCTTTTTGTTCGATCTCTCCTACCCTGATTGACTTACCTAGATCAAGGGATGAAACATCAGCCTCTACAGACGCTGGCATATTATTCGGTTTTGCCATTACTTTGACATTTCTAAGCTTAAGCACCAGCTTACCACCCTTTTGCGTACCAGCTGCCGAACCTTTTAGCACTACGGGAATATCCATTTTAACAGGCTTATCATCCTGCAAGGCAAGGAAATCGGCATGCAAAATAATTTCAGAAACCGGATGAAACTGAATATCTTGTAAAATACAACGATAAATGTCCCCTTCAATGTTTAGCGTAACGAAATGAGCTTTGTTCGTATACACTAAGTCTCTAAAAAGGATCATTGGGCTGTAGAAATGTACATTTTCTTCATTTCCATATAACACACAAGGAACATTACCTTCGGCACGAAGTTGCTTCACCTCGGCCTTACTCCTATTGTCTCTTTTATATCCTATGATTTCAAGGGTTTCCATAATCTTATCTTCAATATCTATATAAATAACGAACTTATTGACTCATATTCATGAACTTTCTTTATTGCATTAGCAAATAAGTCAGCTACACTTAATACTTTAATCTTCTCACTCGGTTGCCGCAATGGAATCGTATCTGTGGTTACGATTTCTTCTAATACGGAGTGCTGTATGTTTTCATAAGCTTTACCTGAAAGTACGGGATGCGTACAAATAGCACGTACTGACTTGGCTCCCTTCTCTTTGAGTAAACCAGCCGCACGACAAATGGTACCTGCAGTATCCACAATATCATCGGGAATCAGCACATCTGCCCCTTCTACATCACCTATGATCTGCATGGATGCCACCTCATTGGCCCGCTTGCGATGTTTATCACATACTACAAGGTCGGCCTTAAAATATTCAGCATACCGCCTAGCCCTCACCACTCCGCCCATATCTGGCGCTGCAAAAACCATGCGATCCAGCTTTAATGACTCAATATAAGGCACAAATATGGCCGAACCATCTAGATGATCCACCGGAAAATCAAAAAACCCTTGGATTTGGCCTGCATGCAAGTCACAGGTCATCAAACGATCCGCACCTGCCGCCGAAAGTAAATTAGCAATCAGCTTAGCGGCAATAGCCACCCTAGGTTTATCTTTTCGGTCCTGGCGCGCATAACCAAAATATGGAACCACGGCAGTCACATAATTAGCACTTGCCCGTTTGGCAGCATCAATTAATAAGAGCATCTCCATTAAGTTATCCGAGGGTGGAAAAGTAGACTGGATCAAGAACAAATCACTTCCTCTCACCGACTCTGTATAGCTTGTAGACAGCTCCCCATCACAAAACTTGCGAATATCAACATCGCCCAGTGGCCTGCCATAAGCATGCGCGATCTTCTCTGCTAAATATTGCGATCCAGTACCAGAAAAGATTTTAACAACTGAGTTAGGCATCATAATCCAAAAGCTTAGTGTCAGGTCAATTATAACCGAACCGCAAATATAGGAGCTTCTTTTTTGAAATCAAAAGTTTTGGTGAGAATTCATGGTGAATTATTGGGATATTTTTTAGTTCCTAAAATGAGCCAATCAAAGAAAAAATAAACCATTTATTATGATAATTACTAATTTTATTTAATATTGTAAAGATTATATTTCTTTTTAATATTTATAATCATATAATAGTATTTATAAATATAAAACGAATATATAATAATAAACTAATAAAACTATTTTAAACATATAACGCCTAAGTCATTTTAAAAGTAAATAAGATAGTTATTATATATAAATTTTATTAATTATGAAACATTCAAAACTCAAACTAAACAAACTCTCCATTAAGAGTTTTATTACGCAAACTGATTTAATACTTGGTAAGGGCGGTGACGATGCCCCACCACCATTATTGACCGCCGGTATTACTTGTTACAAACAACGCTAAACTAATTGTTTAGTATTTATTAAACAAATTTTGCCAATTTTGTTTAAATTAATAAACTACTCCGGGGCAAGCCCCGAAGTATTAATTTGAGTTCAGCAAGCTGAACAAGTATTTTTCGACCCAAGGGTCGAGGTATTTAACCATTTAGTGAATAAATAAAAGGAATGTAATTGGCAATATATATTCATTAATTTTTTGAAACATGGATAGGGTCATTTGTCTAACCTACATTAAAAAACTTCTGTCAAATTTGAACATAATTTGCTAATTTCATTCACTAATTCTTCCATCGCATTTCGCTCTTAGCGCAATTTTAGTTTACCTTTAGACCAAATTTTTGTATATTAACTATTTATTCTCCCAAAACAATTAACATGGTTAAGTTATACCAATTAGCACTGCTGTGCTTAGGCTTTTTAAATCTTTCTACAGGGTTTTGTATTCAATCAAGCTCCCTCAAACAAAATAAATACGAACATTACAAAGTAGCTGACTCTTTAAATAGAATTATGCATTGGCAATTTATGCATGCCAATTATGACAGCACCATAAGATATGGTAATGTACTTCTTACTTATTGCAAAAAAAATAAGCTTTGGGATCAATACATGAAAGTTACTGCTGAAATTTCCTGTGTTTACTCTTATATTGAAAACTTTGATTCTGCATGGTCCTACCTTTCGGAAAGCTATCATTATCTTCCATTATTTAAAGGCCAACAAATGACAGAAATTGTTTGGCTCCATTTTGCAAAAGGGTACTATGAAAACAGGCGGAACTTAGACGCTGATAGTGCCTTATTTTATTATTATAAAGCTGTTAGAATGCTAGAGGAGATCCCGAGTCATAACTTTGAAATGGATGGTTATCATTTCTATGAAATTGGAAATCAACATATTGCCAAAGGCAACTATCAACTTGCTCTAAAATATTACAAAGATGCCCTAAACCAACTCAACATTAAATACAAAGGAAAGTCACATCGCTTTAAAAGCAGTGTATATTTTGGATTGGGACGCCTCAAAAACTTAGAAGGAGATTACACCGCAGCCATATTTTACTTACAGGAAGCCCTTGCCAACCAAATCAAAAGCGGAATTGCTTCCAAATTCCACAATAATACCGCATTTTATTATCGAAAAATAGCAGAGGCGTATTCTAATTTACAAAGATATGATACAGCTTTAGTACTGCTAAAGCATGCACTGACGATATATAAAATTAGAACATTAAAAAATTACCATTATATAGCCCAAACACATAAAGAACTAAGCACGATATACCGGCTTATGCAATTAAATGAATATGCCTATCAATCCATCAATGAGGGAGTAAAAATCGCGCTAAAAAGTTTTCGACAGGATTCGACCGCTAGTGGTAATCGCCAAGTATTAGCATCTATGTATAATGAATTAGCTAAATTCTATGAGCAATCTGGAGAGCATAAGCAAGCATTAAAATATTTTCAAAAAGCTATTTCAACAAATCAAGGACAGGACTTAAGAGGGGAAGATTGTTTATTTAATGATTTTGGTAATTTTTATCGAAATAAAGCTGCCTTTGCAAAGGCACAAAAAATGTTTGAAAAAACGATCCAGTCAACATATCAAAACCAAATGGGAGGCAATACCAACTCAAAATGGAGCATATCCAAAGTCATTGCTAAAGAAAAATTTATGGACGCTTTAAAATTTAAAGCTCAGTGCTATGCTCAGCAATATACAATCAGCAACCAACAACAAGATCTTAAAAAGGCATTAGAGATTTACTTGTTATCAACCGAATACTTAGATTCACTTCGCTTGAGATTTACAACAGAGAAAAGCAAGCAAGATCTCATTAAACGCTCCACTGCAGTGTACAAAAGCGGGCTAGAAGTAGCTTTTCAACTTTTTGAAATCTCAAATAATGAAGAATATCTCAAAATAGCTTTTACTTTTGCAGAAAAAAATAAAGCCATTTTATTATTAGAATTTCTACAAAATAAAGGAGCCAACTTTTATATCCCTGATACCTTGAGAGCCAAAGAAAATGGCCTCGTGGCTGATATTAACTATTATAAACATCAATTAGAGGCCGCCAAACGTGAAGCGAACACACTCAAGATAAACCGCTTTCAAAGTATACTTTTTAGCAAGCGCACTTTGCTTGAAAAACTTATTAATAAATTGGAAAATCAATACCCACAATACTTTCAAAGAAAATATAACTTAAATGTGGCTGACATTGATGATATTCAACAATATTTAGATAATTCATCCCTTTTTACGACTTTTTCATTTGGACAAAAACACCTCTACATCTTTGGTATTTTAAAAAATGATTTCAGCTTGATCAAATGTAATTTGGATATAAGAGCACTTCAAAAAGATATCTACCAATTCAGAAATTTTATAAGTACCCCACCACAGAGTGGAGTGAATACTATTTCAGCCTATCAAAAGCTAGCCTACTCTTTATATCAAAAACTATTAGGTGACTGGATTAAACCATACAAAAATCAAACACAAAGACTTTTAATAGCGCCGGATGGCATCTTAAACTTTGTACCCTTCGATATTTTACTTAATCAAGAAACAAATTATTTCAAGGAGACTGCCTATCGCAAATTACCCTATTTAATGAACAAGTATATTATTGGTTATCAATATTCTGGAACCATGTTTGTTCAGAAAATAAATAACAAGGATCAAGTTGGAAATGGTAAG
>JAUIFR010000002.1 GCA_030430325.1 Bacteroidia bacterium | reverse complement strand
ATTGCTGGACTCATTGCCTATTCTTTTTTACCAAAAAAACCAGCCATCAAATATCAAAACAACTCCAACTTTAACCAATTAACTCTTTTTTAGAATCGAACTCAGGTATATTATATAAAAGAGGCCCTAATTGGGCCTCTTTTAATAGTACGTACTAAGCTAGTTTAACAATACCCGATAATTTCTAGCACAAAAATGAGTGTATTTTGCCAAATTTATTCAAATCCAATGATCAACTAATGAAAGTACCTTGTCAAGCCGAATGGGTTTGGCGATAAATTCTGATGCACCCAATTCTAGGCAAGATTTTTTGTTGCCATCATTTGGTTCAGCTGCTAGCGCAATAATCGGAATACTTTCATATTGAACATGGCTTCTAATCAATCGAATTATTTTTTTTCCATCTAATGCAGGAGTCATCACATCAATAAGTATTAAATTAAAAGGTTGGTTTTTCATTAAAACAGCGATGGCTTCGTCTCCTGTAGCCGCAGTAAAAATTTGCACCTGCTTTTGTGCTAATGCACCATGCAAAGAGTAAATGTTTCGAATATCATTATCAATAATTAGGATTTTCTTTTCTAACTTTGTAGGAAGCTCTTGATCCGACGAAAGTGCTTTCTGAATTTCACTTAATTTAGACCTGCTTCTTAAATTCTTATTTGATACCGTTTGCATTGGAGTGGGTTCCATAATTGGAAGGTAAAATGTGAATGTACTTCCTAAATTAAATTTACTCTTAAGTGTGATTTCTCCTTGCAGCATCATTGATAACTCTCTACAAATAGAAAGCCCAAGCCCTGTCCCTCCATAATTTCGGCTTGTTGAACCGTCGGCTTGTTGAAATGCTTTGAAAATTTGTTCCTGTTTATCATCTTCTATTCCAATTCCATCATCGGTGACCTCAAAAGCGATTGCTTTTGAGAAGTGCTGAAGCATAGGTAGCTTAAGCTGCTCATTTTCAACAACAAAAATTTTAAATTGAACATAACCACCATGATGAGTAAACTTAAAAGCATTAGAGAGTAAATTTTTTAATATTTGACCTAAACGTAACCGATCCGTGTAAATTGTATCTGGTACACTTTCACCTAAGCTTACCTTAAACTCAATTCCCTTTGTGCGTGCTACTTCTTTAAAAATATTATAAATGCTATCCTTAAGCTCGTAAATTGAAAATGTGGCATGTATAAGCTCCAATTTCCCAGATTCAATTTTAGCTAAATCAAGTATATCATTAATCAAAGCAAGTAGCTCATCTCCAGAATTATAAATTACGTTTGCAAACTCTTGCTGTTTTTTACTCAGGTTACCCTCCTCATTATCAGCAAGGAGTTTTGCAAGTATTAACACACTATTCAGTGGGGTGCGTAGCTCGTGAGACATATTGGCTAAAAACTCTGACTTGTATTTGTTTGCAAGCTCCAACTCCTCTGCTTTTATCCTTAAAGCTTCACGGGCTTCCTCCAATTGTATGTTTTTTCGAGTAATAGATTCATTTTGTTCTTCAAGTTGCTGTGCTTTTTCGATTAGTTTGCCATTTGTTTGAATAAGCTCTTCTTCTGAAATTTGCAAGTAATGTTTTTGGCGTTGCAATTCTTCATTAACCTGCTCTAATTCTTCAGCTTGGAACTGGGTATGACCCAGAAGTTCCTTGAGCTTGGTACTAGCTTGTGTTGAGTGAAAGGCTATACCAATATCTTCAGAAACTAACTCAAGTAGCTCAAGCTGTAAGGGTGTGATGGGCTTAATCGTTCTAATTTCAACCACACCTTTCAATTCCAAATCATATAATATAGGAAATACAATACTGTGTGTAGGTTCATTTTCATTATGATCAGCTTGCCTGTCCAACAAAAGAAGCCTTTTTTCTGAGGCCACTCGACCTACCATACCCTCGCCTATTTTAAGTATAGGCTTTGGGTTAATATCAGCAGCATATGAACCCTTGAGATACAGCAAGTTCTGTTGTTGATCAAAAATATATACCCAGCCAATTTGCGCTTCAAAAAATATCGAAAGTGCACTTAGAACATCCGAACTTAAATCTCCAATATTCTTCTCTCCGCGCATAGTTTCATTGAGCAAGTTACTTGCCGTAAGCAGCCAGTTTTTTCGTTCATTTTCTTTCGAAACTTTATCAAGGTTTTGCTTCATAGAGTTCAGTGCAATGCCAAGTAAATCATATTCACTAATTGGTAAAATATTTCCACTGTAATTTCCTTTACCAATGGCATCCGCAATAGTTGCTTTTTGTTTGATATTTGAAATAAGAAAGTTGAAGGTGCTCGCAAGGCTGCCAATCTCATCATTTGATTCCGTATCAACTTGAAAGTTTACTTCACCCTTAGCTATTCTGTTTGCTACTCGATTGAGGTATTTGATTTGATCAGTAATAAACTTGATTTTTATAAAAATCAAATAATATAAAATCACTAAAAGTATGGTCGGTATAATGACTATTTTTATTACCTGAAGGGTTTGTAACTCCTGAACACTTCCCCATGTTACCATTAATATATAAAGTAGCAGGATCAACGGTAAACCTAACAATGCCAAAAGCTTGTTTTTCAGTGGGTAGTTTTTAATTGGTTTCATTTAGGGTTTAACATAAGCTAAATGAAAAGCAAGAAACGTTAAAATATAGTCGATAATGTTACATTATCCTGCCATTTCATTGAAATACTTTTCTGCAATCGTATAAAGCCTTTCGGTTGTAAGTGGCTTTGTAATAAAATCCGCAATTTCCTCATATTGTTTGGCTCGATCCTTGTCCTTTTCAAATAATGAGGAGGTTAACATAATAATTGCGGGTCTCAAATCATCTGGAATAGTAAGTTCTCTATACGCCCTAATAAAGTCCCACCCATTCATGATTGGCATATTTATATCTAGAAATATCAAATCAGGTAATTTTAATGGATCTGTATTATTTGCCTGAATAAACCTTAACGCTTTTTCTGCACTGGTATAGGTAGTAATTTCAACCCCCAAATCAGATTCGCGTATCGTTTCTTCACAGATGAAGTTATTTACCTCATCATCATCAATTAACATTATTTTTTTTGTATCACTCATCGAAATTAATTTTGACTTGAACTGAGTTTCTTTAAGTAAACTTTGAATTCTGTTCCTTGATCCAACTTACTTTCAACCTCTACCTTACCCCCCATTGATTCTATTAATGATTTGGTAATGAAAAGCCCCATGCCTCTACCTTCTACCTCCATGTTGAGCCTTTTAAATAACCCAAATAATTTTTCTTTATGCCTTTCAATATCAATGCCCGTGCCATTATCAGACACCGACAAACAAACAAATTCTCCTAAATCTTTCGTTTTAATATTAATTGTCAGTTGCCTATCATCTGACCTATATTTAATGGCATTGGTAAGTAAATTTAATAAAATACTTTTAGTATGACTAGGAATATATGAAATAGCTGGAGCATCACTGAAATCACTTATGATTTTGGCGTTAGATGAAACAATTTGTTCCTCTAACGTAAATGTTATTTCTTCGAGCAATTCAGAAAATGTAATTACAATTTCCTTTTTATTGATGTGCTTATTATAAGCTATAACTTCTATAAGATCATGCAGTGTTTGATCCATCTGATGAACTGATTGCTCGATTTTCTCAAAAATAAGCTCCCGTTTTTTCTCTTCGGCCCGATTCTTGGTATAAATATTAACTAAACTGCTCAAATTCACAACGGGAGCACGCAAATCATGTGATGCTACATAAACAAACTCCTCCAAATATTGGTTTGAGTGTTGCAGTTCTCCTAGGGTTCGCTTTAGTTTTTCTTCTGCACTTTTGCGTTGTGTAATATCAGCTAACATGGCAATGGCATATTGGAATTTCCCATTTTTATCATTAATACCTAATATACGTAAATTTCCCCAAATATATTGTTGATCGAGCTTTTTAAGCTGAATTTCAAGCTGTAACATATTGGTTGGATCCTGTGTAAGTTCTTTCCAACTTTCTTTACAACTAGCAACTGTATGCTCCTCTACTATGTCAAAAAGGTTATATTCCTGAATGGTTTCTTCTTTGTAACCTAACATTTCGGTCAGGCAAGAATTAACAAAAGAAAACTGTGCCTCCATTCCAAGTACTGCTATTCCTATTGGTGATGACTCAAATATACCTCTGAATCTCTTTTCACTCTGCACAAGCGCCTCTTCGGCTTTTTTACGTTTACTAATATCACTAAATACAACTATTCCACCTTTTATCATTTGTTCGTTATCTTTGAGCGGTGTAGCCGTCGCATTTATGAAAATTCCTTCAGGTAAATGGCTATTTTGAATATACATTTCCATGTTCTTAACCTCCTTACCCTGAATAGCTTTTAAAATTGGTAACTCTTCAGGCTTATAAGGAGTCGTTTTGTCTGGTTTAACAGTTTTTATTCCAGATCTCCAGAACGGGCTATCATTGTTGACCTCTAAGCTGGTACCCAAGATCTGCTCAGCCATTGGGTTAAACGAAATAATCTTGGCCTTATTATCAGCTACAATTACACCCTCGCCAAGGTTGTTAAGTATAGATTGTAAAATATTTTTTTGTTGTGTAAGTTCTTCTTCGGATTTTTTACGGTGGCTGATATCACGAACAAATAAACTATATCCACAAAACTTACCTTGATGATCAAAGTGAGCCAGGATAATTTGTTCAACAAAGGTCTCTCCTCCATTTTGTTTTACAGCTCTAAATTCAATATTAACTCGCTTAATTTTAGCTTGCTCAAAACCTACTTGCACCCGATCAAAATCCTGCTGAGAAACAAATTGATTCCATTTTTTACCTACAATTTCATCTTGATTATACCCTAATATTTTGGCAAAAGCAGCATTTACATCTTCAAATTCTCCACTTTCATCAAGTTGTGCAATGCCTTCAAGTGCATTTTCTAACACTTTATTTTTTGTATAAATCTCTAATTCAGTTGCTTTTACTGATGAAATATCTGTAAATGTAATTACTGCACCCTCCGTTTCTAACTTTTCAGTTTTATATGGCATTATGGAGGTAAGGTACCACTTTCCATTTTGATGCTTTATTTCCTGTGTGATTTCTCCTTTTTGATTATTAATTATCGCTGTAATTTCTTGCTCAAAGTTAGGATATTCAATATGATGTGCCAATCTCGAGATGTGGTGTCCCAAATTATTATTTGTAATTCCAAACTGAGCTTCTAGAATTGGCGTAAACTTTCTGATTTTAAGATTTTTATCTAAAAATATAACCCCTATCTCTGTGCTTTTAAGCAAATTATTGACATCATGATTAAGCTCTGTTAATGCATTGATTTTTTCTTCTAGTTCAAGGTTTACAGTTTGCAGTTCTTCATTAACTGATTGAAGCTCCTGATTAGCATGCTGAAACTCTTGGTTTGCAATTAGTAGATCTTCGTTAGAAATTTGTAATTCTTCATTCGAAGTTTGGAGCTTTTCATTTGAAATTTCTAGTTCATCTAGTGTAATTTGAAGGCTCGCTTGAGTATCCTTAAGTTGTAACTCCAACTCTTGCATACGTTTATGTATTTCTGGGTCAACATCTAAATGTAACTGAGCTGACTGAGCTGCCATACCCAGCTCCTTAATTTCATCGAAAACAAGTAACAAAAAGCTTTGCCTACTAAATCGATCATAAATTGGCGTGACAGTAAACCCAATATATTGCATTTTTTCTCCCTCAAGCATCGGCACATTTTTATATATTACCTTCTCACCTGTTTTAATTGCTTTTTGTATAGCAGTTTTTATAGGAATCTCTACACTCGAGGGGACCAGTTTAAGAATATTAAGTGAAAGCTTTTTTTCGGAAAGTTTTAATAACTTTGTAATGCCTCCCTTGAGCTGTATGACCTCGAAATTCAGATCAATAAATGCGCTCATTGGTCCATACTCATTTATTAATACCTCATTGAGTCGATCAAGCAGAGAGTGTTTATCCAATGGATGTCTATTATTTTGAAGCGAGTAATTGATTTGCGTTTCAACTGTGTTATTTGCAGTTTCAATTTTACTATTTTTTGAGGGCTTTTTGCAAAATAAGTTCCATTTTTTCTCCACTGCTGGGAATGCATCACCAAGGTTTCCGGCAACCTCACTGGGGCCTAAAAATAAGTATCCATTTGACTTGAGGCAGCTATAAAATAGGTTTATAATATTTTCTTGAAGTTTTGGCTTAAAGTAAATTAACAAGTTGCGACATGCTACAAAATCAACATTACGAAATGGTGGGTCAGAAATAATGTTATGTTTCGCAAAGATAATCATAGCACGCAATTCATCTTTGACATAACAATAATTGCCTTTCGTCGTGAAATAATTGTTGAAATATTCACTAGGCACATCTTTTTTTACTGAAATGGGATACTTTCCTTTGCTTGCCGTTTGAATTGCTCCATCGTCTACATCTGTAGCAAAAATTTTAATTGGTACACTTAACTTATTCTTAGTTAGAAAGGCATGAATCAATATGGCTGTAGAGTACGCCTCTTCACCCGTAGAGCACCCTGCAACCCATAACCGAAGTGGTTCATTCGCTGCTAATTTTTTAAAAAGTACTGGGATAACATTTTTTCTAATAAACTCAAAGGCCTCAATATTTCTAAAAAAACCTGTAAGCCCAATGAGAAATTCCTTTAGTAAAACGTTTCGTTCTTGTTCATCTTGTAAGAGCAAATTTGCATAAGATTCAAATGAAGTCAACTTATTTCTAGACATTCTTCGCTCTAGCTTTCGAATAATTGACTTACGTTTGTACAAAGAGAAATCAATATTAAATTGTTCAGAAACATACGTTATGATTTTTTGAATGGCCTCATTATCATTACGGTTCAACTCGTCTGAAATACCAGAAAAATAATCAGTAACTTTTTCAGCTAATTCTGCAATAGGTACAATATGATCAATCCCGTTAAACCCATTTCCTTGGACTATATTAGCATTATCTTCAGGCTCAAGTAGTAATACATTTCCATGAAACTTCTTTACAATTTCTACTTTTTTTTGATCAGTATCGTCTAAGGGAGTGGAAAATACAAGAAATAAATGCTCTCCAAAAGTCTGAGCTAGCGATTCATACTTATAATAACTATTGTTTTTTTTATTGGTAGTCTTAATCTCAACATTAGTAAACTCATAGTTTTTATTGTATCCAGCCAAATAAACTTGTCCCTGTCTAAAAATTTCCTTTTTTTCAAGTGTCTGAACACTGATAGGTGTGTTTGAAAGCGCTTTTTGTATAGTTTGTTTACCCAAATTCTTTTCTCGAGGGAATAGTATATACGACGTACTTGTTTTGTTTGCTGCGACACTAAGTAGCTCAGCAAGGTGTGGCAATAGGCTGTGGTTTATCTCAATACAAATAAGAGTGGTTTGGTTAGAAAGTTTAGTTCTATGGCTTTTGTTAATGGTGGCTCTAACTATTGACATAATTAAATGTTTGAAATCATGTAGAAATTCTCTTTGTAATTATTCTTCGTGTTACAATATCTTTATATTTTGGCTTGAAATAAAATCAAATTGTGCTCATATATCACGACTATGTTTCTTGGCAATTAATTAAATATTGCTCTATCGTAGGCCTAAATTAATTTATAATTAAAAGCCAAAATTATATATATTAAATTATATAAATGGATTTTTTTATTTATAAAATGCAATAAAAAACAAAATATATTATAATACAAAAAATATCGTTACTATATTGACTTCTACTATTCCCCGAAAAAATTGGTCAAAAATGACATCATATTCTACGTATTTAAATCAAAATATTGCGTAAAAATTATACGTAGTGTAATTAAAAAACTCCTTTTATCAAGATTTTCAAAATAGTAGTAAAACTAAGAAATGAAAAGCATATTCAACTAAATTGCATCTAAATGAGCAATTTTATTCAAACATTCAATAGTATAATTTGTGGCACACCAAAAAAGCTCTGGCAAACATATATATGCCAGAGCAAAAGATTGTTTTTTTCAAAAGTTAATTTAAGCTCGCTTGAGCCTGCGGGTTAGGTTCAAGATGGCATATGCATAATATAAGCTCCCCTTAATTAGAACATTACGGTATAAATTAAATACCAATCCAAAAATAAGGAGTACACCACCAAGTACCATTGTACTGGTTATAAAGAGTTTTTCATTTTTTGCTTTTATTGCTTGTACTTGACGCTCTGCAAGCATAGCATTTATTTCCTTTTGAGCCACTATCTGCTCTCTACTTGTACTCTCTTTTAAGGCTTGCATTGTCTCTGTTACTTTATTATACTCTTCATCATATACTCGGTACTCTTCTACAGATTCTGAGTGCTTCTTCAAGTAAGATAAAGCACGCTGCTCTTCTTCAAAGTAGTCTAATTGCTGTGCAAGAGCAAGTCCTTTTTGGAAATAACTAATGGCAAGAGTGGCATTATTTTTATAAATATTTATTTCACCCAAATTAATGTAAATTGTCACCAGATCAAATGATGGTTCCAATTCATTATGGAGATCTAAAGCATCCAACGTAAACGTTTCTGCTAAATCATATTTTTTAAGATTATAATATGTGTCCCCGATATTAATGAGTGCCCTTAACTTACCCTCAAAATAATCAATATTAGTGCTCAAATCATAAGCCATCTTACTGTAATAGCCTTCATTCTTTAAGTGATTAGAGTATTTATAACAAGCAGCTACTGATATGTAAATATCAACTAGTTTAACTTGGTTATTACTGAACTTTGTTAATTCCAAATAATAATCAAGTGCCTTATCATATTCCTGCGAATCAAAATATGAAACTGCAATATTTAGTGCACTTTTAACATAATGATCGGAACCGTATGGAGAGTCATTATACACTAACATATAGTTTTCAATCGCATTTTCATAATCACCAACTGAAAAATAAACACCTCCCAACCACATGTATAAGTCATATGACATTGGCAAATCGTTTTCTTTTATCAGGTCAATACCATTTAAAAAATACTTTGCAGCCTCTTGGAAATTACTTTCAAAGTAAAAACACAAACCCAAAACTGAATATCCCTTAACTATTTGATCAATAGTTCCTCTTTTAATTAGTTGTAACCCATATTCTTTTGCAGCTGATAAATTCGACTGAATAATTGCTGGGCTCAATTCCCCACCTGACTCCAAGTTGACCTCACTTACCTTCTCAAACTTTGGGTATAAAGTTTCATCCTTTTTATTACAGGAAGCCAAAAAAATAATTGCCAAAATAAAAACTAATATCTTTTTCATGTTTCTATCATATTATAGTTCAATATCCCCACTACGTACAGGTTTTCCACCAAAAATTTTATTTAGTTGTCCATCATGCGTTCCAAATTCAATATTTGAACGGGACTTAAGGTCGATGGATTTTTTTTGTCTTTTTCTAAAGCAAAACATTTTTTATTCATTCAACGTTTTACAAATCTTTCCTCAAACTTACATGAATTAAATTCAAAAAATTACCAAAAAAACTCATAAAAATAACTATGAATATATTAATAAAAAATTGTACTATTTGTTTTCAACTATTGATAATCAGAACCAAACAACTCAAACTAATCAAATTAAATAGCGAAATAATAACTTTATTCATGAATACCAACAGTTAATTTACAGGAAAAATAGTACATTTCACTATAACTTACAATACCTTTAACACCTAATTTAAAAATTCTTGTATGCGGCTCCGTTTAATTTAATTATTAATTATTGTTAATCAATATGATAGAAAATAATATGCAAGTGGCAAATTATAACGTAAAAGATCGCTTTTTTTATTAAAATTTTTTAAAAAATTTATGGTATTAAATTACTATTCTCTAAAACTAAAGCTCTTTTGGTAGCACTATTTGAAGTTTATTTTTTACCCTAAGGTAATGTATTTCAGCCATTAATGAGATTAGATGCCGTTCATTTTGGTCATTATCTGCTGTTAAAGAGTGCGGATGGCCATAAATAAGAACATAACCATCCTTGCCAATATTACTCTTTATATATTGAACTACTCTATTTTTAAAACCACTTGAATTCAAACGCAAGCATTTTACACCATGGATCTTTTCAACCTGAGATATTTTTAATTGGCTATGGCTTTGGATTTTTTGCGTTAGCCGTTCGGTAATGGTACGATAAGAGATTCTACTAAATGTATAGCCACATTCTGACAATGTCGCACAAAGAATAGGAATATTGGTACGGTCCTTTTTGACTTGTTTTCGCTCACTTAAACTAAATGAATACTTCGCTGGAAAATCATAGGGTTGATTATAAGGGGGCACAAATGCAGTCACAGATGTTCCAATACATTGTTCAAGTGCATCTTTACTTTGAGATAAAGTAGTTTTTAGCTGGAGTCTATTTAGCGCCGGTATCCAATCATGATGAAAGGTGTGGCTGCCAATTTCGTGACCTGCTGCATTTATTCTCTTTATTTGGTCTGGGTCATGATAAGGCCGCTTACCGGGTAGCGCTGCAGCACCAACTACAGCAAAGCAAGCCGGAATTTTATACTCATCATGCAATTCTAATAAACGATCTGTATTGGGGAATTCTAATTTCCCCCAATCTTTAGGCCCACTACCAGAACGAGAGCGGTCAGCTCCCCACTGGGTATCATAGTCCCAAAAAAACATTACCTTAAGCATTAATTTTTTACTGTAATGTTATACAACATTTGCCCTTGACCAATTATTCGTCCGTACCAGTCTCCTGACACTTGGCCCAATTTCCATAAAAATGCCTTAGGGCCCCCTGTTACAAGCCTTTTTATAATTTGCAACGGGCTGGTAAGTTTTAAGTGAAACGAGCCACTCGCATTGTACTGAAAACCAGCACTTTTGGTAAGTTTATTAATGGCAGGAATAGTAAACAAATAGACATGTGCATGTGGGCAAAGCTCCGGTGTCCAACGCTTACCTAGCAGCCTAAAATTTCCAGAACGCATATTTGGCGTAATTAGTATCATTTTACCACTAGGCTTTAAATAGGGCAGTAGCTCTTCAATGAATTTTTGTGGAACAGGGATGTGTTCAATCACATTATCCATTATGATCAGGTCAATGCTCTCCTTTTTAATATTTGTATCCGAAATGGGCACATCAAAAAACATTAAAGTAGGATATCTGTTTTTTGCATTAATGATTCTTTTCTTAGATACGTCAATCCCAATAACTGTACCCCAGCCATCTGCCTTGAGCTCTCCACACAATCCCCCATCACCACAACCTAAATCTAGCACGGTTCCATCTTTTTGAGCCAAAATATTCTCCTTATCAGCTACCTTCCAAAACCTTGAATTCTTCGTTGCAGGCAATTCCATTTTTCCATCTTCTTTTTTTATTTCGTAATAGGAAGTATAAAAATCAGCATTTTCATCATTATTGCTTACCGGTGGAGGGTCATTTCTAAATACACCACAATTTGTACAATGTAGTAATTGGTATCCCGGCTGACTAAATTTTACCTCCCATTTAGCGCTACCACACCAACATGGAAACTCATGATTGATTATATTACTCATATTTAATTTCTATACGACTATTACCCTATAAAATAAATTAGGTGAAGACATTTAGTTAAAAAAGTAAATTGATTTAATTTTTTAATAACTAAAATGTTATTTTTTAATAATACTTACTTCAATAAGTTTGGGTAAGTTTTACCAAGGAATTGAAATTTATTTTAAATACTAAATATGGTGTTTATGAATATGTTCAGATTTTTAAATTTTGATTTTGCATTCGCTACAAAAAGCTGCAAATTTGCACTTAGTACTGGTATTAATATAATTTAATGACATCATGCATTTAAGTGAACAGGAAATTGTAAGAAGGAAAGCGCGAGAAGAACTAGAAAAATTAAATATAAATCCTTATCCAGCAAAAACATTTGAGGTTTCTGCCTATTCCCAGGAAATTATTGATAATTACACAAATTTTGAAGGCAAACAAGTTACACTAGCAGGTAGAATCATGACACGGCGCATACAAGGATCTGCTTCATTTGCTGAGTTACAGGATAGTCAAGGTAGAATTCAATTATATTTCAGAAGAGATGATATCTGCCCAGGAGAAGATACGTCTTACTATAATCAAGTTTTTAAAAAGCTATTAGATATAGGGGATATAATAGGTGTAAGTGGTAAAGTATTCAAAACGAATGTTGGTGAAACCAGTGTTTATGTAAGTGAATTTACTATTCTTACTAAATCACTAAAGCCATTGCCTATTGTAAAACAAGCGGCTGATGAAGACGGAAAGCAAAAGACCTTCGACGCATTCTCAGATCCAGAGCAGCGTTACCGGCAGCGCTATGTGGACCTAGTAGTTAATCCTGGTGTGAGGAAAACATTTGTTCAGCGCAGTAAGATGGTTCAAAGCATTCGAGACTTTCTTATTGAAAAAGGATACTTAGAGGTAGAAACACCCATTCTTCAGCCATTATATGGAGGAGCTGCAGCTCGGCCATTTAAAACACACCATAATACACTAGATATGACCCTGTATCTGCGTATTGCCAATGAGTTATATTTAAAAAGGCTTATTGTCGGGGGTTTTGATGGGGTGTTTGAGTTTGCCAAGGATTTTCGTAATGAAGGAATGTCAAGGTTTCATAACCCTGAGTTTACACAGGTAGAGCTTTATGTTGCATACAAGGACTACCAATGGATGATGGGCTTATTAGAAGAAATGATCGAAAAGGTGGCGCTTGATTTACACGGTAATACGAAAGTTACGGTTGGCGAAAATGTAATTGATTTTAAGCGGCCTTGGAAACGATTTACCATGTTTGAGGCGATCGAACATTTCACAGGCATTGATATCTCTAACATGGATGAGGACGAGTTAAGAAAAACAGCACGTGCTTTAGAGGTGCCAATAGATGACTCCATGGGCAAGGGTAAGCTCATTGACGAGATTTTTGGTGAAAAATGTGAAAAACAGCTTATTCAGCCAACATTTATTACGGATTATCCGATTGAGATGTCACCTTTAGCCAAAAAATGTGCGGATAAACCTGGGCTAGTTGAGCGATTTGAGGTGATTTGTAATGGCAAGGAAATTTCGAATGCATTTTCGGAGCTTAATGATCCGATCGATCAGCGCCAGCGCTTCGAGGAGCAAATTGAGCTTGGTAAACGTGGTGATGATGAAGCCATGGTGCTAGACGAAGATTTTCTAAGGGCACTTGAGTATGGCATGCCTCCAACAGCTGGTATTGGTATTGGAATTGATCGGTTGGCTATGATCATGACCAATGCTTCTTCCATTCAAGATGTTTTATTCTTCCCCCAAATGAAACCAGAAAAGAAGCCTCAATATGCTACCGCAAAGGATTACCAATCCATAGGAATACGTGAAGAGTTAATTCCGATTATTCAAAAATTGGGGCTATTAACAATTGATGAAGTAAGGGCTGCCAAGCCAAGTAAATTATTCAATGATGTGTGTGGTATGAAGAAGAAATTAAAACTAAAAGAGGTAAAAAACCCAACACTAGAGGAAGTAACGGAATGGGTAGAGGGGTAATCTTTTTTGATTAAATTTTGCCAATTTTGTTCAAAATTTTAGTGAAATTGAACAAAATTGGCAAAATTTGTTTATTGTTATCAATAATTAATTATAACATCTCAATAATTCCTGCAACACCCTGACCGCCACCTACACAAGCGGTGACCATGCCATATTTTTGGTTGCGCAGCTTCATCTCATTCATGAGTTGAACCGTAAGCTTAGCACCTGTGCAGCCCAGTGGATGCCCCAATGCAATAGCACCACCATTCACATTTACTTTTTCAGGATCAAGGCCTGCTTCTTTTATTACAGCAAGCGCTTGAGAAGCAAAGGCTTCATTAAGTTCAATTTGGTCAATATCATTTAAGCTTAAACCTCCCAATTTAAGAGCCTTAGGAATAGCCGCAATTGGACCAATACCCATAATGCTTGGCTCAACTCCAGCAGCCGTATAGCTTACAAAGCGTGCTTCAGGCTTAAGGTTCAGCTCTTTGACCATTTTCTCAGACATCACCATTACAAAAGCCGCCCCATCTGAAGTTTGAGAGGAGTTTCCTGCAGTGACACTGCCTCCTTGAGCAAATACTGCTCTTAATTTACCAAGTGCAGCTTGTGAGGTATCTGCTCTAGGTCCTTCATCCGTATCTACGGTAAATGTTCGTTTTCCCTTTTTACCGTCTTTTCCAATATATGTCTCCTCAACTTCAACTGGGACAATCTGATCTTTAAATTTCCCTCCCTGAATAGCATGAAGAGCCTTCTGATGTGATTGGTAGGCAAATTCATCTTGTGCGTCACGGCTAATATTATATCGCTCAGCAACTTGCTCAGCTGTAAGCCCCATACTTAAATAATAGTCAGGGTGCTCCTTGGCCATTTTATAATTAAGCGCTGTTTTCCAGCCCAGCATAGGTACCATCGACATACTTTCAGTACCTCCAGCAATGATACAATCCGCCATACCAGCATGAATCCTCGCTGCAGCAATATTAATGGCTTCAATACCCGAACCGCAGTACCGGTTAATTACCATACCAGGTACCTCAATTGGTAGACCAAGTAAACTGATCATCCGGCCCATTTGCATGCCCTGCTCTGCTTCAGGGATAGCGTTACCTACAATTAAATCGTCGATTTGTTTCGCCTCGAGGCCATCAATTGCTCCGACAAGGTGTTTGATGACATTAATTGCCAAATCATCCGGCCTAGTAAACCTAAATCCGCCTCGCTTTGCTTTGCCAACTGCACTTCTATACCCTTTTACAATATATGCATCCATAATATCTATACAATTATTAATATTATACGAAAAAAAATCAAAATGGTTACGACAGCAAGATAGGTATTTTTAAAAACTATTTGATTTTAAGTTTACTTATTTCTTTACTAATAACAGAAAAATTTATTTCAATATGTGAGGCATGATACAAACATTGATCTTTTACACATAAAAGTACTTGTGGCGACTCATGTACTACATCATATGTTTTAGCTATTTCATTGGAGACTTCACGCTCATTGATCACATTTATTAGGTAACATGCTACACCCATATCTTGCTGCCAATGTCGCTCAAGTCGCTCAAGTGCCATCGTGCTAAGCGAACAACGTGAACTATGTTTGAATAATAACAAAGGGTTACTTTCTTGTCCAACTATTGCCTTAAACCCTTCTAGCCCATTAAATTTTTTCCAATTAATCATACCAGATTTTACTCTCTCTAGAATCGTATTTTGGTTTTTTGATTTTATCTTTTAAATGCCTCGGCTGATCACCCTTTTTATTAATATTACGTGCCCACCAAATTTTCCTTTTGCGAAGTTTTTCCTTTTTTTCTACAGACTTTTTGGTCTTACCTTCTAAATAAGCAATGCTGGGGTGCATATTTTTCTTAGAGCGCTTTATTTTAAGCTCACCATGGTAACCCTGTATCTCCTTACTAATGCTGGCAAAGTATCGTTTTTGTCCCTTTTGAGTTCGAATCTTATATGCCCCAACAAAGTTTGACGTCTCTTTCGCAGGTTGTGGTTTGGGCTTTTTAATTTTAGCATCCTTTCGTTGGTATTTCTTAGTTGATCTAAAATCAGTAGCCATAGGCATAAACTCTCCACTATAGCTTATGCCACTTGCTTGTGCCTTTCGGCGGTCACTCCTGCTTTTCTTAATGGTACCACTATAATCTCCAGTAATATCTCCTTGAAAAAACGGCACAAACCCCCATATGGACACCGCGCCCTTAAAATTTGTGGGGTTTTTACTTTTGGAAGCATCCTTATTTGACTTACCCTTCTTCTTTTTTTTATCTTTTCCAGAAAACTTGGATTGATTACCACTAAAAACAGGGGCTTTTGACCAAGGATTAGTTTTACCTTTATGCTTTGAAATATCTTTAGTGTTCTTTTTACTTTGTTTTTGAACCTCAACATCGCGTTTGGTCTGAGCCATAGCTCCGCCAGTGCACCATATTATCATTATGGAAAATAGTAGAAAGTGAATTATTTTTGGAAAAAAATTCAACGATTTAATTCATTTAAAAGCAAATATACCATTTTCTAAGCTAGCAGTGAAATTCAAATTGATCGATTACTTACTTTTAGTCTAATAGGCCAAAAGTTCTATTACCTTTTCTTTTAGCCTAGCCATAGGCAAAAATTGCTCCTCAAGAGAGGCAGCAAAAGGTACAGGGGTATCTATACTAGCAACACGGGCAATCGGCGCATCTAAATGTTCGAAGCAATGTTCCGCGATCCAAGCGCTTATTTCACCTGCAATACCACCAGTAAGACAATCTTCGTGCAACACAATGACCTTGCCTGTTTTCTTTACAGTTTGCTCAACAGCTTCTTTATCCCAAGGTAATAATGTCCTCAAATCAAGAATATCTGCTGATAATTCAAGCTCCTTTACCACTTTGCTTGCCCAATGCACACCCATACCGTAGGTAATGATTGATACATCATCTCCTATATGGTATAACGAAGCTTTGCCTACTTCTATTGTAAAATAATCGTCTTCAATTTCATCGGTGAGCGACCTATACAATGCCTTATGCTCAAAATACATGTATGGATTCGGGTCCTCAATAGCTGCATTTAACATCCCTTTGGCATCTCTTGGGTTGGATGGATATACGATTTTTAGCCCAGGCGTATGAAAAAACCATGCTTCATTCGATTGGGAGTGAAATGGACCAGCACCCACGCCTGCTCCTGTTGGCATACGCACAACTACATCTGCATTTTGGCCCCACCTGTAGTGAATTTTAGCTAAATTATTAATAATTTGGTTAAAGCCACAGGTAACAAAGTCCGCAAATTGCATTTCAACTACTGCCTTCTTATTTTTAATAGATAAACCTAGACCAGCCCCAATTATAGCCGACTCGCACAATGGCGTATTGCGCACACGCTCACTACCAAACTCATCTAAGAAACCTTGCGTTATTTTAAAAACCCCACCATATTCTGCTATATCTTGCCCCATGATCACAAGTTCTGGGAATTTGTGCATACTTTTTCTCAAAGCATCTGAAATGGCATCCACAAATCTTTTTTTAGACTTGGCTGGGCCAGGTTGAATTATTTTTTGTTGATGTGGATAATAAATATCATTCATTTCCTCAGAAACCACTGCCTGAACTTTGGGTTCAGCAAAAGCTTGCTCCCATGCCGAATCAATTTCTTCTTTTATCTTAGCACGAATCTTATCTTTCTTAGAATTACTTATGACTTTTTCCTTCAAAAGATATTGTTCGTAGTTAATTACGGGGTCCTTTTTCTCCCATTTATCAAATAACTCTTGGGGTACATATTTTGTGCCTGATGCCTCTTCATGCCCTCGCATTCTGAACGTAAGTGCCTCAATAAGTATTGGAGCAGGGTTATTTCTGATGTTTCGTGCGGTTTGCCTAATAGTATCATATACTTCTAGCACGTTATTGCCATCAACTTGAATGGCATCGATGCCATAACCGGGTCCTTTATCAGTAAATTGCTTAAATTTAAACTGCTCTCGATTAGGTGTAGAAAGCCCGTATCCATTATGCTCAACAATAAAAATGACAGGTAAATCCCAAACGGCAGCTACATTAATAGCCTCATGAAATTCCCCCTCGCTACTAGCACCATCCCCAGTGAATGCTAATGTGACCTTTTTTTCTTTATTAAGAAGTGTCGCTAGTGCAATGCCATTTGCAATGGACATTTGCGGACCTAGATGTGAGATCATACCAACAATGTGGTGTTCGTTTGTGCCAAAATGAAATGATCGGTCTCGACCTTTCGAAAAGCCACTTTTTTTGCCCTGAAATTGAGTGAATAATTTGGCTAAAGGGACATCTCTTCCTGTAAAAACCCCTAAATTTCGGTGCATGGGCAATAAGTATTCTTCACTCGCTAATGCAAAACTTGCCCCAACCGAAATTGCCTCTTGACCTATACCAGAAAACCACTTACTTATACGGCCCTGCCTTAATAGAATGAGCATTTTTTCTTCAATCATCCTAGGCATGAGCAAACGCTCATACAAGGCAATAAGCGTCTTATTATCATAATCTTTGCGATTATACTTAATAGATGATTTATTTTCAGTTGCTGTGGCCATATGTAAATTTTCCTATTGGAATATTAATTTTTTAATAAAATCAGCAAAATACATTCAAAAACAATTTATTTTTAAACAAATTTAGCAAAATTTATTTAATATATTTGTGCTTTAGTTCCAAATTTAATTGTCTAAAACTAATTCTTCATCATTTTTCTCATTTAATTGTTCCATAGGGATACAACTACAGAATAAATTACGATCGCCATAAGCATTATCTAATCGACCTACAACAGGCCAAAATTTATGATTACGCAAATACGGCAATGGATAAGCAGCCTTCTCTCTACTATAAGGAAACTCCCATTGGTCATTTACTAATATTTCTGCTGTATGTGGTGCATTTTTAAGTACATTATTGTCTTGTGGATATATTTCCTTCTCAACTTCATGTATTTCCGCCCTTATTTGAATGAGTGCCGCGCAAAATCGATCTAACTCGTGCATATCCTCACTTTCTGTAGGCTCAATCATCATAGTACCTGGCACCGGAAACGAAACTGTCGGTGCATGATAACCATAATCCATCAAACGCTTGGCAATATCCTCTACCTCTACACCAAATTTTTTGAATGCCCTACAATCTAATATAAACTCATGCGCACATCGGTTATTCTTACCAGTATATAAAATGGGATAATGCGCCGATAGTTTATGCATGATATAATTGGCATTAAGAATTGCAGTTTTGGATGCTTCAGTTAGCCCTTCGGCGCCCATCATAGCAATATATGCATACGAAATTAACAGAATATTGGCGCTGCTCCATTGTGCTGCAGCAATAGATCCAATTTCTTGCCCAGTACTTTCAGCAAATGGATGGCTTGGTAAAAATGGTGCCAAATGACTGGCTACACAAATTGGACCCATGCCAGGTCCGCCGCCGCCATGAGGAATGCAAAATGTCTTATGTAAATTGAGGTGGCACACATCTGCTCCAATCCTAGCTGGGTTTGTTAACCCTACTTGAGCATTCATGTTTGCCCCATCCATATAAATCTGACCCCCACAGCGATGCACAATAGCACAGATATCCTGTATGGTTTCTTCAAATACACCATGAGTAGATGGGTATGTAACCATTAATGCTGCTAGGTTTTCCTTGTGTTCAAGTGCTTTTAATTCAAGATCTTGTAAATCAATATTGCCATGTTCATCACATTTAACAATTACTACCTTCATGCCAGCCATAATGGCTGAAGCCGGGTTGGTACCATGTGCCGAACTAGGAATTAGAACAATGTTGCGATTGGTATCACCTCGGCTTTCATGAAATGCACGTATGACTAATAGACCTGCATATTCACCCTGGGCCCCAGAATTGGGCTGAAATGACGTGGCTGCAAACCCCGTGATCTCATTCAACCAATTAGCAAGCTTCTTAATTATAAATGAATATCCCATATGCTGATTGTCAGGCGCAAACGGATGAATATTTGAAAATGACGGCCAACTAATGGGAGCCATTTCTGCCGTTGCATTTAGCTTCATCGTGCAAGAACCAAGTGCAATCATACTGTGTACTAAGGATAAATCCTTGTTTTCTAGTTGCTTCAAATATCGTAATAAAGCATGCTCATGCCTATATTGATGGAATACCGGGTGTGTTAAATAATTGGTGGATCGAATAAGATTGGGTTGAAAGTTATATTCGTTGCCATTCTGTATTGTTATTTCTTCTATCGTTTCACCTTTTTTGCCCAGAGCTAAATCAAATATTTCAAGAATACACCGCACATCTTTAAGAGAGGTTGTCTCATTTAGTGAAATCCCTATTCTGCTTTGGTCAAAATCATAATAATAGTTATGTCCTTTTGCTTCGGCTATATTTTTTATTTGCTCCATGAGTGCCTGCCCAGCATGGACAAAAATAGTATCAAAAAAATGCTGATTGATTACTTCAATTTTACGATGAGATAAGGCAATAGCCAACGTTTGAGTTAATTTATGTATTTGTTTGGCTATACTTTTTAGTCCACTTGGTCCATGATACACAGTATACATAGCAGCAATTACTGCCAGGAGAACTTGAGCCGTGCAAATATTGGAAGTAGCGCGTTCCCTTTTTATATGCTGCTCTCTGGTTTGAAGGGCCATTCGGTAACCCTTATTTCCAAATTTACCTTGAGTTACCCCAATTATTCGACCAGGTATCTGTCGTTTGTACTTTTCCTTTGTTGCAAAATATGCTGCATGTGGACCACCAAAACCCATCGGGACGCCTAGCCTCTGCGTGCTACCCACAACTACATCCGCACCCATTTCGCCTGGGGGTTTAAGGATTGTTAAGCTTAAAATATCTGCAACCGTAGCAATACTTACTTCATTTTCATTTGCTTTTTGAAAAAGCTCATGGTAATCTTCTATATTACCTACTGCATTTGGATATTGGACTAAAAGCCCAAAAACTGAGCCATCATCTAATGAAAATGCACTGTAATCTGAAACCTTTAGCTCAATACCTAATCCTTTTGCTCGTGTTTTAAGTACAGCTAGTGTTTGTGGAAATACTTGGCGATCTACTAAAAAGGTGTTTGCTACTTTTTTTGATCTCGGTCTTGCGGCAAATAACAATGACATAGCCTCAGCAGCTGCAGTTGCCTCATCAAGCAACGAAGCATTAGCGATTTCCATTGCTGTAAGGTCAATAATCATCGTTTGAAAATTGGCAAGAGCTTCAAGCCGACCTTGCGCTATCTCTGCTTGATATGGCGTATAGGCTGTATACCATCCTGGGTTTTCTAAAATATTCCTTTGTATAACTGGAGGAGTTATACATTCGTGATACCCTATACCTATAAAAGATTTGAATACTTTATTTTGAGCTCCAACAGACTGTAAGTGTGCTAGCAACTCTGCTTCTGACATTTCCTTATCTAATTGCAGGGGGCTATCCAGCATGATCTTCTCAGGGACCGTTTCATGTACAAGGGCCTCTAAATTTTCCAACTCAAGTGAACGCAGCATGGCCTCCTTTTGGTCAGTATTGGGAGCTATATGCCTGTCAATAAATCGGTTATGTTGCATTTTATATATATTAAGGTTAAATTCCGATCAATAAACGAGTTGGATCCTCTAAAAGTTCTTTCACACGGTATAAGAAACTAACGGATTCCCTGCCATCAATAATTCGGTGATCATAAGATAATGCTACATACATAATTGGCCGAACTTGAACCTCTCCATCAATCACGACGGGTCGCTGAACGATATTATGCATACCTAGAATGGCACTTTGCGGCGCATTAATAATAGGTGTGGATAGCATGGATCCAAATATACCACCATTTGTAATAGTAAATGTCCCACCTGTCATCTCCTCTATAGTTAATTTACCATCTCGGGCTTTCGTTGCTAGTTCAATTATTTTTTTCTCAATTTGTTCAAAATTCAATGACTCAGCATTCCGGATTACAGGCACTACAAGGCCTTTTGGAGTTGATACAGCGATAGAAACATCACAATAATTATGGTACAAGACTTGATCCTCATCAATTTGAGCATTTACAGCTGGCCACTCTTGAAGTGCCATACAGCATGCTTTAGTAAAGAAAGACATGAACCCGAGCCCTACTTCATATTTCTCCTTAAAGGCATCTTTATATTTTTTTCGAATGTCCATAATAGGCTTCATGTCCACCTCATTAAAGGTCGTTAGCATGGCCGTTTGGTTTTTGGCTGCTACTAGGCGCTTGGCAATTGTCTTACGCAAGCTTGACATTCTTTTTCTTTCCTCACTTCTCGAAAATGGTGTCGGCGATACTTCTTTTTCAATGTTTTTTGCAGAATTTGTTGAAATTTCTGCTTTTTGAGCTTTAAGTGCATCTGCTTTTGTTATTCTTCCTCCTACACCTGAGCCCGTAACATTGTTGGTATCAATATTTTTTTCTGCTAAAATTTTGGCTGCAGCAGGCGACGGATGCCCACTAGCATATGTGCCCTCGTTTGTCTGTGGGGCCACTGGCTGTGCCATGCTAGAAGCGTTTTCGGAAGGGGCCTCAACGGAGCCAGCAACTGGTGTAATACTGCAAATTTCATCACCAATACCAAGTTTGCTACCCTCATCAGCAATAATACTTAAAATACCACCTACCTCAGCGGCCAATTCGAACGTTGCCTTATCTGACCCAATTTCAGCAATTGCCTCATCTAAAGCCACATGTGCACCATCTTCTTTTAACCAAGACTCTATCGTAACTTCAGTTATTGATTCTCCAACTTCTGGGACCCTCATAATGATCTTTTCCATTGTTTGAGATGGTTCAGTTGTTGATTTGGATGGTTTTGAAGATTGATTTTCAATGTTTTTTGCAGAATTTGTTGAATTTGACTCAATTTCACAGATTTCTGCCCCAATAGCTAGGGTATCACCCTCTGCAGCTTTATGATGCAAAATTCCTGCCTGCTCTGCTGTTAACTCAAAGGTTGCTTTATCTGATTCTAGTTCACATATCACCTCGTCCATTTCAACAGACGCTCCGTCCTCCTTTAACCACTGAGCAATGGTCACCTCAGATATTGACTCTCCAACTTCTGGTACTTTAATTACTAAACTCATATTGTTCGATTTGTCTTGATAATTTTATGATTAATTTGCTTCTAGGGCTCTTTGAATTAGCGCTTCCTGCCCTTGTTTATGGATTTTGCTATAACCCGTTGCAGGAGAAGCCGCAGACTTCCTGCTTACAACATTTATATTGGTGTCCCGTAATTCGCTTAAAATAAAGCTCCAAGCGCCCATATTTTCAGGCTCTTCTTGTACCCAGTGTAAACTCGCTTTATTATATTTCTTGATTATTTTCTTGATTTGCTCTGTTGGGAACGGAAATAATTGTTCGACTCTTACAATGGCAATATCACTTTGCTTATTGTTTTTTCGTGCCTCATCCAGCTCATAATATATCTTGCCCGAACATAACAATAGTTTTTTAATATCTTTTGCCTTTGTAGCTTGGTCATCTATTACCTCTACAAAGCCGCCTTTTGTAAAATCTTGTATAGGTGAGACTGCTTCAGGTAACCTAAGCAATCGCTTCGGCGACATCACCACACAAGGCATTCTAAAAGGTAAGCTCAGCTGCCTACGTAGCAGGTGAAAAAAGTTCGCTGGTGTGGTGATATTGGTTACAAATATATTATAACCCGATGCAAGCTGTAAGAAACGCTCTGGTCGCGCATTTGAATGCTCTGGCCCTTGCCCTTCATAGCCATGTGGTAAAAGAAGTACAAGCCCGTTCATTCGATGCCACTTAGTATAAGAACAAGAAATGAACTGATCCATCATGACTTGGGCGCCATTGGCAAAATCGCCAAATTGTGCCTCCCATATAACTAAGGCATTTGGGTTGGCCATAGCATAGCCAAATTCAAACCCAAGTGCGCCATACTCCGATAATAGTGAATTATAAATATGGAATTTATCCTGCTTTGGGTCAACATAATCTAAGTTACAGTATGCCTCGTTGGACTGAGCATCATGAATGACGGCATGGCGGTGTGAGAATGTACCCCGCTGTGAATCTTGCCCTGCAATTCGAACATTTTTTCCATCTAATAATAGGCTGCCATATGCTAGAAGCTCTGCGCTCCCCCAATTCAGCATTTTATCTTCAAAAAACATTTGTCGACGCTCCTTAAAATGCTTCTCGATTTGCTTTATGGGCTTGAAGTTTTTGGGAAGTGTAGTTAGAACTTCGGCCACTTTTTGTATAGATTTTTCAGAAATGCTTGTATCAGGTGACTTTAAAAAGTCCTTTGGAGTCGATTTACGCAAAGTATTCCACTCTTTTTCCATGGGTTGCAACTGATACGGAAGTGGCTTTTGTTTTACCATATTAAGCCGGTCTTGCAAAAGTGATCGGAACTCTTTATCCATTTGTTTAGCAAGATCCGCGTCAATATCACCACGCTCAATTAATTTTTTATTATAAACCTCACGTGGGTTAGCATGCTTTGCAATTATATTATAAAGTGATGGCTGTGTGAATTTAGGTTCATCGCTTTCATTATGACCGTGGCGTCGGTAACATACCATATCAATAAAAATGTCGCGTTGAAATTTTTGCCTAAATTCTACTGCAAGTTTGGCGCTAAAAACAACTGCTTCAGGGTCATCTCCATTTACGTGAAGTACAGGTGCGTCAATAATTTTGGCCACATCAGTACAATAAATGCTAGAACGTGCATCATCAAAGTCTGTTGTAAAGCCCACCTGATTGTTAATCACAAAATGGATGGTTCCCCCCGTGTTGTAGCCCTCTAGTTTTGCCATTTGAGTAACCTCATACACAACTCCTTGCGCTGCAATTGCCGCATCACCATGTATGAGTATGGGTAATATTTTTGTGTTATCCTGCCCGTATTGATTATCAATTTTTGCTCGCACAAAGCCTTCTACAACTGGATTAACAGCCTCCAAGTGCGAGGGGTTCGGCGCTAATTTTAAATTAATTTTATGACCTGAAAGTGAGGTGATTTCACTAGAATAACCTAAGTGATATTTTACATCTCCGTCACCCATAGTTTGATCGGGCGAATAATCACTGCTAAACTCTGTAAATAGCTGCTCATACGTTTTGCCCATAATATTAGCTAGCACATTTAGCCGACCACGGTGAGCCATCCCAATCATAGCTTCTTCAGCACCAAGCTCAGCCGCTTTATTCACAATGGCATCGAGTGCGGGGATGGTCGTCTCACCACCTTCTAAGGAAAACCTCTTCTGCCCCAAAAATTTGGTGTGCAAGAAGTTTTCAAATACTACGGCCTCATTAAGCTTGGATAATATTCTCTTTTTTTCTTCCGTTGCTGGGTTAAAATTAAGCGATTCTTTTTCTACTTTTTCCTGAAACCAACTGAGTATTTCTGGATCACGGATATACATATATTCAAACCCTATGGACCCCTCATATATATATTTAAGTGTTTGAACAATTTTTTGTAAAGTTGCAGGCCCAATTCCAAGCATTTCTCCTGCCTGAAATGTTGTGCTTAGGTCTTTATCACTTAAACCAAAATCTGGTAAATCAATAAGTGCCTTTCTGTCCCTACGTTCTCGTACAGGGTTTGTTTTTGAGCGCAAATGCCCTCTTGTGCGATAGGCATGAATTAAGTTTCTAACTTGGATCTCTTGATTAGAAACACTAACCTGACCATTACCTAACTTGGAAAACTCAAACCCCTCAAAAAACTTTTGCCAAGTAATATCTACACTTGCTGGATCATCCTTATACTGCGTATACAGAGATTCAATATAGCTTGAATGAGCATTGGATGTATAAGAAAAGTCACTCATAATTTCGTATATTTTTTCAATTTTACAATTTTTTTAATAGAAACAAAAACCTATTACCCGCTTATACGGGTATAATTAAATTAATCCTGTTTAATAAATACCTTATAGTTGATCTTTAATTTTATATTTTTGAACAAAATTGGCATAAATCATTCAAAAATAATGGGCTGGGTTTATCAACCCATAAAAATCTACATGTAATATTATTTGATAAAATCCGGAAATAGTATTAAATTTGCGCTTTACCGGAGATTTAAATGAGGATACGTGGATTTATTTGAAAAATTAATTGAGAATAAGGGGCCTTTAGGGAGGTTATCCATTCTAGAAGAAGGCTATTATATGTTTCCAAAATTAGAAGGGGAAATTAAGCCTAGAATGCAGTTTAAGGGGCATGAAATGCTCACTTGGAGTTTGAACAACTATTTAGGCTTGGCTAACCATCCTGAAGTAAGAAAAGTGGATGCCGACGCAGCTGCAGAATGGGGGCTTGCATATCCTATGGGTGCCCGTATGATGTCCGGAAACTCCAAACACCATGAGGAGCTTGAACGCCAATTAGCTAGCATGATTGATAAAGAGTCCGTCATGTTGCTGAATTATGGTTATCAAGGTATTTTTTCTGTCATTGATGCGCTTGTAGACCGAAAAGATGTGATTATTTATGATAGGGAATCACATGCTTGCATTGTAGATGGTGCTAGGCTTCATATTGGAAAAAGATTTATATTTCCGCATAATGATATTGATAATTTAGCCAAGCAACTGGAGCGTGCCGAAAACCTAACGTCAGAAAGTGGGGGTGGAATACTTGTTATTACCGAGGGTGTGTTTGGAATGGCTGGTGATCTTGGCAAGCTGAAAGAGATTGTAGAGCTTAAGAAAAGATATAATTTCAGACTATTAGTGGATGATGCGCATGGGTTCGGTACAATGGGTGCCACAGGAGCTGGCACGGGTGAAGAGCTTGGTGTGCAGGATGAAATCGATCTTTATTTCTCCACTTTTGCCAAGTCCATGGCTAGTATTGGGTCATTTATTGGTGGTGATAAAGAAATTATAGAGTATTTAAGATATAATGTCCGTTCACAAATATTTGCAAAATCCTTGCCAATGCCTTTAGTAATTGGGGGAATGAAGCGATTAGAATTGCTTAAAAATACGCCATCATTAAGAGAAAACCTCTGGAAAGTGGTGAAAGCATTACAAAGCGGCCTTCGTGAAAAAGGGTTCAATATTGGAGATACAGAATCTCCAGTTACTCCAGTGTATTTGAGTGGAGGGCTTGTTGAGGCAGGTAATCTTATTCGTGATTTAAGGGAGAACTTTAATATTTTCTGCTCAGTAGTTATCTATCCGGTAGTGCCAAAGGATGTGATTATGCTTAGGCTAATACCAACAGCGGTACATACTCTAGATGATGTAAAAGAGACCATCTCGGCATTCGAAGCTGTGCAAGGAAAGCTTAAAAGCGGGCAGTACCAAAAGTCTGGCGTAGCTGAATTACTACAAAAATAAGTTTTACATTTGATTTGTAACCTTTTGCTTGGTATTTCGTATATACAAGTAAGTACTTTACCTTTATTATGATTAATGAAAGGCAAAATGAGATCATTGAGGAGTTTGAGCTACTTGCTGATGATAGGGAGCAAATGCTTTACTACATCATGGAGATTGGTGAAAAACTGAGCCCATTGGATTCAGTACACAAAATGGATCAAAATTTAGTAAAAGGATGTCAATCAAAAGTATGGCTAATTTGTAGAAAGGAGGGAGACCAGCTCTACTTTGAAGCAGATAGTAACACTGCGATAACTAAGGGCTTAATAAGTCTGCTTATCCGAATACTATCAGGAGCTACACTTGAAGAAATTATTAATTGTGATCTGTTTTTTTTGGGTAAAATTGGGCTAAAGCATATCATTGGGTCACAGCGCTCGAATGGCCTTGCGTCTATGATTAAGCAAATGAAATTATTTGCCATCGCCTTTCAAACACAAAAACAGGCATAAGTTATGGAGGAGCAAGCTGAAAATTTGCATGAGATTGTATTAAATACAATTAAAACGGTATATGACCCTGAAATACCTGTAGATGTCTATGAGCTTGGACTTATTTATGAAATAAGTATTTTCCCTGTCAATAATGTATTTGTGCTCATGACACTTACCTCACCTTCTTGCCCTGCAGCAGAGGAGATTCCTGATGAAATTAAAACTAAAATTAGTACTTTACCACAGGTAAATGAAGTTAATGTAGAGGTAACTTTTGACCCGCCTTATTCGCAGGAGATGATGTCTGAGGCAGCTAAGCTTGAATTAGGTTTTCTATAATTTTTTTATAATGCATATTACTTTGAGGCCTTGGGAAACAACTGAGGTAGATACACTTGTAAGCTTTGCCAATAATTCAAATATTGCTCAAAACTTAACGAATCAGTTTCCGCACCCATATGATAAAAAGGATGGGGAGGCATTTATTAGCATGGCACTAGGGCATCACCCCATAAGAATAATGGCCATAGTGGTGGACAATGAGCCATGTGGATCCATTGGGGTGCACCCTCAATCTGATATCTTTCAAAAAAATGCTGAGCTAGGTTACTGGCTTGCAGAGCCCTATTGGGGTAAGGGAATAATGACTGCTGCGATAAAGAAAATGGTTAAGTATGCATTTGAATGCTTTGATATAAACCGCATATTTGCAAGACCCTTTGGTTCGAATATGGCATCACAAAGAGTGCTCGAAAAAGCTGGATTTGAATTAGAGGCTACTTTAAAAAACACCATTTATAAAAATGGCACATATCAAAATGAATTGATATATGCCATACGTAAATGATCTAACGGTTATTATGACACAACTATAGAACAATTAGTTTTTCTTTGTACTCTCCTTGACTTGTTTTGATTACAATGGCATAAGTGCCTGATTTCAGGTCTGCTGTGCCAAGCTTTCGCATAATACTACCACTATAATCTGCCTCTATATTTTCAGTTATCACATCATTCCCCATTATATCTGTAATCTTAACAGATATAACCTCGTTGCTTTCCAGACCACTTACTTCTAAGCTTATGTCTTGCTTAGCAGAAGGGTTAGGGAATAATTTTAGATGATAATTATTCACTCTAATGTCTACTGATCTTAGTTCAGAATAATTTATAGTACCATCAAAATCGACTTGTTTGATGCGATAATATGATTTACCAATTAGTGGCTGAACATCCTGTGCCCGATAACTTACGATTGTGCTTGAATTACCTGCTCCTTCAACCATTACAAGTTCCTCAAATGAGTCTCCGTCATCAGATCGCTCAACAACAAAGTAATCATTATCCTTTTCAGATGCAGTTTGCCACTCCAAAGAAACTTGTCCTTCTTCGGCTACTGCCTCAAAACTTAAGAGCTCAACTGGTAGTGGGTTCGCACCGCCTTCTGACATTAATGAAACAGGACTAAAGCTAGAGAATATACTTGTAGAAGTAACAGTACCAGCATCTGTAGTACCTGAAGTACTACCACCCATATTTTCCCACTGCCCACCTTCAAAGTGTGCCACTTTTAGATCTGATAGATTACTAACCTCACTTCTCGTACCGTCTTCCCAATATAATGTAACAAATGGTGTAGAGGTACCTGAAGCTCTGGTAATATCCCAATATTCAATACCACTGACATGAGAAATATTAGCTCCTAAGTCACCAGAATCTGGTGAACCTGAGTCAAAATACTGTGCTCTGAATGACCCTGATGCGTCTGCTACACCAGTAATTTCAAGTGCCGCAAAAATACTACCATCACCAACTGGGAAAACAAAGTCACCTGACCCTTCTTTAATAATTGGTCCGTCAATGTAACTTGATGATGTTGGAGCACCCCCTAAGCCAGCATTATTTTCTAGTGTGATGATATCTGAGATACTTGTTTCTAATACACCATCCGTCAATGTAAAGGTACCATTCGATGTTACTGTGATATCATCATTAAGTGTAAACTGAGGGAATGTAACACTTGTGTTATTAAGCGTCAAATTATAGAAATTTTCCCCACCACTAGCTGTGATGGATTGGGGGCTTGACCCATCCAATACCACTGTACTAGTACCATATGTAAAGGTACCTGTATTAGTCCAATTACCTGCTACATTTATGGTATTTGCTGCAGCACTCAAGGTACTATTAATTGTTAGGTCTCCATCAACGTCTATACTTGTAGCTAATGTTTTGGTTCCTGAACCACCAAAAGTGACACTATTAAATGCATCACCAGAGGTCATGTCAATATTTTGAGCACCAGTACCATCAAAGGTAACATCACTACCGCCATTGGTATAGGTACCATCAGCAGTTACTGACCAATCACCTCCTATAGTGAGACTATGACTCGCGTTTGTGATTTCATAGGTTCCATCTGTAATTGTAAAGTTACAATCTACATCTACAGCACTATTTGGTTGGAAAACACCATCACCAGTGGTACTATTAAGGGTTAGCCCACAAAATGGATCTCCATTAGTTTGAATAGCAAATGTGCCTCCGGAACCTGTTAACTCTACCGTAGAACTACCACCATGGCTAAAACTACCCGTATTAGACCAAGATTCCGCAGAAATAGTCGTTGCTGATCCACCCGAAATTGTCAAAGTACCTGCATTTGACATACCCTCAGTAATAGTTAGGTCTCTATCACTTTGTATTGTAAGTTCAGCACCAACATTTATGGTGACCGTTCCTGCTACTGCATCTGAGCTACTAATTACGGGATTAGTCCCTGTGTTAGGTATAAATACATTTGTATTAGCTAGTGGCACAAAACCACCACCCAGGCCATCATTCCAGTTACTAGCGGTATGCCAATCTGTTGTAGTAGGATCCCAAGTTATAATTGGGCTAGTATAGCCCCATCGTACAAGGCCTGCAGTTGCATCCAAGTCATCTTCTTCATACAAATATCCGCCAAGACCTCCGAAACAATCTTCACATGTTATATTTCCTGTACCACTTACCCTACTAATATTATACGTAGGCCCACTATTAAAGGTTACATTTGTTGTAATAAAATCTGCAAAAGTATTTTCGAGCCTTAAATAACGACTTCCTACCCCGGATTCACCATTGGAAAATGTTCCATAAGATAAATAATCAGAAGTGTTAATACTAGCGCCTGAGTGCATCACAATTCCATCAGTATCGATGTAATCAACTTGATAATATGATGCACCGATTTCTCCTCCAGAATTAATATCAATACTATAATATCCTGAACTTTGACGTGAAACATTTGCTGTATTTGCATCATCAGTTCCTCTCAAATAAAGTATTCCACCAGAATTAACTTCTAATACTGCATTTGCTCCAAATAATAAATTCGCATTCGCATTAACCTCTAACTCACCAGTAATTACGGCATTATCTGTACCTGACCCATCACCCATATTAAATGTGCGTCCACCTAAATTTAACTCACCACTATTTAAGGTGAAATCACTATCTACTGATAAGTCATTTCCGGTAAGTGTAAAGTCTGTGCTTGCTCCCCCTGTTATAATCAGGTTATAGAATGCCGAAGAACCTGGATTAAAGTCTACTGTTCCTGCAGTAGACGAGTTCAGTGTGACAGTCCCTTGTCTTGCTACAAAGGTACCACCACTTGCAATATATTCCTCACCTACAGTTAAAGACCGATTATTTGCCGTTACATCAAATGTTCCGCTTAATAAGGTAAAATTATTATCAACCTCCGTATTATCATCTACTGATATGGTTGAACCATCTGCATCAATTATTAGATTATAGAATGCATCAGAACCTTGATCAATAAGTATAGCTCCAGATGAAGCGTTAAACGTTATAAAACCTGAACCAGGATTTAATGCCCCACTACCTCCTCTATCCCAATTACCACCAACTAATAAACTGTCCAGGTCACTAACCATTTGCAATGTTCCATTTAATTCAAAGTCACCATTTACTGTTAAGTCAGCTCCATTATCAGCCGTTTCAATTTTTAAGATTGCACCGGCATCTATCGTTAGGTTTTTAGTAATAGCTCCATTTGAACCAATAACTGGTTTTGTCGCTACATTTGCTATAATTACGTCATAATCTGATGTTGGAATTATATCTGGACCAGAGCTTGGTGTCCAATTTGCCGCAGTAAACCAATCATCACTGCTAGACCCATCCCAAGTCAAGGTAATTGGTCCTGTCCACTCTATTCTATTGTTTAGGTCACCATCCAATGATTCTCCAGCAAAGTCTCCTGTTGCATTATAAAATTCTAAGTTTCCGCTGTTTACATTTTTAGTTACATTAAATGCACCTGCACCTGGGTCTACTGGGAAGGCTACATTTTCAATTCTGTTGGCTGAACCTTCATTAAACGTTTGAGAGTTATCAATGGTTAAGGCAGTACCGCCGGCCTGTACATTTTGGAAAGTTCCATTACTAAAGTGATTTGTTGCATCAATTGTTCCTGACGCATCAATATTAATACCTGAAGATGACATATACTCAAATAGGTAGTATTCTGCAGCAATGGTTCCACTAACGGTAAAGTTATACCTATTGGCTGAGCTACTTGTAACTGTAGCTATATTTCCTGAAGTACCTACTACATTAATTCTACCAGTTGAACCTACATTAAATGACGAAGTATTTCCAATGGCCAATGTTCCGCCTGCCCCTATAGCATAGGTGCCTGCAATATTATGAATATCTGCAACGCCATTGCCTAGGGTAATGGTATTACTATTTCCATCAAATGTTCCTGCCGTTAAAGTAAAGTCACCATTTAAAGTAATATCATCTAATGCTGTATACGTACCCCCTGAGTTAATAGTTAGGTCCAAGAAGGTAGAGCCATTCGATTGTATACTTGCAGAACCACTTGCTTTGGTCAAATTATATTCACCGCTGGTACTAAAAGTACCTGAAGTAGCAGTCAAGTCACCTCCAACGGTAACCGTAAAACCATTTGCATTGAATGTGCCATTAAGTGCTCGTAGGTTTTCCCCAATAGTTGGGTCTTGGTGCAGGACACGTACCTCATTACCCGTTCCATTTACTGTAACGCGATAGAAATCCTTCGTTCCTGTTACACTTGATCGAATGTCTTGTTGGCCTGTTCCATTAAAAATAACATCTCCATTACGCGCTGTAAATGAACCAGTTCCATCATTATCCCAATCATCGCCAACAGTAATTTGGTAATCATTGGAAGTAACATCTAGCGTAGCTTCATTAAACGTAATATCTCCTAACACAATAATATCACCACCTAATTGCTTTGTAGTTGCATTATCAAGTTGTAAATTACCATAAGTTGCACTTCTAATCGTTTGATCTGTAGCTGCCCAATATCTTGTAAAGCTTCCTGGATCCAACGCATAGGTTGCAAACCCAGATGGGAAGTTATCCGTTCCTTCTACATAAACATACTCACCGTCTTCAACGGTCATTGTACCAGTGCCCGAGGTATTATCAATTAAGTACGTTTCACAGAAGAAATTACCAATACTGTTGGAAATGTACAAGTCTCCTGTTATATCAACGTCTGCTGACAAGTATTTACCATTTGAACCAGAAATCGTGAGATTATGAAAGTTACCCCCCGCTATATATTGTGTGCCTGTACGATCAAATGTGACTGTTCCACTTCCCGCATATGAACCTGTACCTGTCCATGTTTGACCCGCAAAAGTATGTGAACCCCCTCCATCATTAAACGTGCCTAACCCATCAATAGTGACATCACCGTCCATGTCTAAAGTCGCTCCACCTGCTGCTGCTAAGGTAGATGTTACATTTACAGCATTTTGGAATGATACTGTACCATTCATAGTTTTAGTTCCAGTACCAGCTGCTGTCATGGCTCTAAGGGTTACGTCTGTCAAATCTTGGTCAGCTCCGTCCAAAGTAATAGTTCCATTTGTTGTCGTAGCAAATGCCCCACCAGTATTGTTTATATCGCCACCAACTGTCCATGTATAATTATTTGCAGTTGGTGTAACTGTTCCGTTAGCTATTGTTATTGATCCATCAAAATCAATATTTGGTTCATCAATATTGAAAGTTGCCCCACCATTAAAAATAACATTGTAAAAATCGTTACTGCCATTGTCAGAGGGTGAAATGGTAACACTTCCGGATGAGGCAGTAAAAGAAACAGTACCATCGCCATGAACAAAGTTATCATTTGTTCCAACACTCCATGATCCACCAACATTAATTCCACAGTTCGGGTCACCAACTGCCAATATACCAGAGCCCGTGGAACCGATATTAACATCATCGACCACTGTCAGATCATACCCATTTAGCACTTGCAATATACCATCCGTAATATTCATTCCTTTACATGTAGCATTAGCTCCGTCTATTATCGGGTTGTTTGACACAAGAGGTATCGTTATATCTGTAGTTCCATTTGGAGGACCCGCAGGTGTCCAGTTAGAACCTGTAAACCAATCCGTACTCGTTGAGCCTGTCCAAACTAACGTCGTAGCTGGTGGCCAAGCAATTTTCGACCCACCGTCATCTTCATAAGTTTCACCACCAAGAAGCCCATTTATTGATCCATCAAACGTCAAAGTGCCTCCTGCACCACCACTTCTTTGTACATTATAGTGTACGCCAATGGTAGGTGTGCCTCCATGATTAAACGTTACATTTTCGACGTTAGCAAGACCCGTTACGTCAGCTTCTACAATTAAATATCTTTTAGCTGCACCACCTGCAGTATTAATGTTCGACCACGTCCCGTTTGAAAAGTTATTTGTGTTATCAATAGTAGCACCACTTTGAACATCTAAACCATCATCCACTAAGTATTGGATATGATAATATTGTGCTCCGATAGTACCGCCTGATAATATATCAAGATCAAGCCTATTAGAGCCAGCTGATCTCGTAATTTGAGCATTATTACCGCTAGTTCCTAAAATATTTAATGTTCCATTTACTGTGATTGAAGGGTCCCCTCCATCATTTCCATCAAAATACAACACCGCATTTTCATCTATTTCAAGTGTTCCTCCGAGCTCAATAGAGTGCGTCTCAACACTATTTGGACTGTCATTATCTCCTAGTGTTAAATTATTACTATTTAGGTCAAGTGTTGCACCATTACCAATTGTAAGGTCCTCTGCAATAGTCACATCATCTAGTAATGTATAGGTTCTAGTATTAGTTTGAGTTTGATTAAATGTTACATTATAAAATGCATCTCCATTGCCCGTAATTGTTTTAGCATTGGTATCATTACTTTCGAAAGCAACTGTACTAGTACGATCCACAAAATCTCCATTGTTGGTCCAGTTACCAGTAACTGTAATTGTGTAATTACTTATTGCGTCCAAATCAGCACTCGCATCAATGGTGATATCATCTGCGGTTATATCACCAGTTAAGTCTTTATCGCCTGAACCAGAAAATGTTAGGTCAACTACTGTAAAGCTTGGAATCGATTGATCACCTGTCCTATCAAATACAAAGCTCGCATTTGAGGTAGTCCAAGTAATACCTGTGCCTAATGACGGGGTTTGTGTCTCAATATAATGTGTTAAAGCACCCATGTCAACAGTAACATTATTATCTATTGTAAACCCACCATCATCAATATCTAGCCCATTATTGTTGATTGTTTTAGCTCCAGTATCTGAAAACTGAATTCCATGAAAGTTATTGCTAGCTCCTGGGTCAATACTTTGGGCACCAGTACCATTGAACACTACTATATTGGCCGTATGACTAAATGAACCGCCGTTGTTTGCCCAAGTTGATCCAGAGTGCCTCCATTCTCTTGTAGTATTAATGGTAACACCACTATTCAATGTAAAGTTACCTGAGATTTCGAACTCATCTTGACCATTTGTCATTGTTTTAGTACCAGTACCACCAAATACAACATCATTAAAATAGATAATATCTGGATCAGTTGAATCTAGATTATAAATTGCTTGATCTGCACCATCAAAAGTTATCGTGCCTGTTGGTGAAGGATAGTCTTCAAGGTTTACCACACTTCCAGAAAAATTCATATTAAAGCCCGCATCTACTAAGGTAGGGTTATGGTTCATGATAAAGTCTCCATTTACATCTAAGTTACCATCAAGAGTTGCATTACCATTAGTATTTAGGTAAAAGTCTCCATAAGTTGGGGTTGTAAATATAGTTTGGTTGGCTACATCATTCAGTGTAACCCTACTAGTAACGTCTAAATCATATGTACCAAAGCCACTTGGAAATGCAACACCTGTAGTTGCGGGAATAGCACAAGTTAAAAAGCAAGCACCTGTCATTGTAAATTGCTCTGTTCCAAGGCCTGTCATAGTATAGTCATCCATTCTTAGTGTAACATCTGCTCCTATTTCTACATCTCCACTTACTGAAAGGTTCGAGAACATCCTTTTTGTACCACTTCCTAAGAAATCTACATCATTTAATGTGGTAATATCAGCATCTATATTCCAACCACCACCCACATGAATTAGTTTACCTCCACTCCAAGTTACTTGATTACCACCAGATGGAATTGACAAATTGCCGGCAAGCATGACAGTAAAGCCACCCATATCCAAAGTAGTATTAACATCATTTAATGTTAAGTTACCATTTACAGCAAAGTCCCCTAGGGCTGTTTTGGTTTGGTTACTACCCGAGTTAATCCTTCGCAGTGTTAAATTATTATAGGCTGTAGGGTATATATCTTGATCTGAGTTTGAATAATATTCGACAGTACCACCACTTATACTTATGTTTTCAAAGCCGGTTGGAAAGTTGCTTGTACCTCGAATTCTTAACGTGCCATTGGCAACATCAAAATCATTATCAGCGCCTGAACCTGTTACAGTTGTCGTACTTAATACATCAACTGTGCCAACACCAGAAACAATCGAGAAGTCCCCATTTACGGTCATGTTTTCGGATAATGTCTTAGTGCCACTACCTTGGAATATTACTATATTAAAGGTGGTTTCAGAACCGCTATTTCCAATATTTTGATTACCGCCGGAAAAATCTACAAGCCCGCTACCCGTTTGCGTAAACCCTGATGCTCCTACATCATTTCTCCAGTCTCCTTGAACCGTAATTATATTATTTTGCCCGTCAAGTATCGTATTTGCTCTGATTCTTAGGTCATTGGTAACGGCTATAGACCCAGTTAATTGTTTTGTTGCCGTTCCCCCACCAGAATTATCTGTTTGAAAGTTATAGAACGTTCCACTACTTATAGTTTGGGTGGCGGCATTATCTTTATTAAATACAACAGTACCTGTGCCTGGATCAAATGCCCCACCAGATAGCGTCCAATTTCCCCCAATGTTCATTGTTTCATTACTTGAAACTTGGACCGTGCCATCAGTTAATGTAAATTCATCACTTACATCTAGATCATCACTTATTATATACGTAGCGCCATTTGCATTAAATTCAATATCATTAAATGCATCACCACCCGGTGAAATAGAATGTGTACCAGCACTACCATCAAAAACTACCTTACCAGAACCCGCGGTAAAGGTTGCTGAATTTGACCAATTTCCTTCTACTGAAATTTCACTACTTGCATCATTTACGGTAACTTCTGCACCAGCAGTTATTATAAAATTTTCAGTAACATCTAAATCAAATCCATTCTCTAAAATTAATCGAATATCAGCTCCGCTTTGCTCATCGACTGTTAAACGATTTGTGGTAGCATCGGCAGCGGTAATTCTTACATCAAACGCACCAGCATCATGAGTATGATCAATATAAACATTAGCATTTCCATCAGGTTTTGTATTGCCACTCCAATTAAGATCATTGTCCCAGTCTTCATCAGCCGCGTCTCCATCCCAGAAAAACCCCGATGGGAAGCTCCAGTTAACAAAAGTACCTGGGTCTTCATCATTGATTTCTCCAGAAAGTGAACCACTAGCATCTTCAAAAGTAATTGTTCCTGTACCTGAAGTTCTTGAACAATTATAAGTTACAGTATTCGCCTCAAAGACAGTATTTGTTGCAGTAGTACCCCCCCCAAGGTTAATACCGGTTAATGTAATATAAGCATTTCCAGTGCCTCCTGTGAAGGCCCCCTCACTAAAATTATTCGTTGCATCTATACTCCCTCCCTGAATATCAACTCCATTTGTATTGGTGTTTTCAATTCTGTAGTATTGAGCATGGAAGGTTCCCGAGGTTTGTGTAAAAGTATACGTACCTGATCCGTTTATAGTCATCGTTGCAGGAGTATCTGATGTTCCAACTACTCTAAAAACACCCCCAGCATTTGTAACAGAGGACCCATTTGCTATTGCCAGCTCACCACCTTCATCTATATCAAAAGTGCCTCCGTTAACTGTTAAAATTCCACTACCACCTTGTAAGTTTAATGTATTTCCATTAAGATCAAAGGTGCCATTATCGAGTGTAAAATCACGGTTACTAACAAGCGTTAATTCATTTTGTAGTTCTATGATGGCACCTGTAGCATCAATTGTAATGTCTCGATAGGTTCCGCCAGTGCCTGGATCAAATGTTTTAGTGCCGGAAGAAGCATTTAAGGTCAATAAGCTAGAATTATTGTTGACATTCATGGTACCATTACACGTAAAATTTCCACCTACAGTCATATTGTTGGCGCCTGTTCTTAAAATTCCTCCATTAATAGTGACATCATTCTGAATGAGTATAGCACCTTGTAAGTCGCAGTTTGTAGCAACTGTTGGGTTAAATTCAACGTTATAAAATTGTTTTCCAGCCCCTACGCCTCCTGTAAAAATATCTAAATCATTACCATTGAACCCAACAGTACCATTACGTGGAACAAATATCCCTGTACCAGCATTGTTCCAATTATCTTCAATTGAAATGGAATAATTACTAGCCGAAACGTCCAGGGTAACACCATCATCAATGGTAAGGTCTTCGTAACAAGTGATGTTGCCTAAGAGCGTTTTGGTTCCAGAGTTTGAACATTGAATTGTTTGGAACGTTGAAGCTCCAATATTTTGATCTGTACCATCAAAAATAACAATTTGACCATTATTAGCCTGAAAAGTACCCTCGTTTGACCAGTCACCTGCGATATTGATATCTCTGCTAAGTGCATCGAATGTAGCACCTCCATTAATGGTTATATTTCCGTCTACATTAAAATCGTTATTTTCCAGTTGCTTTTCACCAGCTCCAGAAAATTCCCAATTATAATAGGTGATTGAAGAGCTGTAATTTCTTATATCTTGCTCACTTGATGACCCATCGAAGTGAATTGTGCCGTTATTATGTGTAAATGTACAACCCGATCTAAAGTACCAGTCCCTTTCAAGATATAAGGTGAAGCCAGCTAGATCAAAATCCGCATTATTTTGAGTAAAATCAAAATCTAAGTCAACATCTAAATCAGAACCTGCAATAAGGGTACCCCCAGACATATTAATTGTAAAATCGCCAAAATAACTAGTTGCGTTAGATGTAACAGTTTGATCTGATCCGCCATCGAATGTTGTCATACCAGTGGTTTGTGTAAATATACCGGTACCACTATTTGTCCAATCTCCAGTTAGGTTAATACTTCTTGTTGAAGCCGTCACAGTTACACCATCATTTATCGTTAAGTCTCCGCTTAAGTCAATATCCCCATTTAATGTTTTGGTACCAGAACCTGAGAAAATTACGCTTCCAAAATTGGATTCACTTACAATTTGGTCCGTACCATCAAATGTTACTGTTCCACTCATTGATGGGGTGTTATCATCATCCAGTAACCAGTCGCCAGCTATCGTATGGTTAAAACCACCATCATTGAAATCATCATCTGCATCATTCCTAGTGAGATCACCTTCAATATCAAGGGTTCCAAGTGCTGTTTTAACGCCACTACCTCTTAACTCTATTGTTCCAAATGTCATAGAAGGTATATTCTGAGCTGCCCCGTCAAATCGGACAATACTATTTGCATCAAGTGTGGATGAACTAAACGAAGATAAAGTATTACCAAAATTACTCGTACCACTTGCACGAATTCTACAATATGATCCTATATTTATGGCATCTCCCCCATCATTGGTTAATGTATTGCCCTCAAAATCAACCGTTAGAATATTTGAGTCGCTTCCCCCTGGGTTTGTAATGGTCAACGCACCATTTATAGTCAAATCATCTTGAATTAAGTTAGTTCGGTCAGAACCCGCTGTTTTTGTGATAGATAGGTCGTTAAATGTATATGACCCTGACCCCGCACTCTGTATATTTTGATTTCCGCCGTTCATAAGAACGGCTCCTGTACTTATTAAACTACTATTATTGTTGTTAATAATTGTTCCAGTGACTGTATGAGAGAATGCTCCTAAATCAAGTGTTACACCATTTCTTAAATTTAGTGAAGAGTTTACAATAACTGGCCCATCTACCGTCTTGGTATTTTGCTCCACTCTAAGTTGCCCATAGGTAATATTACCTCTAACAGTTTGAGCATAACTTCGATTGTAATATGCAATAGAACTTGAACCAAATGTAATATTATCGAAGCCACTTGGAAAGTTGTCTGTACCCCTAATATGCAAATACCCTTCTACATCTAATGTTTTTCCAGCACTTTCTTGAATCAATGAAGCATTGTTTTGCACATAAAAATTTTGAGCACTTTGTACATGAAAGTCACCATTAACTCTTAAAATATCTCCATTTTCTATATTAACATTACCTGCGATTTCAATATCAGCCGTACCTAGGGTAAAGTCACCATCATCATCATCCTCAAGGGTGCCTGCCGTAAATGTAATCGTACCGGAAAAGTTACACGTTCCCTCCATTCTCAGTTGTTCAAAAGTATGGTTTTGGCTAGCTGCCCCATCATCTACCTGAGCATCAGAATATATTTGTGTAAAGTCATTTGCTGTAATTTCACCTGTAATTGTTTTGGGATCTAGGGCACCTCCATTATCAAAGTAAACCTCATCAAACGTTGCATTCGAACCAATATTTATTGCCTGTGCACTTGATCCATCAAAATGTATTCTACCGTCATTCGCTGTATAGGTGCTTCCATCATCTACTGTAAAATCACCTCTGAAGAAATTTCTTGCCGCTGAAGTAACATCGGTATTATTAGTAAGTGTAAAGTTTCCATTTACTGTGATACAGTTATCCGATGATGTACCTGCCAATGTAACAATTCCACCTCCATTTATAGTTAAGTTATTAAATGTAGCAGCATCTGTTACAGACTGTACCAGCGAAGCATCTAGTTCAATGGTACCTGTAGATACCAGTGACCCGCTACCATTCTCCGTCCAATTACCTGCCACAGTATGCGTTAATGCCGCACCAGTGAAGGTACCGCCTGTTTCAATAGTTACAGATCCCTCAATATCCAATGCAACTGATGTAATAACATTTCCAGTATTAAAAGTAATATTTGCCAGCTGTGGAGACGAACTACCAGAAATGGTAAATGTTCCGTCTAATGTTAAATTAGCAACTTGACTGGAGCTATTATAAAAATCAAGTGTACCATTATTTGTAATAGTACCTTGAATATTTACAGCATGTGTAGCACTAAAAGCCCCTACGTTAAATGAGGCCCCATTGTTTACGGTTACAGGACCTTGAACGATCATGCTTCTTGCCGTAGCATCATTTCCGATTGTTAGTGTACCTGAAGTTCCTTGCCCAACATCTAATTGCGCTACATCGATATCTTGATCTACAGTGATGGTATGACCATCTTGAATCACAAACGTATTGGTACCATCGGTTAGTTCCCCTGCCAAAGGGTCAGTTCCACCACCACCTTGATTATCATCCCAGTTGGTAAGTGTGCTAAAAACACCATCCCCTTGGGAATAGAATGTGGCACCATATGTGTATTTTGATGCAAATAGGCTAAACAGGACCCCAAAAGCTAATGCAGCGAGTCGAATCCTCTGCTTATTTCTAGTTTCCATTACTTTGTTCGGTTTCACCTGATTCATTACTTTAATATTTGAGGAATATTCGGATTTTATGTCAGTAACAAATATAATAACCGTAGTTGGGCGAAGCCGTTAAATTGATATGTATTCTAGACGTCTGTAATATATTTTAATTAATTTTAGCAATTTTTTTAGCGAGAATTAATTGCTTCAATTTTATATTGAGAATTATTATTTTAAACATATTTAGCTAAATATATTTAAAAATGTTATATGAATGAATGAATTTTGCAAAATTCAATTATTATCCAAATCGACTTTGCGTAATAACATTAGTTGTTGATCTAAGTTGATAGATGTAGGTTCAAATGTTATAAGTTTACTCAAAAGCCAACTCACACCAACTTCTAGAGGTACTTTTTCAGTAAACTGTTTAATGAATTTCAATATTGCTAACCCATTAAATTTTAAGAAAAAATGCTTAGTAAATTGTTCGTAAGTGCTACAGTTATGCTTTATTTCAGGTACTGAATTTGTTAAACCCGTGTGCATTAGCATTCTGTTAAATAAACTAGCCTCCTGTGAGGTTAATGAGTTTTCATTTGCATAATATTTTGGTAAAATTTTTAGGAATTTTTTTAGAATCAAAAATATACCAGGGTGATAAATTGTGGTTAGTTGCTGGCTTCCAGATAGCCAATTATTCATAGCTTTGCCTGTTCCAAAAGGTACTCGATGCGACACACGAGTTTTAATACTAATTTTTGTAGAATTTATGCATAGAATTTGCCCATATACGGTCAGTTTATGCAGAAAATGGAAGTCTTCTGCTGCTTGTCGTGTATTCATACCGCCAGCCTTAGCATAGGCTGATGCCCTTACTACCATTGTAGAGCCTACCGTTTGCATATAATGTGGATACCCGGCTAATTTTAAAGCATTTGAATAGTATCTAAGCAGTAGTTCATACTTAATAATTCCCTCCTTAAGTTCATCTGAAATTTCATCAAGTAGGTGTTCATAGTAAATAGTAGCGGCAGGCGCTTTAGGAAATTTATCAAAATACGCCTTTATTTCTACTAAATAATTTGGCTCTACCGTACAGTCAGCATCAAGGCATACAATGAGGCCAGCTTCTGCATTACCAGCTGAAAATAGCCTTCTTAGTGCCTCATCCATACCAATTTTACGAGCCAAACCTACGCCAGCTTTCTTTGCTGGTAAATTATGCTGGTAACTCACCAAAAAATTCAGCCTTGCATGACTATTCTGCATGGTAAATTCCTCAAGCTGCTTGGTTGTACGAATGTGCCGCTCTTTAACCTGGGCAGGCACATGCTGCCCATCATTAATAAGAATTATAACCTCGACATCCACATAGGGCAACTCACATGTAATGAGGGAATTAAGTGTAGTTAAAATATCAGGCTCATCAAAACAAGGTATGACAACTACCAAGCCTAAACTTTCAGTAATTGGCCTATTAAATATGCTTTTTTTATGAAAAGCATAGCGCTCAAAGTAATTTGAAATGGCTCTATCTGTACGCATGAGCTGAGTTTACAGATGCAAGTTAAGCAATTCAAATAATCTAAGCTGAAATTTTTGTTTTATTTGATTGATAGGATTATGATCCAACAAAAAAAGGTAGCCGTGGCTACCTAATATTGATATTGAAAAATTTTATTAATTACCGCTAGTAGAGCCTGACCAATCTTCATCAGGCAAGCATATAATTATTTCATCGGATAAATCACTATCAATTGCATTGCCTCCGTTATCAAAGGAGTTAGTATAAAAATACGCTTTTCTATCACCTCCAACTATACTTTCATAGTTTTGGCGATTAAACTTTTTGAGATTGCTTAATTTTTTCATAGTTATTCATTTAATTAGTTAATTAAAAAATTTTATTAATATAATTATAAATTAATAATAAAAAAATGATTTAGAATAATTTTATCTAATAATTAGATTATTTTGATCCATTTTTGCCCTGTGATATGCTTTTTTTAGTTTCTTAATCACAGTCACCTACCTTTGTAAAGAAATCTTGATTTTCTTATCATAGACACCTACCTTTGTAAAGAAATCTTGATTTTCTTATCATATGGATTCCTATATTATTAAAAAGCTTCCCTTAAAAAAGGACTTAGAATCAAAACAAGTGCTCAAAAAGCTTACGCAAGCACATAGAGCATTAGCTGAACTTAAGGGTATTGCAACTAGCATACCTAACGAGAACATACTGATAAATGCCTTGGGCTTACAAGAAGCAAAAGACAGTTCTGCTATTGAAAACATCATAACCACACATGACGACTTATATAAATCTGAACTCAAATTGGATGGTTTAAAGTCTCTGGAAGCAAAAGAAGTGCAGAATTATATTACGGCATTAAAAAAAGGGTATACCCTTATAATGCCCGAAAAAATACTCACTTGCAATCATATCCTAGAGGTACAAGCTGCTCTAGAAAATAATGACGCTGGCTTTAGAAAGGTTCCTGGAACAGCGCTTAAAAACGCTACTACAGGTGAAGTTGTTTATACGCCCCCACAGGATTATGATACCATACTTAAGTTAATGAGTAATTTAGAAGAATTTATAAATATAGATGAATTAAGTAGCTGGGATCCCATTGTAAAAATGGCTGTTATTCACTTTCAGTTTGAAAGTATTCATCCTTTCTATGATGGAAATGGCCGAACAGGCCGCATAATAAACGTACTTTATTTGGTCATGAAAGGGTTGCTACATATTCCAATTTTATACCTTAGCCGATACATAATAAAACACAAGGCAGATTATTATACGCAATTACAATTAGTACGCACAACAGGCCATTGGGAAAGCTGGCTTCTTTATATGATCGATGCGGTAACTCAAACAGCTACAGAATCCATTACTTTAATTGAAAAAATTAAGTCACTTATTTTCACAACCAAGCACCTGATTCGTTCTAATTATAAGTTTTATAGCCAAGACCTACTTAATAATTTATTTAAACATCCTTATACTAAAATTGAGTTTTTAATGAATGATATAGGTGTTTCAAGAATTACCGCTGCTAATTATCTAAACAAGCTTGCAGAAGATGGAATCCTTGAAAAACAGAAGTTTGGTAATGGCAATTATTATATTAATCATGCACTATTTAATTTGCTGGCATTAAATGATTAAATTTAGCTAAATTCAATCAAAATATGATTGTCAGTTTTAGGTATTTTACACAAAAAAATTTGGGCTGTTCCACGTGAAACAATTTCCGTTTTTTTAATAAAATGGGCCTATTTCTGAATTTAATACAATAATTGTGGTTATTCCTTAATAATTCATTAATATTCTTGGCCGGCAAATGCACTAGAAAGATTAAAAAAGCCACGGTCGTTCGCATAACTTTTTAAAAGGCGCAATTGCTGCTCATTATATAGTTTGGATAAGGACTCCATCATTTTGGACTTAATGTTTAGGTGCTCATCAAATAAATAAAATAACGTCATTTGTGGGATCACGTATATTTCAGCAAGCTCTGAGGATACAATTGTGGTAAACAGCCTTTTGGTATCACCTAATAATCCATTTAAACCAATGCAATCCGTTTCTTTGGCAGCACCTACTACTTGCAGTTCACCTTCCATTTCAATATTAATACTAACCTTACCCCTTTTTATCAAATAAATAGCTTGGCTAGGGTCTCCTCTAAAAAATACCACCTCATTTTTTTTATAATCCCTTAGATGCAATAAAGGTAAAACATGATACAGCTCAACATCACTAAGCTTTTCAAATAATTTTGACTTCTTTAAAAACTGAAAAAGCTTAATTTCCTCAATTTGATATGTTTTCTTAAACGGGTTGATCATTCATTGCTAGATTTAACGCAAAATAATAAAAAAGGATTACCTATTCATTTTTTCGCTCAATAAAAAGCATGTTTTTTGTTTGGGGTGTTATTTTAAACCGCTCATCTATCCGGTACCCAATCACCCAAGCTACCTCATCAGCCGAAAGCAACACACAAACCGACTGCTTTTGAGCTCGAGGTACTTTTATATCAACTAAAAAGTCACTGATTTTCTTAAAATGATTCATTCCAAGTGGCATAAATCGTTCCCCTTCATTCCAATTTCTTATTTTTAATGGAAATTTTAGTTTATCAAAATCCAAATACGCCTCATCCTTTGATGAGCTAAGCTGGTTGAGGCTACTGGAGTCAATTTTGTGGACAAATAACTTAGTACCGAGCATTTCCACAACCTTTTCTGCCTCCCTAATTTCCCTTTCGATCAATTTCTCCCTATTCTCAGTAATCAATACTTCATGACGGTCAATCCAAAGGATCCAGTCTTGATTACAAAACTTACGGCCTACCCGCTTTTTTTTATAAAGCTCAATGATTTTTATCGCATGTTTAAAACTGAAACCATATTGCCTAATTATTTTGTATAGTATAAGTTCAGCTTCTAATTGATCTGCTAATAACTGATCAAGCCTAATTGTAACTTGCTGGTTATTATTATTCGAATATGTTTGTATAAGCTCAGCAACATATCCCTCCAATAACCTATTACTGGCCTGTCTAATTTTCTGACTGAGTCCAAATGTTTGCTCTAAACCTGGGTTAATCTCTTTCAAAATAGGGATTACTTTGTGCCGAATTTTATTTCGGGTATAGGCTAACTTATCATTCGAGCTATCCTGACGGTAGGCTAAATTTTTTGTAGCAGCATACTGCAAAATATCAGCTTTGGTAGCAAAACTTAAAGGCCTTATGATCCGATCATTTTTAACTGGAACACCCATTATGCCACTTAAGTTAACTCCTTTTGTAAAATTAAATAGGGCAGTCTCTATACTATCATTAATGTGATGTGCTGTGGCGATTTTATCAAAACCATGCTTGTCAAGCAATGCATGAAACCAATTATACCTAACATGTCTTGCAGCCATTTGAATGGATATCCCACGTTCATCAGCTACCTGCTCAATGTTAAATTGACGTACAAACAGGTCAAAATTATGATTTTTTGCTAATTTTCTTACAAAGTATTCATCTTCATCAGATTCCTTGCCCCTTAAACCAAAATTACAATGTGCCATGGCGCAGTGAAACCCACTAATAGCAAACAACTCGGACATTACAACACTATCCACACCTCCGCTTACAGCCAAAATTACACGCTGATTTCCTGTAAGGAAATGCTCGTTTTTTATATATTCTTTAAAAATTTTTAACACTTTGCTGAGAACTTACCTTGTGCCTGGTAATTTATTTATTATAAATTTAGTAAATTAAATGTGCAAATGAATTAATTTTATGGTTATGTTAAGAAACATAAAAATAAACTACGGAAATTTTCAATTAAATACTATCGCCATGAAAGCGTACTTAAGCATATTATTCTTGTTTATTTTAAGATGGAGTGATGCACAATTAATACAGTGGGCATCAGAGCTCGAATTTGTATTTAAACAATATGAAGAAGATCAATGGTCTGGAAAGGAAACACTCGGCCCTCCTGACGCTTTTCCACACGGAACACTCAACCCAAATGCTTATAGACTCTCAAAAGAGGCCATGTATGGTACCGTTGTAGTAAAATATGACAAGCCGCAGCAAATAAGTCAAATTCTTATTGTAGAGAGTAATGAGCCAGGTAGAATAGTGGAAGTTGCACTAGTAGATACCAACAACGAAAAGCATGTTGTATTTAGCGGCACTCCAACTGAGTTGCCTGAGAGGCATCGTGTATTATTTGTCAATACTGGCCGAACTGAATACAAGGTCAGTAAAATTGAGCTGAATGTTAACACCATTCCCTCCCCGGGGTGGGCTCAAATTGATGCTATTGGTATGGCAGACTCACCAAACGAACAGCTCCTTAAAGAGGAATTAAAAAAATACGGTGTGATGAATATGCAAGAGGAGAAATCATTTGTATCAGACAAAGAAAGCCTTGGCAAAAAGGTCAATACACCTTATACTGAAAATAAACCAATCATTGCGCCAGATGGTAAAACGCTTTGGTTTTGTAGGCAAAATTTTCCGGGCAACGTAAAGGGAGAGAAAGATGAGCAAGATATTTATTATTCAACTTTTATTAATGGTAAGTGGACCGAACCACAAAATGCGGGATACCCGCTAAACAACAAATTTGCCAATGGTGTTAGTGCAGTAAGCCCTGATGGAAACACTTTGCTACTGATCAACGAATACGGTCCAAACTCGGTGAAAACAGGACTTTCAATTTCTCATAAAACATCAAGTGGGTGGGGGTTTCCTAAACCACTCGAGATCGCAGATTACTATAATAATAGTATTTATGCCGACCATTACCTTGCCAATAATGGGAAGGTACTTTTGCTCGCCGTAGAGCGAAATGACGGACTGGGAGACCAAGATTTGTTTGTGTGTTTTTCAGAAGACGGAGAGGTTTGGGGGCCACCAGTGAATTTGGGCCGGACAATTAACACCGAAAAAGCTGAGTTCTCGCCATTTTTAGCAGCAGATGATAAAACGCTCTATTTTGCCTCTGAGGGCCATAATGGATTGGGTAAAAGTGATATATTTTACTCTAAACGTCTGGATGATACTTGGCAAAATTGGTCTAAGCCAAAAAATATTGGTACAGCAGTAAATACAAGCGGATGGGATGCTTATTATTCCGTCTCAGCGGCAGGAGATTATGCCTACTTTATTTCAACAAAAGGGTCTGTACAAGGCTCTAAGGACATCTACCGCATTGCTCTACCAGACGAATTTAAACCCGACCCGGTATTGCTTATTACAGGTAATGTTTATAATGCCAAAACCGGTGAAAAGCTTGATGCTAAAATCGTGTTTGAATCCCTCGCTACAGGTAAACAGGAAGGAATTGCAAGAGCAAACCCAGTAGATGGTAGCTATAAAATAGTATTGCCTCGAGGTAAAAAATACGGATACTGGGCCAAAGCAAAAGGATATGTCTCCATTAGTGAACATATTGACCTTTCGGATATTAACGAGTACCAGGAAATTAAAAAGGACTTATATTTAATGCCGATTGAAGAAGGGCAGTTATTTACTATGAATAATTTATTCTTTGAGCAAAGTTTGGCAAGTCTACGGCAAGAATCATTTCCCGAGCTTGATCGCCTACTTTCCTTTTTGGAGGAAAATCCTACCGTTAGTATTGAACTTAGAGGCCATACTGATAATCAAGGGCCCTCAAAATTGAATTATGATTTATCACAAAATAGGGTAGAAACTATTAAAAGTTACCTAACTGACAAGGGTATACTTGGAGAACGGATTTCACTTAAAGCATTTGGGCCATCAAAACCCATTGCAAGCAATGCCTCCGAAGAAACAAGACGGCTTAATCGCCGCGTAGAAATTATGATTACAGATGAATAAATTGGTGCAATAAATCTAAAAGGCCCACCTGAAACATATTCAAGCGGGCCTTTTTAATTGAATTTTGCCAAAATTATTCAAAATCTATTGTGCAATAGTATTTAACCCTTATTATGCATCACAATATCGAAATGAGTTAACCTATTTTGTTGACACGTCCAGAGCCAGAAACCGTTACTTCAAGTATAGGCTCACCAATATAAAAAACACTTCCACTACCCGTTATTTTTGCATCCAATTGTTCAAATACATTTACAGAAATATTTCCTGAGCCAGTAATAGTGGCTTCGGCCTTCACGGTTTCTAATTGCAGTGCCTCAATATTTCCAGAACCGGTTATTTTTGAGGAAATTGCATCACAATACCCTTCTAAAATCACTCGGCCTGAGCCAGAAATAGTTGTTTCGATATGCTCATTGACCATTAGGTCAAAATAAATATTACCTGAACCAACCAAATCTACACTAAAATGATCTGATTCTATGGGTGTTACCGTATATGCTGTACCCGAACTACTCATTGAAAAATGATCGAGCATTGGTGCGGTAACATATATAGTAATCGGTTCATGTGAAGAAATATTTCTATCGAACTCAATTCTTAACGTACCTGAGTGACGCGTTCGAATATGTGGTAGTATATTTTCCTGTGCATGTATCTTAATTTCGTATTCATCACCTTCCATCAAGTATACATTTGCAGATATTCCTACATCAACCCCAGTAAAAACTGGCAGTTGCGTTCGAATCTGTTCAACAGTTGGCCCTTGGCCTCTTATTCCTCTAAATCGGTTACAACTTTGTAGGGATATGACCACTAAAAAAATGTAAATTAATTGAAATCCTTTCATCATATTCTTTACTTTGTTTTACAAAAGACATCATCATATAAATAAGGTTTCCATTTTTTTTATTTAATTCGAAACAAAAACAATCCACTTATGGAAAATCAGGGCATGATTATTAGATTTATTAGTAGCATATTTATCATAACAATGGTTAGCTTAAACTTTGCGTGCAAGTCTTACAAAAATCATATCATGTTCACTTCTGATCAAGAGTTAATCCCCTCAAAGGCGGCTGAAGACATCCGGGCGGCTGAAGAAAGCTATATTGTACAACCAAATGATAAAATCAAGGTTCGAGTATACACAAGCAAAGGTGAACGCATCATTGACCCGGAGTTTGAGCTTTTCGATGAGAATACATCCCGGTTTGAAAGTAATAAATACTACCCAGAATATCTGGTGGATCAGGCTGGAATGGTTTTACTGCCCATGGTTGGGGAAATTAAGATAGGTGGGTACACAAAACTGGAGCTTGATAGTGCATTATCAGAGGCCTATAAAAAGTTTTATCAGGATCCTTATGTGATATCAACTTTTTCCAATAAGCGCGTGATCGTACTTGGAGCACCAGGTGGTCAGGTTATCCCTATAAATGATGAAGGTATGCATATATTAGAGGTGCTTGCCCTAGCTGGAGGCGTTAATAAAGATGCTAAAGCTCAAAATATAAAGCTTATTCGTGGGGATATCTACAATAACCCTGAGGTTTTCAGAATTGACTTAAGTACTCTTGATGGACTAAAAAAATCTACCATGAAGGTCATGCCAGGTGATATCATTTACGTAGAACCTGTAGTTCGAGCGTTTGCGAAGTCCTCAAGGGAACTCGCCCCATTTGTTGCCATTTTGACAAATATTGCCTCAATCACCGTTTTGATTATTACCTTAACCAATACAAATTGAATGAATTTTGCAAAATTCATTCATTATTGAGATGATTTTGAATTATTTTTGCTAATTTTATTCATAATTACATATATATCCGTTTTCATACCAACTGATGAAGTAAAATTGTCCTAGTGCAGATTCCTGGGACCTGTGCTAGGATTTAGTTAGGTATTTTAGCTGGTAGCCATGCAAATTTATTAGCCTAATTGATAGCTATTTACGCGGATTTTCCATTTATCATTTACTAAACGTAAGATATATTTTTGTTCATTATCTTCATTGTAAACAGCAGCCACTTTTTTTGTAACTGTATTATACCACCTCAAATACCAATACTCATGGGTTTTCAATATGATTTCATCATTATGAAACCTCAAAAATTGTACATCGTAAATCACATAGGTTGACGGGTTATCCGGCCCAAGTAAAGCATCTTGTTGATCAACTAATTTTTTAAGTATAGCAATGATTTTTTTTAGTGCTGGACCATCCTCTTGGTAATATTCTTTTAATTCTGAAATATCATAATTTGGTAAATTTTGATAGGTTTTAAATTCTGCCTCGCAAGCCTTATGCACGATATTAAATACTTCTTCAGAATAGAGCTTCCTAAAGCTATTAAAACCTTTGTAACCTGCAAATACAGCTAATTTATCTAACGTTGCAAGTTGACGCCGCTCTATCGGATCAGAGATCGGATATCCATACTTAAAAATTTTTTCAAGCGTTGAAACCGATACTCGGTTATCATTAAATGATTTTTGTTTAAGGTCATTTTGAATTATTTCAGAAAGCTTATCAAATTGACTTTGCCGCCAAATTTCCGTTGAGTATAGTTCAGTTGACTCAATTAATGGATTGACTTTGATTTTATTTTTAAGCAATTCAAGGCAAAATTCAGGACTTATCATGAATAATGAATTTATCGTTTTGTTATCAATTGATAAGTTCAACGAAAATATTAAAACTTACTAACATATCTAACATGTGTTGTAGAAAATTAAAAACACTTTAAAAACACCCTATTCTTTTACATCACTCCTTACTTTTTATAGCTTTAAATTATTATCAATTAAAACAATCTAATTTTTATAAATACAATATCAACCTAGTATAAATGAAATTTTACAACACACAAATTTTTGCCTTATGAAAGCGAATGCAAACATTTTAATAATCTTTACTGTGGCTTTATTAAAAGCAGCTATTATCAGTACGTCACCTTCATTTCAAAAACAAGATATTTCAAGTAATATTAGGTCAGCAAACGTTAATTCATCAGAAATTGTTATTGGTTCTATATCTGGTACCTCACTAAACCTCCATTGTGAGTGGTTGGGGTTCTAACTTTGCTGACTTTTTTATAAGTTTGTTAGGCAAGGTCTGGCTCATTTATGGCCGGGCCTTTCTTTCTAATATACAAATATTATAAAAAAATACCATTTCGATTCAACTGCTCACTCCTTTTTTGCTTCAAGTTATTAAATCGTATCAAGGAATTTTAGTACACTTTGACCTAAATGGCTTGACAGTATTTTTCGATATTCAGAGCTTTTTGAAAATTCACTTATAAATTCATTAAACACCGGTCCCCAATCACTGCTTTTAGGCATAGTGATGCCAAATCCTTCTTTAGGCTCATTTGGGAGTTTATTTCGCTTAATGGGTTTGCCTTTTTGAATAGAGGTAAGGTAGAAACTAACATCCATAAGGGTATAGCTCGTTTTGCTTTGTACAAGCCTATCTAATGCCTTTTGGCTTGATGCGGTATAACCAAGCTTCATAGCTGGATAATAATTCTTTTTCATTTCAAGAAGCCTTTTTTCATTTGTTGCATTTTTAACCAAAATCGCTGTGAAATCTTTGTATGTAGTGGCAAGTTCTTCTGGCCTACTTATACTCGGTGCATCTTTATGACTAACTAGTAATACAATATTTGAAAAATACGGTTTACTAAATTGCAAATATTGCTGGCGATCTGGCGTGATGGTAATGTCTCCTAATCCAAATACACCGCCTTTTCCATTTTTTACATTTTGAAGGAATAATCCAAAATTATCAGAATTATTATGCCTCATTTGCAAGTTTATACGAATACCATGCTTAAGTGCCAACCATTCGGTAAATTGATACATAATATCTACACAAATACCCTCCACTTTACCTGAAGCATTTCGCTTTGCAAACCCAGGTGTAGTGATATAAGTTAATACAATTATGCCAGACTTCTTCTGTTTTGCATTTGCGAATGTATCCCCTTGAAATTGACATTTGGCACCATAAATGAGACACATACTCAGAAAAAGCAATACTATTTTATTCATGATTTTCCTTCCTTTATTTAACTAAACCTTATTATAACGCCAATCCGTAAGAAAAAAAAGGGGTTCGATACGAGTTAATTACAGTGTCATTTTTTAGCCAGATCTGTCGCTATAATTCGAATTATGAGGCAATCATGCTATAAAATCATTGATTTTCTTCTGAATGCGTTGTATTTAAATATTTAGCTGTTAAATTCGTTCAAAATACCAATTGAAATGAAAAAAGAAATTCGCTGCCAACAAGCCCCAGACCCTGTTGGCCCCTATAGTCAAGCCATTTTATCAGGAAATACAATATACGTATCTGGACAAATTGCACTTGATAAAAGCTCGGGGACTTTACTAACGGAAGATCGAACTAAGGAAGCCCATTTAGTCTTACAAAATATCCGATACTTGCTAGTCGAAGCAGGTTTTGAGATGGATAATATTGTTAAATGCAGTATTTTTTTAAAGAACTTAGGAGATTTTAATGAAGTAAATAGCGTTTATGAAACCTACTTTAATCATCCATTTCCGGCAAGAGTGTGTGTTGAAGTAAGTAGGTTGCCTAAAGATGTAAATGTTGAAATATCCTGTATAGCAATAAAGTGAAGCAAAAATTTAAAGATAAGGTAGTTGTAATAACAGGTGGCACTTCTGGAATTGGGCTTGCTTGTGCCAAGCAATATGGCTTACAAGGAGCTAAAGTAGCCATCACTGGGCGAAATGAAGATCGATTAAGGCTTGCTGCTAAAGAACTTTCTGCACTATCGATTGAGCATACTACCATCGTGGCAGATGCAGCTGAAGAGCTTGACAATGAGCATATGGTTTCCCAAGTTTTATATGCTTTTAATAGAATTGATACGTTAATCTGTAATGCAGGTATCTCCATGCGGGCATTGTTTCAGGATTTGGATTTAGAGGTATTCAAAAAAGTGATGGATATTAATTTCTACGGAACAATTTACGCCGTTAAGTATGCCTTACCTTATATTCTTAGCTCAAAAGGAAGCATCATTGGCATTTCATCAATAAATGGATACCGCGGAACGCCTGCAAGAAGTGCTTATACTGCCTCAAAATATGCCATGCAAGGGTTCTTTGAAGCCCTACGAACCGAACATTTAAATGATGGCATACATATTTTAGTAGCATGCCCTGGCTTTACTGCTTCAAATATTAGAAAAAATGCGTTAAACGCTGATGGTCAATCACAAGGGGAATCACCCAAAAATGAAAGCCAACTCATGAGCTCAGAGCAGGTTGCACATGCTATCTTTCAAGCTCATATGAAACGAAAGCGAGATTTAGTGCTAACTACCCAAGGCAAGTTGACTGTATTTTTAAACAAATTTTTTCCAAGTTGGATGGATAAAAAGGTTTATGAATATATGAAAAAGGAACAGGACACTCCTATTACCTAACAATTGCTTATTTAATTAAATTGATGGAAGTTTAGCTAATACTTTAAATTTTAGGTGAAATTTGTCATAAGTCCTCAACGATATTCTGTATATTTAGCTCAGATTTGTCCAAAATCACGCCATATGTTCAAGATTAATATCAATGATAACGCCTTATTTAATATTCAACAAGATGATAATCAGGTTGTTATTAATGGAAAAGTGCATCAATGGGATTTATTGCCCATTCATTCAGGTTCATTTCATATTATATTAATAAATAAAAGTTTTTTGATTGAAAATGTTCACTTCGATCAAGCTTCCGGTCAGCTTTCATTTGAGATTAATCAAAAGAAATTTACGGCACGCGCTGAAGATGAGCTTAAGCAGTTACTTAAGCAGCTTGGTATGGGTGCAGAAAGCATATCAAAACTAAATGAGATTAAAGCCCCAATGCCTGGATTAATCTTGGATATTGATGTGCAAGAAGGGCAGGAAGTTAAAAAGGGAGATATTTTACTTATTTTGGAGGCTATGAAGATGGAAAATGCCATCAAATCACCTGGTGATGGCACCATTTCAAAAATCAATATTACTAAAGGAGATAGTGTCGAAAAAAACCAACAATTAATTGAATTTGCACCATGAAATATCAACGTGTATTATTAAAATTAAGTGGGGAAGCATTAATTGGGAAACAGGCATATGGTATTGATCCCGATCAACTCAATCAATATGCTCTTGAGATTAAAAAAGTGACCGACCTAGGCATCACGCTAGCTATTGTAATTGGCGGTGGCAATATTTATAGAGGTGTGCAAGCAGAGCAATCAGGCATTGATCGTGTACAAGGTGACTATATGGGCATGTTAGCCACTGTGATTAACGCCATGGCTTTACAAAGTGCATTAGAAAAAATAGGTTTGGATACACGGCTCATGTCAGGCATAAAGATGGATAAAGTGTGTGAGCCTTTTATCAGGAGAAGGGCCATGCGCCATCTTGAAAAGGGTAGGGTGGTTATTTTTGGCGCTGGCATTGGTAATCCTTATTTTACAACAGACTCCACCGCAAGCCTTAGAGCAATTGAAATTGAGGCTGATGTTGTTCTGAAGGGAACTCGTGTTGATGGGGTATACACTGCTGACCCCGAAAAGGACCCAGCAGCCACACGCTATCAATATATTACCTATAGCGACGTATATCAAAAAGGATTAAATGTTATGGATATGACTGCATTTACATTATGCCAAGAAAATAATTTACCTATAATCGTGTTTGACATGAATAAACCTGATAACTTACTTAAACTCATTCATGGAGAGGAAATTGGTACATTAATTCATTAATTTGAACATATTTTGCAGAATTCATTCATAAATATAGATCACAAGCTTGAACAGAAGATTCGTGATAGGGTCAATGAGATTCCAGACTTTCCAAAGCCAGGTATTAACTTTTTGGATATTTCCCCGCTTTTGTTAGATGCCTCTTTATGTTCTGAAATAGTAAGTGCACTAGCTGAGCCATTTAAGCAAGCTAAAATTGACGCTATTTGTGGTGTAGAGTGCAGAGGCTTTTTGTTCGGAGTCATGTTAGCCCAAAGGTTAAATTTACCATTTATTCCCATTCGAAAAAAGGGCAAATTACCGGGCAAAACAGTATCCTATGAGTACGAGCTTGAATATGGCCATGATTGTCTTGAGGTGCAAGAAGGTGTGATAGGAAGTGGTCAGCGGGTGGTTATTCATGATGATTTGCTTGCAACTGGTGGTACGGCTCATGCGGCAGGTCAACTAATAAAAAGCTTAGGAGCCGAAGTATTTGCTTTTTCTTTTATAATAAATTTAGTTTTTTTGCAAGGTACAAACAATCTTAATCAAATTAGTACAAAACAAGTAAGTTTAATCAGCTATAATTAATATTAAAGTATGGAAGAGATACAGTTATTTTTAGATGATGCAGAGGCTAGTATGAAGAAGTCCGTGCAACACACCTCTATTGAACTTTCAAAAATTAGAGCCGGTAAGGCTTCGCCAAGTATGCTTGAAGGACTTTTAGTTGATTATTATGGATCAAAAACCCCCATTAATCAGGTAGCTTCTGTTAACACACCAGATGCCAAAACAATTGTAATCAAACCATGGGAAAAAAGTGTTATACCCGAAATCGAAAAAGCCATTACAAATAGTGATTTAGGCCTTAACCCGCAAAATGATGGTGAAGTAGTTCGCATTAATGTACCACCTCTTACTGAAGAGCGCAGAATCACATTGGTAAAGCAAACAAAACAAGAAATAGAAAACGGGAGAATTAGTATCCGAAATGTCCGTAAAGACACCAATGACTCCCTTAAAAAACTTCTTAAGGATGGAGCTTCTGAGGATGCTATAAAGCAAGCCGAGGCAAGTGTACAAAAGCTTACCGATCAATTTGTAAAGCAACTTGAAGATTTATATGTTCGTAAAGAAGAAGAGATTATGACGATTTAACTCAAAATTCGACCTCTTCAGCATTACATTGATATAAAATTTGTACTTTTCTAATTTTCGCAAACTATTATTCGAAGTACATATTTTAATTGATAGTTGGTGATTTATAGGGCTTTTCATTAAAGACTAGTTTAAAAGTTAAAGTTATCATCATCGCTTTTCCTCATGCAAGTTTTTTATTCCAAAATAACTTTTTTCATCTCAATGCCTTATTATTTCACCGATAAAGAAATAATTAAAAAAGCAAATAAAGTTTTCCACAATACTAATTAGTTATCCACAAAATGAATTGGCATATTTATAATATTTTAATTATCAATACATTATAAAAATATATTGAATCCAAATTTATGTGGATAAACATAACAAAAAAAATATTTTTGCATCAAATATCATATTTGAAAAAAATTGTTCCACCCAGAACCCCTCAAAAAGCGGATGTTAGAAATTTTGATTTTTTAGCATAAAACTTTAGTATAATTTGGGAACTTTTTCTCTAAAATATTGATTAAATTTTGTTATAGACTATTTGGTTTTTTTTCAAAGCCAAATCGGCCTAAAATTGTACTTTTTTTAGGTTATCGTATTTGAAATTTAATATTTTACTACTATGACAGATCAAGTGAATGAAAACATTCAAATGATCACGGAAACGATCCGTGATTTTGGGTCGAAGGAAATTATACCTCATTATAGAACCTGGGATGACACCCAAGAGTTCCCCATTCAACTTTTCAAGAAATTAGGTGAATTAGGCCTAATGGGAGTACTTGTACCCCAAGATTATAATGGCTCGGGCTTAGGCTACCTTGAATACATCAATATTATTGAAGAAATAGCCAAACTTGATGGCTCTATTGGCTTATCTTTAGCAGCACATAACTCACTTTGCACCAATCATATCTTAATGTTTGGCAATGAATATCAAAAACAAAAATGGTTACCAAGCCTAGCTACAGCAACAAAAATCGGTGCTTGGGGCCTAACTGAACCCAATACAGGCTCGGACGCAGGCAATATGAAAACAACAGCCATTAAAGATGGTTCGAATTGGATTCTAAACGGCACCAAAAATTTCATTACGCATGGTAGCTCTGGAGAAATTGCCGTGGTGATTGCGCGATCTGGAGAACCTGGCGACTCACATGGCATGACTGCCTTTGTACTTGAGAAAGGAATGGATGGCTTTAGAGCTGGCAGAAAAGAAGATAAACTAGGTATGAGGGCTTCTGAAACAACTGAGCTTATCTTTGAAGATTGCAGAGTGCCAGATTCTAACCGTCTAGGAGAGGTTGGTGAAGGTTTTATCCAAGCACTCAAAATATTAGATGGAGGCAGAGTTTCAATTGCAGCATTAAGTGTTGGAATTGCACAAGGCGCGTTTGAGGCAGCTACTAAATATGCACAAGAGCGCCACCAATTCAATAAGCCCATAGCTACATTCCAGGGCGTATCATTCAAGCTTGCTGACATGGCTACAAAAATTGAGGCGGCAAGGTTGCTAACTTTAAATGCAGCCGAACTTAAAATGAAGGGGGTAAAAATGACAAAAGAATCGGCCATGGCAAAGTATTACGCTTCTGAAGTCGCTGTAGAGGTCGCCAATGATGCCGTGCAAATTCACGGGGGCTATGGCTATACTAAGGATTTTCCGGTAGAAAAGTATTACCGAGACGCCAAGCTTTGCACAATAGGAGAGGGCACTTCGGAAATTCAGAAACTGGTTATCGCCAAATCTATTCTAAACTAAGCAAAATAATGGCAAATGTTGTGGCAATTGTTGGTCGACCCAATGTGGGTAAATCAACTCTATTCAATCGATTAGTCGAAGAACGTAAGGCAATCATGGACGACGAAAGTGGGGTTACCAGAGATCGCCATTATGGTATTGCCACTTGGTCAGGAAAATACTTTAATGTAATTGACACAGGGGGCTATGTGCCTGACACAAAAGATTTTATAGAAAAATCCATTCGCAAGCAAGTTTCACTTGCTATCGATGAAGCAAACGCCATTTTATTTTTATTGGACTGTAAAACTGGATTAACTGCCGAAGACAAAGAGTTTGCGCAATTCTTGCGAGAAATTGACAAACCCATAATGGTCGTAGCAAATAAAGCTGACAATTATAAGCTTGGGCTTATGGCCAACGAATTTTACAGTTTGGGGCTCAGTGATCAAATTTACTCTATTTCATCAACAAATGGCGCAGGTACAGGCGATTTACTCGATGACCTTATTAAGTATTTACCCGAAGAAGGTGAGCAAGACCCATATGCTGGCATTCCTAAGGTTGCCTTTGTTGGTCGGCCAAATGTGGGTAAGTCTTCCCTTTTAAATGCACTACTTAATCGAGAGCGTGCCATTGTAACTGATATTGCTGGCACCACTCGAGACTCTTTAGACTCCGAATACAACCTTTATGGTAAAAAGTTTATATTAATAGATACAGCTGGTATTCGTAAAAAATCTAAGGTAAAAGAAAACTTAGAGTTTTATTCTGTAATTAGAACAATTAAGGCTATTGAAAGTTGCAATATATGTGTGTTACTGCTAGATGCAACCCGCGGATTTGAGGCACAAGATATGAATATCCTCACACAGGCCATCGAGCTTCGCAAGGGGATTATTATTTTGGTGAATAAGTGGGATTTAATCGAAAAAGACTCCAATACAATTAATATATTCACTAAAATGATTCAGGAAAAACTTGCGGCAATAAGTTATATCCCAATCATTTTTGGTTCGGCTTTGGAAAAAGTACGGCTTCATAAATTAATCGATACTGTATCTGAAGTCTACCAAAACTTAACAAAAAAAGTCTCAACTTCAGCGCTCAACCAGCATTTATTGAAGGAAATAGAGCGAAATCCACCACCGGCGTTTAAGGGAAAATACATAAAAATCAAATATATTACACAGTTAAATGGGGCAGCTCCTTCATTTATCCTATTTTGTAATTTCCCAAAATACATCAAGGATCCCTATAAAAGATTCATAGAAAACAAGTTACGAGATCATTTTGATTTTAGAGGAGTTCCAATTAAATTAATTTTTCGAAAAAAATGACATCTGCTATTGTTTCGTCAATATAAAGGTTATATTTGCGTTCTCAAAAAAAATTGATTTTGTCATGAAGAAATTATTTTCAGTATTATTTTTTAGTGGATTATTGCTTGCATTTGGATGTGAAAGCAAGAAATCTGGTGGTGAGGAAGAAAATTCAAATCCAGAAGCGACAATGAATGAAGGTGCAGAGCCAGTAATGGAAAGCACTGTAGACACTGAAACAGAAGTAGTTGAAGAAGCGGAATTAACTGAAGAAGCTGAGGCTTCTATGGAAGGTGAAACTGAAGAAGAAACTGCTACTGAGTAATTTAGTTCGGTTTTAAGAAATAAAAGAGGAGGTTGTTGTGACCTTCTTTTTTTTACTCTTTATACCATTTTTCATAAGGTTTGTCTAAAAAATTCCCAAAAGGCATTTGTGGCAAGGTTGAGTATTATTGACCAAATGCTTGCACTGAATAGCATGTAGCTATAGATTTGGTATTTTTTTGCACCGACAATCGAAATTAAGATCGTACCGCCAATTGGTGTAAAAATTAAAGGAGTAAGTATAGATACACCTAATACACCGTAACGACGCCATAGTTTAATAAATTGCCGGTTTCGCTTACTGAATTTTTTCTTATTCCTGTAAAATATTAGGTTAAATTTTGGTCTCAAGTACTCGCCAAATTGTGTAAACAATAGCACACTTGTCATCATTCCACCTATAGTCAACAAAATACTAATTGGAATGGGTAACCCATAAAACTTACCCAAAACAGGCCCCATGATAAATTTGAACATACTCATTGTATATACAGTCAAATATTTGATAAGCTCCATGCAGGTAAATTATAAAATGCCCAAGGGGTTTGATGCGGAAAAAACAATATAGGTATAGTAAATATAAATGACTACTAGAATGGCCCCTTCAATTCTTAAAAAACGCCTTTTAAAAAGCATCATAGGCAAAATGATGAATGTAATAGCAATCATCCACCATAAATCAATATTTTGAATCAATTCACTCACTTCCACCTCCTTAATTATACTTGTAATGCCAAGTATAGAGAGAATATTGAAGATGTTTGAACCCATTAAATTACCAATTGCAATATCCGTTTCTTTCCTAAACGAAGCAACTAGTGCCGTAACTAACTCTGGCAAGCTCGTGCCAAAAGCCAAAACTGTAATTCCAATTACACGCTCACTCACACCAATATCACGTGCCAAAATTTTGGCACCTTCTATAAACCACTCCGAACCATAATATAAACCTACGCATCCTAATAAAATGTAGAATACATCTTCATAAAAATGTTTGCTAGAAATATCTACGAAATCCTCCTCTTCGTATAAAGCTTCTGATGTTTTTCTGGCTTTCTTTATGACAAAGATATTGTAAAGTATAAGTATTATAATGAAGAGTACTCCTTCAAGCATATTTACTATGCCGTCTCTCACAACAAAAATCAACAGTAATGAGCTACCCATTGTGATTGGCCAATCTATTCGTATGCTATCAATATTTACACGGATAGGCATTAAAACAGCTGTTATTCCTAATACCAGGGTCAGGTTACAAATGTTAGAACCAACTACATTGCCCATAGTAAGGTCAGAGCTACCCATTAATGCTGACTTTACACTGATGATTAACTCAGGCGCAGATGTGCCAAACGCCACAATGGTCAGTCCAACCACCAGTGGCGTAATTCTAAATCTAAGTGCTAGGCTAGATGCTCCTCTAACGAGAAAGTCACTCCCTAATATTAGCACAAATAATCCCGGAAAAAGAAGAAATACATCAAATGACATCTCCTCTTAATTTAATTTTTTTTACCATAAGCTAAATCCCCAGCATCACCTAATCCTGGGATTATATAAGCACGCTCATTTAAGCGTTCATCCAAATCACCTAACCACAATTCATATTCAAGACTTATTTGTTGATCCAAATATGCCACTCCTTCAGGTGCAGCAATGGCAGATGCAATATGAATTTTGGATGGTATACCATAGTCCGTAAGCTGATCGATTGCCTTTACTAATGATTTCCCAGTTGCCAACATAGGATCAGCAATAATTACTTCCTTATTATTTATATCCGAAATCGCCCTATACCCCAATTGGATAGAAACTTCATCAAAGTTTCCTTCATTTTGCCGAAAAGCACCAATAAACCCACAGGCCGCATGTTCAAAATAATTAATGAATCCCTGAAAAAAAGGAAGTCCAGCCCTTAAAATCGTAATAATAACTGGGTTTTGATCTAAGTTACTAACCCTCCGAACACCAAGTGGTGTTCTGATTTCCGTTGCATGATAATGCATCTTTTTGGAAATCTCATACGCCATTATTTCGCCTAAGCGTTCTAAATTTCTTCGGAATCTCATGCGATCATTTTGTATATTTCGATCACGTAGTTCACCCAAAAAATGGCAAGCAATAGAGTTAGATTCGGATAAAATAAACATACTTGCAATTTGTTATAAATTTTTAAATTACAAAAATTAAACTAGAGGGCAATCAATTTAAATTCAAAAATTATAAGTAATATTAACATGGGAAAATCGTTTTTTGTGAGTGCCATTGGTACTGATAGCGGAAAAACCTTAATAAGTGCGATTCTTACACAGGCACTTGAAGCTGACTACTGGAAACCCGTTCAATCTGGAGAACCGAGAGATACTGATATGATTACCAAATTGTTAGGGAAAAAAGTTCGAACTCATCCAGAAGCATATCTTTTCTCAAGTCCAGTGTCTCCACACCAAGCCGCCAAGATGGAAAACCAACAAATTGATTTATGTAAAATTAGCCTTCCAAAAACACATAATAACCTTATTATCGAAGGTGCAGGGGGAGTGTTAGTGCCTTTAAATGAGCGTGAAACTATTCTTGATCTGATTATACATCTAAAAGTACCATTGATTTTAGTTTCAAACTACTATTTAGGAAGCATAAATCATACACTACTTACACTTGACGTATTAAAGCAAAATAACATCAAAGTTGAAGGGATTATTTTTAATGGAGATCAAAATGAAGACAGCATGCGTGCCATTTTAGCCAGAACTTCCATTCCTCACTTATATTCAATTCCAAAAACAGATAAAATAGACCCAATATTTATTCAACAACATGCACATGGTATAAAAAGCAAGTTAAGTAAATTTTAAATTAAATCGAACTTATTTAATTTTAGCAAATGATTAGTAACTTTATGCAAGACAAATATGGCTGTTTTCTAAATTTAATTAATTAAAAGATTTGATATGTATACGTTTAAACGAATTCTTGTAGGGCTAGATTTCTCAGAAATGGATGCCACACTCATACAATACACGTCTATGCTCTGTAAATTAGGAAATGTAGAAAAGGTATATTTTATTCATATAAGTAAAAACCTTGAACTTCCAAAAGAGGTAGCGGAAGCCTATCCGGACTTGTTAGCGCCTACTGATGAAGCACTCACACAGAGAGTTCAAGAATCATTAACAAAATACTTTGATGCACCAAATTGTAGCATAGAAATCGCCATTAAAGAGGGTAACTCCACCAACTTAATTTTACGATGGGCAAAGATTAAAGAGATTGATTTAATACTAATGGGCAGAAAGTTAGAATTAGATGGAAAAGGGGTAATACCAGGTAAAATCGCCACTATGTCATCCTGCTCTGTTTTGTTAGTTCCAGAAAATACGCCCTTTAAGATTAGCTCCATACTAGTGCCAGTTGATTTCTCTGAGTTTTCTAAATTAGCTGTAGAGAAGGCATTACAGATACAACAGTGGCCAGGGTTAGACCAAGTTAAAATACACTGCCAGCATGTCTATTTTGTACCGACTGGTTACCACAAATCTGGGAAATCATACGAGGAGTTTGCTGGTATCATGAAGCAAAATGCCACCAATGACAGCCAAACGTTTCTCAGCACACTTGAGCAGATAAACAAAGCAAACATCCACTTTGAATGCACGCTAGACGAAGATCAAAAACCAGCGGATAAAATTCACTTTTATGCAGAGCAAGCAAAGGTGGACTTAATTATAATTGGCTCTAAGGGCAGAACAGCTGCCGCTGCCATACTTTTGGGTAGTATTGCTGAAAAACTAGTAGGGTTTAACAAGCACATTCCGCTACTAGTCGTCAAACAAAAGGGTGAAAATTTAAACTTTTTTGAAGCACTATTTAAATTATAATGATTTAAAAATCAATTATATATAATTATTTCATGAATTTTTCTATGCTGATTTCCAGCGTTTTTACAAGTTGTATCGTCATGTAATTGAAGCGATTTTAATATGAATAATAATTATAGTATAAATCAACAACTGTTCTGAGGTAATATCTTTTGAAAAGATATACTTCATGCAAATTATTCTCATATCATATTTAAGGATTATGACTTTAATCGTTTAGCATTGTAACATTGAAGCAGACAGAAGATTTTAACATAATAGAGGGATGTAGAAAAAACAAACGCAAAGCCCAAGAACAGTTATACAGAAAATACTATTCTTATGCTTTGGCGACTTGTATTAGTTATGTTAATAATGAATATGAAGCGGTAGAAATAATGAATGATGCATTCATGAAAGCATTTAAAAATCTGGCAAAAAATACAGAAGTTCAGCACTTCAAAAGTTGGTTTAGAAGAATATTAGTGAATACAGCTATAGATTATCACAGAAAAAATAATAAATTTAAGTATGCAGAGGATATAGAGGAGGCAAATGAGGTAAATGTTTCAGAAAATGTAGAAGATCAATTATCCGCAGAAGAAATAATGGAGCTGGTTCAAAAGCTACCGGATACTTACCGGATCGTTTTTGTACTATATGTTATAGAAGGATACTCACATAAAGAAATCGCAGCAGAGTTGGGAATTGCAGATAGCACTTCCAGAGCGCACCTCACTGCGGCAAACAAAAAATTGCGCCAATTAATTAGTAACAGTATTAGAGATTATGCTTAACGACGAACAGTTGCACGATATCGTAAAAAAATCAGCCGAAAAAATGACGGCCGATTATGATCCTGCACACTGGGAGCAAATGAGTTCCATGCTCAACAGTACTCTGCCAGTTGCAACGCAGGTCTCTTTTTGGAGTAAATTTACCACTTGGATGGGCTCCAGCTCTGCAAAAATTATTCTTACAGCTGTTACATCTGGTTCTATAGGGTTTTTTACTGCTGATAGATTGGCCGTAAAAGATATTCCATATCAAGCATCTTATTTATTAAATAATATTAAGTCAATTAATGTAAAAAAGTTAAACGCTACAGAAGATCCAACAGAAAATTTTGAACAACTTGGTTTTGAGGAAACTAAGAATCAATCGAATAGAGTCGATAGTGAAAATATTAACAATGAAGTGAGTAATATGGCAGATTCCCTGCCTGTACTTTTCGAAAAAATAGAGGTAAAAGATTTAAACATAAGCCTAGAAGATTTAGATGACGGGCAGCTCTCAACATCAACCATTGCAGATAACAAACCACTGCTTATGCCAACACCATTCGAATTAAGGAAAGAGGAAATACTAGACCTCATTCAAAAAGATCGAATTAAGCGAGAAGACTCTATCACATATAAAGTACTTGAACGCCATAAAAGCACTTGGAATAATGTAGTAATAGTATGTGATTGGTCATCGAGCATGTACAAATATGGCACACAGGTTATCACGTGGTTGAAGCGCTACAAGGAGGTAAAATCAATTAAAGGGTTTGTGTTTTTTAATGATTGTACAAGCGAGGGTATACCTCTCAGCCTTGACCCTAATGCCGAAGGCGGCATGTATGTAACTAATTCACAGCAAATTGATAGTATTTCAAATAAAATGCTTGAGGCCGCAAAAAATGGTATGAAGAACGTAGACATTGAAGAAAATGACATTGAAGCACTCTATTCTGCACAAAAACAATTTCCCAATGCTGAAGAGTTTATCCTGATTGCCGATAATATCAGCCCTGTTAGATATAGTAAATTCATGAAAACCATTCGTAAACCAGTACACATAATACTATGTGGTAACACACTCTATGAAGACGTTGCCATACAGCCACACTATCTGAAATTGGCCAAATTTACAAAAGGTTCTCTACATACAGAATATAGCGATATTGAAAATATCAGAACCATTGAAGAAGGAATGTGGCTGCAGGTTGACAAACTACTTTATCAATATGAAAATGGTGGATTTGTATTCAAAGGCAAGCAATAATGAACGAAATTTGCAAATTTCGTTCATTTTTTCATAGATATTCGACCTAATTTGCCCCATTTATTCCACCCAAAACCTAATAATTATTTATATTTGCGCCATAACAATATTTTTATGCGTACACATTTAATTTCAGGCGGATGTGGGTTTGTGGGTAGAAACCTAGTAAAGCGACTCTTTCAAACTACCAATGATCGAATCGTATTTATCGATGACCTCTCGGTTGGTATTGAACCTTCTAAATGGCTTGGCCAACCACTATCAAAGCAAATAAAAAATTTAGAAATATATGGGTCAGAGGAGAGGCTCCTTTTCATTAAAGAAGACTTTAGGACCATAGTACGAAATTTCATCGAAAATGAATCCTGGTTTAACGATACGTATGGTATTGAAATTGATCAGTTTGAAGATGTATTCCACCTGGCTGCAATCGTAGGAGGACGTGCCAAGATCGATGGTGACCCCATGATGGTGGCGCTAGATTTATCGATCGATGCGGAATTTTTTTATTGGATCACCAGAAATAAACCTGCGCGAGTGCTGTATCCAAGCTCAAGTGCTGCATATCCAATAAGCAAGCAGACAGAAGCTAACACCATACAGCTTCGCGAATCAGATATTGATTTTAACAGTATGGGCCAGCCAGATATGACTTATGGGTGGACCAAGCTTACTGGTGAGTATTTAGCTAAAATAGCCGCCTCACATTATGGCGTAAAAATAACCTGTATCAGGCCTTTTTCGGGATATGGAGAAGATCAGGATTTTACATATCCAATACCTGCAATTGCACGGCGCGCAGCACTTAAGGAAAACCCCTTTGAAGTATGGGGAAGTGGCTATCAGGGTCGGGATTTTGTGCATATCGATGATGTACTTGATTGTACCCTGCATGCCATGGATCACATTCATGATGGCACGGCTATTAATATCGGAATGGGTAAACTCACCAATTTTAGAGAAATAATAGATGTGTTTTGTAGTTTTGCCGATTACAAACCCGAAATTAAACCCTTGTTAGATAAACCTGTCGGGGTACACTCCAGGTACTGTAACATGGATTTTGTCAATGAAACCCTTGGCTGGAAAGCCAAAATAAGTATTGAAGAAGGTATGCGCCGGGTATACGAAACAGTTAAAAATACCTTAAACTAGCCATGGGTGATCGGGTAAAGGTTGTTTGCTTTGGGCCTGGGCCAGCATTTAAAGGAGGGCTATCCAATTATAATACCTCATTAGCCAAAGCACTTGCTAGTCAAGCGCAGGTAGATGTGCATATTGTATCTTGGACACAGCAGTACCCCAGCATCGTGCCTCGAGATTTTAAAGATAAAGTAAGTAAAACAGATTTATTAGCTGGTACAAACATTGGCGTTACCTACATTACAAATTATAACAACCCTACCTCATGGAAAAAAACAGCTCATTTTATTAAAAGTTTAGCACCAGATATTGTTATTTTCCAGTGGTCAATTGCCATCCAGGGGCTACCTATTGGTAGAATTATTAAGCGATTGAAGCGAATTCATACTTGTGAGGTAATGATGGACTTGCATTTCGTCATACAAAAGGAAAAGAGCAAAATTGATCAAATTTTTACAAAGTGGGGGCTTAAGAGGGCGGATAATTACATCGTGCATGCCTACAAAACCTTTGATGAGTTACAATCCTTATTTCCAAACAAAAAATTCAGTATAAACGAAACAGGAAGCAGGACCGAAACAGATAAAGATGCGGTCATCAAGTTGTTTCATCCTATTTATAATTTATTTGCACCAGATCCAAATTTCGATATAGATGCATTCAAACGCAAGCATAACCTCAAGAAGCATGTGTTTCTTTTCTTTGGATTTATCAGAAAGTATAAGGGGCTACATCATGCTATAGAGGCATTTAGCCGAGTGAGTAGCCAGAGGGATGATGTCAGTTTATTAATTTGTGGAGAGTCATTTTGGAATACACTTGACAATAAAAACTTCGTCACTAAGCTTAAAAAGGCCGTATTTGGATTAGCTAAAAAAATCTTACTGGGTAGTCAGGATAACGAGCAAGATTATAACCCTCTGGCATTAGTTGAAAAACTTGGTATTCAGGATCAAGTTCAAATATTTAACCAATTTATACCTAATGAGGATGTACACCAGTATTTTCAGGTGAGTTATACCGTATTATTGTTTTATTCGTATGCCACACCTTCGGGAATAGAGTCATTAAGTTATAACTTCAAGTTACCTATTTTAGCAACAAAAGTAGGACATTTCCCCGAAACGGTTAAGGAGGGGTTCAACGGTTATTTGGCAGAGGCAGAAAACATTGAAGACATGACCCGTGTAATGCTCAAATCGATCGATCAGCCACTACCGGCCGAAAATATCACCGAAATGGCACAGCATTTAAGTTGGGATCGTTACGCCAAGGCTATACTAAATAGGTCAAAAACACCATAAAATATATGTATTGAATAAATTAACGTTAATTAGCTTTTTCCTGTTTTCATTTTTGCAACACCCGAAGATTTTAGTTAGTAATACTTACAAATAATATGGTAAAGTTCGGCTTGTTGATCATCCATTTTGAGTAGTTTGGATTTAAACTGTTTAGATTCA